>JAVVOA010000025.1:0-4697 GCA_036656515.1 Oscillospiraceae bacterium | reverse complement strand
ATAGCCCTGACGAAACTGATCAGTAAAGTTTTTGCCAGGCTTTTTTCAAAAAGCCGCGTACTCAGCTCCCCCCGTCGCTTTACAGCGCGCGAAACTCCTCTGGTCGCAGGCGGGATTCATCCCCCATGGCGCGGTGAATTTCCTGTAGCAGGGCGGCCTTGTCCTGATTCAGGGTGCCCCGCAGCAGCAGATAGTTGGAGGCGTGGTTCATCCGGAAGACGCTGCCGGGGGAGTCCAAATGCTCCACCAACAGCTCTGTCTCCCGCAAAACCTCATCGATGGTGAGCAGCTGGAAGCTGCCGTCTGCCACCCAGCTCTGCACCGGCGTGCCCTCCTCCACCATCAGGGTCAGCAGTCCGATATACTCCGGATTGATGGCGGACAGCGCCCGGGCGGTTTCGATGGCGTGCTCCTCAAGCAGAGCGGGGCCGCCCAGACCGGAGATGGCAGTCACCGACAGCTGCAAGCCGTTTGCCCGGGCCTTCTGTCCCGCGGCGATGATCTCCGCCGCCGTATGCCCCTTGGTCATCTTGGTCAGCACGGTGTCGCTGCCGGATTCCAGCCCCATATAGACCATGGCCAGTCCCCGGCGATGCAGCTCTTGCAGCTCGGCATCGGTGCGGATTTGCAGACTGGCGGGGGAGGCGTAGCAGGTCACCCGCTGGCACTCGGGAAAGGTGACGGCAATCTTGTCCAGAATCTGATACAGCTCCTCGGCGCGGCGCACCAAGGCATCGCCATCCGCCAGAAAAATGCGCTCCACTGCGCGATAGCTTTTCCGTGCCAGATCGAAATCCTCCATCACCTCTGCCAGCGGACGGAGGGCAAAGCGCTTCTCCCGATACATGTCGCAAAAGGCGCAGGTGTTGTGGCTGCACCCATAGGTCACCTGTACAATCAGGCTATACGCCTCGCTGGGCGGACGGAACACCTTCCCGAAATATCGCATAGCTCCTCCTTTATTTGGCAGACGCAGGTGGTCTGACGCGTGGTTTTTTTCTGCGCCCTACTGCTGCTCCGCAAGCAGCTTTTCCAGTGCAGACAGACGCAGACAGACGCAGATCACGGCGATCGCCGCCTCCAGCTCCGCCACCGGCGGCAGGGTGGGCGCAATGCGGATGTTGCTGTCCCGTGGGTCGATGCCATAGGGGAAGGTGGCACCTGCGCCGGTCATGGTGACCCCCGCCTGACGGCACAGCTCCAGCGTCCGCTTGGCGGTGCCGGGCATGGCATCCAAGCTGACAAAGTAGCCGCCGTGGGGACGCTTCCAGTCCGCGATCTGAAGGGGCGCGATCTCGGTGTCCAGCGCTTGGAGGACGGCGTGGAACTTGGGTGCCAAAATCTCTGCGTGACGGCGCATCAGCGCCAGCGTGTGGGGCTTGTCCTGTAGATATTTGACGTGGCGCAGCTGGTTCACCTTGTCAAAGCCGATGGTCTGGATGGTGATCAGCCGGGTCAGCCACCCGAGATTTGCCTCGCTTGCCGCCACCACAGAGACTCCTGCGCCGGGCAGTGTCACCTTGGAGGTGGAGGCAAATTCAAAGGGCATGTCGGGATTGCCCGCTTTTTCGCACTCCTCCAAAATATTCAGGAAGGGCACAAAGTCCACGTCAAACTCATGGACGCAATAGGCGTTGTCCCACATCAGCAGGAAATCCGGGGCGGCGGGATGGAGGGCGGCAATCCGGCGCACCGTCTCGTCGGAATAGATCACACCCTCGGGATTGCTGTATTTCGGCACACACCACATGCCCCGCACGGCGGGGTCTTGGACAGCCCGCTCCACGGCATCCATATCCGGACCCTCTGCCGTCATGGGGATGGTCACCATGGTCATGCCGAAGGACTGGGAGATTTGAAAATGCCGGTCATAGCCGGGGGCGGGGCAGAGAAATTTGATCTCCGCCTCCCGACTCCACGGCTGGGTGCTGTGGAGCAGTCCATGGGTATAGGCCTTGGCAATGGTGTCGTACATCAATTGCAGACTGGAGTTTCCGCCCACAAGGGTCTGCTGGGGCAGGACACCCAGCAGCTCGGCAAACAGACGGCGGGCGGCAGGCAGTCCCGCCATCTCCCCATAGTTGCGGGCATCAATGCCGTCAAACATAAAATCCTCCGGTTTGTGGAGCAGATCAAAGATGTCGGTCACCATGTCCAGCTGGACTTTTCCGGGCTTGCCCCGTGCCATATTGAGGTTTAATTTCTTCTCTTGCAGAGCGGCATACTGCGCCGAAACGGCGGTCAATTCCTGTTGCAGCTCCTCCCGGGTCAGCTGTGCATAAGGGGTCATAAGCAGTCCATCCTTTCAATCTCGATACGCGAGGGGATACGCGGGGACACGGCTTTTTGAAAAAAGCCTGAGAAAAACTTCACTGTGCAGTTTCTGACAGTTCTGTTAACTATTGAGTATATCTTTTTTTACGGTCATACGCAAGAAAAATCTATGGCTTTTCGCTGTTAAAACGACAGAATGCCCAGATGCTCCAGCAGGATTTTTAGCCCGATCAAAAGCAGGATACAGCCGCCCACCAGCTCGGCGCGGCTTTTGTATTTTACCCCGAACCAATTGCCCACAAACACGCCGCCCAGCGACAGTATAAAGGTGGTGACCCCGATCAGCCCCACCGCCGGCAGGATGGCGACCTCTAAAAACGCGAAGGTCACGCCCACCGCCAGCGCGTCGATGCTGGTGGCAATCGCCAGCACCAGCAGCTCTCGATAGTCCGTCTTGCCGGTGTCCACGGCGGCCTCTGTCTCGTTTCCCCGGCTGTCCGCCACCATCTTTCCGCCGATGATCGCCAGCAGGACGAAGGCGATCCAGTGGTCGAAGGCATTGATATAGCTTGAAAACTGAATGCCCAGTGTCCAGCCCAGCAGGGGCATCAGCGCCTGAAAGCCGCCGAAAAACAGGGCGATGGTCACCGCCCGTTTTCCCTCTACCCGCTCCATCGCCAGACCCTTGCAGATGGCCACGGCGAAGGCATCCATCGACAGGCCGATGGCAATTAAAAATAGTTCCAACAGTTGCATAAGGCTGTCCTCCACCCATCTACCCACTTATATTTTTATAAGGTTTTCCAAAAATCAGGCGCGCCCCGCCCAGTCTATAGCAGCACCGGCACCGGCGCGTGGAGCACCAAGCTGTCCGGGGTCACCTGACAGTCATAGGCGACGAGGTGAACCCCCAGCCTTGCCGCCTCCCGCAGGGCCTCTCCAAAGGCGGGCTGGGTGTCGTCGTTGGGGGCGACACTGCGGATGCCCGCCATCTGGACGACGAAAAACAGGGTGGCTTCGTGCCCCTCCTCCACCGCCCGACACAGCTCGTGGATATGCTTGACGCCCCGCAGGGTGGGCGCGTCCGGAAACCGCGCGCAATCGTTTTCCTCCAAGGTGACACCCTTGACCTCCACATAGTGAAAGCCCGCCGCCGTCTCCAGCCGAAAGTCCAGCCGGGACGCGCCATAGACGCACTCCGGTCGCAGGCCGCGGAAATCCGGCAGAAAATTCCCCGCCGCCGCCCACTCTCCAAAGACCTTGTTGGGGGCTTGGGCATCCATATTGATGAGCCGCTCCCCCTTGCGCACCGCAATGAGGTCATAGGCGGTCTTGCGGTCAGGATTCTCCGCTTTCTCCAAGTAAACGGTTGCGCCGGGCACCAACAGCTCCCGACAGCGCCCGGTATTCTTCACATGGCAGACTTGTTGACCGTCCCTTGTCTCCACCAGAGCGACAAATCGGTTGGGACGCGACAAAAACACGCCCTCTGTGATTTTTCCGTACTGCATATCTCCTCCCTCTCCCCCCACAGCGCAGGGTTTTGACTCATGCGACGTAAATTTAGGCAATCCCCCACAGCTCTTCTTGCAGAACTGCGCAGTCAGCCTATTTTGTGGATTTCCGCAAATGGTGCAGGGTTTTCCGCCACTTTACAGACTGTTTTTTGTCTGAAATCACGAAAAATCGACAAGCAAGTCCGCCGCAAAGCGGAAAGCCCTGCCTCGTCCCCCGGATCGCTTCCATAATACGATGTATTATAGCATAGTTTTTTGGGAAGTGAAAACAGTATTTAAAGGAATTTTGCAGGTGCCTTTGTGTACTTTGACTAAAAAACAACCAAAAACTTTTAGCTGTCCTAAAAATATATACTCCAAATCGCATTGTAATCCCCGCCCCAATTTGATACAATGAATGAAAAATCGGCAAAAGGAGGAAGTCAAATGGAATATTCCAATGCATTTGTCTGTTTCATGGGCATCGGCATCGTATTTTTCGGGCTGATCTGCATCATTGTGCTCACCAAAATCATGAGCGCCCTCTGCGGGAAGGCAGTTGTCGCGCCGGTTGCGCAAACGATTGCGCCCCCCGCCGCCATCCCCAATCGGCAGGAGCTGGTGGCTGCTGTCTCCGCCGCCATCGCCGAGAGCTTGGGCACCGATATTTCCGCCATTCGCATTCTGTCCATCAAAAAATTATAAAGCAGGGGGAAAATCAGAATGAAAAAGTATAGAGTCAATGTCAACGGCACCGCCTATGAGGTGGAGCTGGAGGAGATTGTGGGCGGCGCGCCGACCACCGCACCCGCACCCGTGGCGGCACCTGTCGCTGCACCCGTTGCACCCGCGCCTGTCGCCGCCGCACCCGCCGCCGGCGAGCCGATTTCCTGCCCCATGCCGGGCACCATTCTCTCCGTGCATGTC
>JAVVOA010000024.1:0-24592 GCA_036656515.1 Oscillospiraceae bacterium | reverse complement strand
CAATTTCCGGGGTGTCTGGGGCAGCTTAGACGGCTGTCTCTGCTACATGGAAATCGCCTATGAGGGGGACGACTACAACCTGTACTCCATCCCCATTCTGCTCAACGGCGAGGAATACAACCTGAGCGTGGTCTATGACTTCATCACCGAGGAGTATTACATCGAGGGCGCACGGCAGGGCATCGACGACTCCGGCGCGGCGGACAAAATCCAGCGCTATTTAGAGGTGGGCGACGAAATCCAGACCATCCACTATGCCGCCGCCCTCAGCGACGACAGCGATGAGCTGACCGCCGTCGCCGTGGACACCATTGTGGTCACCGAGGACACGGCCTTTGCCGAGATGGAGCTGGGCGACGGGCTGTTTATCATGATCTATGAAATGATGGACGCTCAGGGCAACGCCTCCTATTCCATGCCCATCACCTTCGAGACAGTAAACGGCGAAATCACCACCAGTGTGGAGTAAGAAAGGGAGGATGCTATGAACTGGTATCTGATGGCATTCAAAAATTATTTCAACTTTAAGGGCAGAGCACGCAGAAAAGAGTACTGGATGTTTATCCTGTGTAATATGGTCGTCGGAACGCTGATGGCCATTCTGGATAGCGCCACCGGGTTCCGAATTGGGGAGAATTTGGGCGTTTTCACCAGTATTTATGGGCTGCTGATCTGGTTCCCCAGTCTCGCCCTTGGCTTTCGCAGATTGCATGACATCGACAAATCCGCCTGGTGGTTTCTCATCAGCCTCCTGCCGGTAGTCGGCTGGATTTGGCTCCTCATATACTACGTTCAGGAGGGCACCCCGGGCTCCAACCGGTATGGCGACGACCCCAAGCGGTAAGGGCAAAGGAGCGCAAGGAACCTGCATACAAGCCGTGATGGCATATCAAAAAATAACGACAAAGAGGGCGGATCTCATTTGAGAGGTCTGTCCTCTTTCTCTCTGCGCAAGTCCCCCGGAAAAAAAGAATCCCGGTCTTGCGCTTTGAGTTGCGCTGTGATACCCTGTGCTTGTATCATTTGCGCTGTCAGCGTTTGCACCCCTGCGGGTTCACCGTATGTGCAGCGCCCTGCGGGACAAGTTCTCCCGGATCACCTCCCTGCAAATCCCATGCCCCGCCCGGCGACATCAAATAAACGGAGGGAATTTAGATGGATATTTTTGGATTTATCGGCTGTGGCAACATGGGTGGCGCGCTGGCCATCGCCGCCCGCAAAAATGTTTCGGAAATTTTATTGGCCAACCAGACCCGCGCCAAGGCAGAGGCACTGGCGGCGCAGTTGGGCTGTGCCGTGGTGGACAACGAGGAGATTGCCAAGCGCGCAACCTTTCTGTTTTTGGGGGTCAAGCCCCAGGGTCTGGCGGCACTGCTGACGGAGCTTGCACCGATTTTAGCGGCGCGCACCGACCGCTTTGTGCTGGTCACCATGGCGGCGGGGCTCTCCATCGCGGATGTCGGACGGATGGCAGGCGGCGACTATCCCATTTTGCGGATCATGCCCAACACCCCCGCCTCCATCGGCGAGGGCATGGTGCTCTATGCCGCCGGGGCATCGGTCACGCAGGGGGAAATTGACACCTTTCTGGCCAAGATGGCGGGAGCGGGCGTATTCTGTGCCCTGCCGGAAAATCTGATCGACGCAGGCAGCGCCATCTCCGGCTGTGGTCCCGCCTTTGTGGATGTGTTCCTCGAGGCATTGGCAGACGGCGGTGTCTGCTGTGGTCTGCCTCGGGCGCAGGCACTGCTGCTGGCATCGCAGATGGTGGCGGGAGCGAGTAAGCTGGCACTGGCGCACGGCGGCAATCCCGCTGTGCTGAAGGATGCAGTCTGTTCCCCCGGCGGCAGCACCATTCAGGGTGTCCGCGCGCTGGAGGAGGGGGCGTTCCGCGCCACCACCATCCGCGCCGTTCTGGCTGCCTATGAGAAAAACAAGGACCTGGGCAAGGTCTGAGAAAGCTTTGAAGCAAGCGGCCTGCCCCGCCGGATACGGCAGCTGTGACAAACTTTGCATTGATATTTCTATAAATGCTGGTAGAATAGTAGATACTATAGTCCGAAGGATGGAAAAGCATCCCCGGGGGACGAAGTGAGGAGTGTTGCGGATTGACTAAGCCGGCAAGAGCCATTACCCTTTGTGAAAAACCCAGAAGCCATGTATTTGTGGACCGCGACAAGTATCTTCGTCTGCAAAAATACACCTTTCGGGAGCCACAGCACCCGGTGACGGAGCACGAGAGCTATTATATTCTGGTGAAAAGCGGCAGTGGACGCATCGTCATCAACGGCGTTGCCTTCCCGCTGGAGCCGGACACCTTTTGCTGGCTCCAATCCTATCATGTGGCCACCATCGAACCGGCTCCCGGCAAAGAGCTGACCCTTTGGATCTGCGTCTATGACTATCAGGTGTCCAGCTATCTCACCTATAACGCCCAGACCTCGAAAATCATCGACGGGGTGATGGCGATGTCGCCGGTGCTCTATCCAGAGGGGGATCTGCAACGCAATATCCAGCGGCTCTTTGACGAATTCGATCAGGTGGCAGATCGGCTGGATGTGGGCTGTGCCCTGATCAAGGTCGCCATTTTAAGCGAGCTGTCCACCCTGTTTATGCACGAGTGCGTCAAGCGGGCCAGACCGGCCTCCGAGCGGGTGGGACAGCCTCTGGGCTGGGACGTGAGCCTCTATCTGGCGGCCTATTGCACCGAGCCCCTACAGCCGGAGGATGCGGCAAAGTTTTTTGACACCGATGTCGCCACCGTCAATCGGGAACTGCGCATGGTGACGGGGCGGGACTTCTCCCAGATGCTCAGCCGCACCCGGGTCAATATGGCGATTACCGCCATTCTATTCGACGGTCTGTCCTTTGGCTTTATCTCCCGCTATTCCGGCTTTAAATCCGAGACGGCGTTTTACCGCAGCTTTAAAAACTGCGTGGGTATCACGCCGGACGAATACCGGGAGCAGATGTGCTGTGACGGGGCGGACGGCGGCCTGTATCGGGGCATGACCATGAACGAAATTCTGCTGGCCTCCATTAATTATATGTATGAGAACTTTTACGAGCCCATCAACTATCAGGTGCTGTCCCAAAAGCTCTATGTCTCGGAAAACATCATCCGCAGTCTCTTAAAACGGGCGCTGCATGTGGAATACAAAGAAGTCCTGACCCTGTTTCGGATGCGCTATGCCGAGATGATGCTGGCGGTGACGGATTTGCCGATTTTGGACATCTCCATCGCTGCGGGCTTCAACTCCTGCCGCACCTTTACCCGCCTGTTCTCAGACAGCAACGGCCAGTCGCCCAGCGAATACCGAAAAACCTGTAGGGGAGGAGAGCCGCTATGACCGAGCTGCCAAAAATCGGCGGAAAGCCGAAATTCTCTGTGCCCTTTTACGGCTGTGACTTTTTCTCCAAGGATCTGCTGTCCATCCGTGTCCGCGCCGTCCACAGAACGGTGAGTCAGGAGACACCCTTGCTCCAGTGCGACGGCATGACCGGCCTGCTGGTGGTGCAGGGCTCTGGCTGGGCAACGGTCAATGGCGTTTCCTACCGGCTGTCCCCCGGGCGCTTTCTCATGCTGGGGATGTTCCAATACTATGCCATCCGCGCCGATGCCGGCAGTGAGCTGGAACTGTACGAGTCCTATCTCAACGGCGATGCCTGCCTGTACATCATGGCGTGTCCCTATTACCACCTGACCCGATTCGACCTGCCCAGAGCGCCTACCTGTCTGGATTTTACCGAGGAGGAGGAGCGTGGCATTCGGCGTCTCATGCAGCAGATGGTGGATTCCTGCATCCCCGGCACCTTCCAGCGCTCCCAAGTCAGCTTTACTCTGGCACTGAAGCTCTTTGGCATGGTCTATGCCAAGCGCGCCAGCATGGAGAGCGCCATGGACGACGGCGGGGAGAGCCCGTCTCTGTCATAACGCCAAAATCCCGGATTCTCTTTTGAGAGTCCGGGATTTTTTTGGATCAAAAGCACAAAGAATGTGCCGCAAAACATTCCAACACCGCTAAAATCTGACGATTTTGTCAAAAATAGGAGCCTATTTTGGTGAAAGTTAGACATATTGCATACGAATTGCCCCAAATTGCGCGGTGTTTCGCATAAAAATTTGATTTTTTGACCTCTTATCGAAAAACGAATATGTTATATTCGTAACAAGGATAAGAGCAAACAGCCCGATTTCCATCTATTTGGGAAAAGTTGGGCACCCGTGGGGGGAAGTGGGAGACTGCCGCAGGGCACCTTTCCCCCGGACGAGAATTGCATCGAAAAAAACACAAAGAATAACAAGGAGGAACCAGCAATGTTTGAGAAATTGTATCAGGACAAGGTCTGCGTGGTGACCGGAGGCAGCCGGGGCATTGGCTTTGCCACCGTCAAGCAGCTGCTTGCGGCAGGCGCAAAGGTCTGCATGCTCAGCCATTATGAGGAGACCGGCAAGGCCGCCATGGAAAAGCTGCTGGCGATCGACCCCAACTATCCCGTGATGACCGCCCACCCCGTGCTGCACAGCTTTGACGAGGTCACCGCCGTCATGCAGAGCGTCGCCGCCAAGTGGGGCACCATCGACGTGCTGTTTTGCAACGCCGGTGTCAGCTATGATATGCCTATCACCCGGACACCGGACGCGGACTTCGACGCGGTGTGCGACATCAACTATAAAGCGGTTTGGAACTGCATCAAGTGCGCGCTGCCCATTATGAAGGCGAGCATCAAAGCGGGCGGCAGACCCGGCAACATCGTCTGCACCACCTCCGTCGCCGGCATTCAGGGCACCGGCATGGGCGTACCCTATGGCGCGACCAAGGCGGCTGTCATCGGACTGGTCAAGTCCCTCAGCTTGGAACTGTGTGCCTTTGGCATCCGGGTCAACGCTGTGGCACCCGGTGTCTGCAACACCGACATGGTGGGCAACCTCAACGACATCGCCAAGGCGCAGTTTGCCAAGACCATCCCCTTGAAGAGAGTGGCAGAGCCCGAGGAAGTGGCAAGCTGCCTGTTCTTCACCGGCTCGGATATGGCCAGCTATGTCACCGGCAACGTGCTGGAGGCCACGGGCGGCTATAAGCCCTCCTTCGGCAATTTCTAAAGAAAAAATCTTTGAGTTTATGGGCGCTTCCCCTGTGGGAGAGGCGCACAGGGAATAGGAGCTGAACAGCGTAGTATGGTGAATCTAAAGGGGCAGGTGGCGGTGGTCACTGGCGCCAATTCGGGAATCGGCAGAGAGACCGCCCGGCAGTTCGCCGCCGAGGGCGCGAAGGTCGTGGCTGTGGACATCTGCACGGATGTGATTGAAAAGGATGCGGCGGAGATCACAGCGGCAGGCGGGTCGTATGCGTATCAGCAATGCGATGTCTGCGATTTTGACAATGTGGAAAAAGTGATCCACTTTGCCGCAGAGACCTTTGGACGGCTGGATATCGTGTCCAACAATGCGGGGATATCCACCAATCTGCCCATCTCCCGGCTGCCCAACGAGCTGTATGACAAGGTGCTGAACGTCAATCTGCGGGGTGCGTTTTACCTCTGCAAGTGCGCCGCCGCCGTGATGAAGCGGCAGACCCCCATGGGCGGCGTCATCGTCAACACCGCGTCCGTCACCGGCATATATGGCAGTGCCATGGGCTGTGCGTACCCCGCCTCTAAGGGCGGCGTGATCGCCCTGACCAAATCCCTTGCCATGGAGCTTTCCCGGTTTCAAATCCGGGTCAACGCCGTGGCACCGGGCATCATCAACACCAACATGGTGGGGGATATGAACGATGCCAGCAAGGATGCGGCTCTGCAAAAGGGCATTCCCATGGGACACATCGGAGAGCCGGTAGATGTGGCAAAGGCCATTCTGTTTTTGGCCTCCCGGGATGCCGGCTATATCACCGGCGCCTGTCTCAATGTGGACGGCGGCTATAAATCCTGACGGGCTTTTGAAAATTTGAGTAGAACATATTTTAAATAACAGGAGGAAACAACTATGACACTGGAACAGAGAATTGAACGCCTGGAGGCAATTGAGGCAATCAAAAAGGTGCAGGGCAAATACTATCGCTGCGTCGATACCAAATCCTGGACAGAGCTGGGCGAGGTGTTCGCCCCCAAGTTCCACACCGCCTTCTCCGACGGTCGCTTGGTCTTTGACCACTATGACGGCGACGATGGACTGCGCAAATACTATGAGGACAACATGAACGGCCAGCTGTCCCAGCACAACGGTCACACCCCCGAGATCGAGATCGCCGAGGATTTGCAGACCGCCAAGGCACATTGGTATCTCCACGACTATCTCATCGTCCCCACCCCCAAGCGGGAATACGGCATCCGGGGCACCGCCATCTATGACATCGAGTATGCCAAGTTCGGCGAGGACTGGAAAATCACCTATATCGGCTATAAGCGCATCTATGAGGAGAGCTGGAACCGGGATGAGCCCTCCAAGAAGCATCGCATCACCGAGGACATGTTCTCCGGCAAGGAGCATCAGGGCGCCGTCACCATCCAGGGTGACACCCAGTTGAACAAATAAGGCACAGAACCGGAATTTTGGATCAGCCCCCCGCCGCCAGCTAGGCGGCAGGGGGTGGAAGGGAATGGGTATCACTATGTCGCCTCGTTTCAATCGATTCAATACAGGGACGGATGACTTCGTCACGTTCGGACGGCAGTTTCAGCGAATTGCCGAGGTCATGCCCGACGAGACGGCGATCATGCACATCCGACGGGACGACTCCGTCCAATCCATCACTTGGAAAGAGCTGCACACCGCCAGTAACCAACTGGCTTGGAAGCTGATGGAGCGGGGCATCGGACCCGGTGAGCGGGTGCTGGTCTTTCTGCCCAACGGGGTGGAGCACATCGTGGCTATGATCGGCATCTGGAAGACGGGTGCCTGCTATGTGCCCGTCACCAGCAAGTGTCCGCTGGAGGTGCAGATGGAGATTTTCCGTCTGGTGCCCCACAAGGCGATCTTCTGCGACTGCGAGCTGGAAACCCAGGCGCTCTGCATCACGGCAAAGAGCTTTTGGGAGGATTTGCAGGGCTATTCCCAAGAGATGCCGCCGGATATCCAGGCGGTGCCCAATATGATCAGCCTCTCCGGCGGTACCTCCGGCAAGGTCAAGCTCTTGCAGCAGAACATCCCCGCCGGCATGGGCGAGCATTCGCTGGAATACTGGCTGCGGATGAGCGGGCAGGACTATGGCTATCGCCAGCTGATCACAGGCCCCATGTTCCACGGTGCCCCCCATGCGGTGGCGCGGATCGGCCTGTTCATCGGCAACACCACCATCTTCTGCGAGAGCTTAAAGCCGGAGAATATCGCCCGGTATATCCGGGACTATCAGGTGGACTATGTCCAGATGGTGCCCACCCTCATGTATCGGATCTACAACGCCGAGAATGTGGATCGGAATGATTTCAAGCGGCTGAAGGCACTCTATCACACCGGCGGCTACTGCGCACCCTTCTTAAAGCAGGCGTGGATCGACATGCTTGCCCCCGAGAAGATCTACGAGGTCTATTCCATGACCGAGGTCATCGGCATGACCTATATCCGGGGGGACGAATGGCTGCGCCACCGCAACAGCGTGGGCAAATGCGAGGGCGGCGTCATCAGCATCCGGGACGGGGACTTTCAGGAGCTGCCCCCCTATGCGGTGGGAGAAATCTATTTCAAGGCCTATCCCCAGACCTCGCTGAGCATCGACTATGTGAATCAGCAACAGCTGGAGACCATCAACGACGGCTTTCGCAGTGTGGGGGATCTGGGCTTTGTGGATGAGGACGGCTATCTCTATTTTGTGGATCGCCGCAACGACATCATCGTCACCGGCGGCGAAAACGTCTCTGCCTCCGAGGTGGAGAATGTCCTCATCATGCACCCGGATGTCGAGGATGCCGTGGTCATCGGCATCCCGGACGATGAGTGGGGCAGACGGGTTCACGCCATCGTGGCCTGCAAGCATCCCGTGTCTGCGGAGACGCTCCGCGCCTTTATGGCACAGCATTTGACCTCCCGCAAAATCCCCGGTTCCTTTGAATTTGTAGAGCAGCTGCCGCGAAAGGAAAGCGGCAAAATAGACCGAGACGCACTGCTAAAAAAATACGTGCAGTAACTCCGGTACTTTGAGAGGAGACTATATCATGGTCGGTACAGGACTGAATAATTTCCCGCAGTTTGGCACGTTGGCAGGCGTCAAGATCCTTGTTTGCGGCGGCGCGATCGCGGGCCCCTTCGGCGCAACCCTGCTGGGCGAAATCGGCGCAGAGGTCGTGCATTTTGAATCCCCCAAGAACCCAGACAGCACCCGGGGACATTACGGCTATCCCCAGAACCACCGCAATCAGGTGTCCACCGTGGCGGACATGAAGACCCCCGAGGGCATGGAGATTTTCATGAAGCTCATCGCGTGGGCAGACATTTTCATCGAGTCCTCCAAGGGCGGCACCTATGAGAAAATGGGTCTGGGCGACGAGGTGCTGTGGGGTGTCAACTCCAAGCTGGCCATTGTCCACGTCTCTGGCTTCGGTCAGACCGGCGATCCCGACTATATCGGCCGCGCATCCTATGATGCTGTGGGACAGGCCTTCTCCGGCTATATGAACGTCAACGGCACCCCCGAGGAGGCCATGAAGGTCACCCCCTATCTCAGCGACTTTGTCACCGCCCTCAACACCTGCTGGACGGCACTTGCCGCCTATGTACACGTTCTGCGCACCGGCGAGGGTGAGTCCGTGGACGTGGCGCAATACGAGTCTCTGGCACGGATCATGGACACCCGTCCTCTGGAGTATTTCACCGATGGCAAGGAGTATCCTCGCACCGGCAACAAGGACTCTCAGGCGGCGCTGTTCAGCTTCTATACCTGCAAGGACGGCAAGACCATCTTCATCGGCATGAACGGACACGGCCCCGTCCGCCGCGGCTATCCTCTGATCGGCCTGCCCAAGCCCGGCGACGGCGATCCCGAGATCGACCAGATCCTGTCCGGCTGGCTGTCCGACACCCCGCTGGGTCAGCGTCTGGAAAACGCCATGCTGAAGTTTGTCTCCGAGCACACCTCTGTGGAGGTGGAGAAGATCATGCTGGAAAATCAGATCCCCTGCCAGCGCGTCTATTCCATGGAGGACTGCGCCAAGGATCCCCATTGGAAAGCCCGGGAGGTCTTCACCGAGTGGGACGATCCCGCCATGGGCAAGGTCAAGGGTCTGGGCATTGTCAACAAGTGGAAGAAGCATCCCGGCGAGGTCAAGTGGGGCGCACCCCTGTTCGGCGAGAACAACGCCGATGTCCTCCGGGATCTGGGCTATACCGACGAGCAGATCGCAGACTTCGCCAAGCGCGGTGTCACCGCCTCCTTCGATGCCAAGCAGACCTATGACATCTATAAGCTGGGCGAGCTGTTCCCCCACTATCGTGAGGGCTTCACCGAGCAGTGGAAGAAAAATGAGAAATAAGCTGCGCCGCTGTGCGTAGAAAACCGGCGATAGGGCGCGGCTGCGCCGCGTCCTATCGCTTTTCCCTTTCAGTACCCAACAAAAAAGGAATTAAAGGAAATAAACATGATGAACGATTCGACAAAAAGCGGCTATATGAAGGGCTTTATCCCCTTTGCCATTGCAGCCGCCGTCCTCAGTCTCTGCGGCGGCTTTACCGCCGCCGTCCCTGCCAATATCGTTTCCGATTGGGGCATGGACGCGGGCAATACCACTTGGATTACCCTTGCCTATTCTTTGGGTGCCGCCGCGATGGCACCCGTCATGGGAAAATTGTGTGACGTGCTGGGACGCAGAGCCATGCTTCTGCTGGGACTGGGCGTCTTTGGCTGCGGTCAGCTGCTGATCGCGTTTTTGCCCATGGGCAACCTGCCCATTTTGCTGGCCTGCCGCTTTGTGGTGGGCGTGGGTGCCGCCACCATCGCCCCGGTGGTCATGTCCTATATCATGACCGAATTCCCGGCGGAAAAGATGGGCACAGGCTTCTCCATCTATATGCTCTGCGCCACCGGCATGGTCATCTTTGGGCCGGTGCTGGGCGGCATGGTCATCAAGGCTCTGGGTTGGAGACCCGTGCAGTATATCTGCTTCGCCGCCTGCGCTCTGGCCTTTGTGGGCGCGATGCTGCTGGTCAAAAAGAGCGACCAGCCCAAGAAGGGCATGGCGGGCTTCGACTATGTGGGCACCATTTTTGTGCTGATCTTCTTCTCCATGTTCCTGTCCGTGCCCACCTTTGGGCAGAATAACGGCTGGACAGCTCTGCCCACACTGGTCTGCATCGGCGTGTTCGTCGTCTCTCTCATCGGTCTGTTTCTGGTGGAGAAAAAGGCGAAAAGCCCCATCCTCAACGGCAAGTTCATGGCGCGGAAGCAGTTCGTGCTGCCGATTATCATCCTGTTCCTGACCCAGGGTCTGTTGCAGTCCTGCATGACCAACATCATCATCTTCGTCATGTATACCTCGGCAAACTCTGTCCTCTCCGGCATCGCCACCTCTGTCATGTATGTGGGTATGGCGCTGGGCTCCATCGTCATCGGCCCGCTGGCGGACAAGTGGGAACCCCGCATTGTCGCCGCCGCGTCTCTGGTGTTCGTCGCCGCCGGCGCTGCCCTGCAAATGACCTTTACCGCCACCACGGGACTGGTGCTGTTCTGCGTGGCACTGTTCCTCATCGGTCTGGGTCTGGGCGGCAATGCCACCATCTTCATGAAGGTTGTGCTCTCCGGCGTGGATCCCGCTGTGGCAGGTGCCGGCTCCGGTACCTACAACGTGTTCCGTGACATGTCCGCTCCCTTCGGCGTCGCCATCTTTGTGCCCATGTTCTCCGGCGCGATGGGCAAGGGCGTTGCCGCCGCCATGGGCGCGGGACTGGACGAGACAGCCGCCTATGCCCAAGCTTGCGCCAGCGCGATTCACAGCACCGCACTGGTACAGGGCATCTGCGTGGTGGCCGGCATCGTCATCTGTCTGATGCTGCCCAAGATCTATAGCAAAAAGAAGGGGGAAGCCGCCTAATAGGCAGCGCCCCGATCCCATGTCCCCGCAAGCGAGAGGAGTCTGTTGTCATGGATGGCGATGGGCTCCTCTTGTCAAAAAATAATTGCCGCAAGTGACCGCTGCGGCAGTTGTCCCACTGGTTCAGTTGTGCCGTCCGGCGGCGGAAATTCACCGGGCGGCATCGGGAAAAAGGAGGTACTTTTTTATGGGAATTTATACACCCGGCGTCTATCACGGCAAGGCTATGGCGGTGCGTGGCAGGATTTTTCTGGATGTGACCTGTAGCGAGAACCGCATGGAGAACATTGTCATCACCGAGCATCAGGAGATTTTGGGACAGGCCTATGGCTTGGAGACCACCCCCTTCGAGTGCTTCATTCCCGCCATTCTCCAATACCAATCTCTCGCCGTACCCTTTGTGGTGGGGGCGGAGGCAGTCTGCCGCGCCATTGTCAAGGCGGTCTCCTTCTGCGTCAACGCCGCCGGCGGCGATGCAGAGGCATTGAAGGCCGTGCCGGTGCCCGTACCGCCCAAAAAACCGGATTCCGTCCTGAAAACCGACGTGCTGGTTTTGGGCAGCGGCATCGCGGGACTGTCCGCCGCCGTGGAGGCACGGTATTGCGGCGCGGATGTGGTGCTGGTGGAAAAGCAGGACATCGTGGGCGGCTCCTCCTGCATCAGCGGCGGAAAGCTGATGGCGGCAGGCACCAAAACCCAGAAGGCGCAGGGCATCTATGACACCCCTGCCCAGATGTTCGACTTTTTGAAGGAAACTGCCGGCACCTATCTCAACGACACCCGGGTGCGCTATTTCACCGAGGAGGCCACCCCCAATCTGGAATGGCTGGAGGAACAGGGCTTTGAGATACAGGACGTGGAAGCGCCCCATGCCTCTGTTTTGCCGTGGCGGGTACACAACAGCATGGGCTGTGTGGGACAGTCCATGGGCTGGGGCGGCGGCTTCATCGTCCCCCTGTACCAGCGCTTTGGCGAGCTGGGGGGCAAGACCCTGCTCCACACCGGACTGACCTCTCTGCTGATGGAGGATGGTCGGGTCACCGGCGCGGTGGCGCAGGATATCCACGACGGCAGCACCGTGACCATCCATGCCAAGGCGGTGATCCTTGCCACCGGCGGCTATGCCGCCAACCGCGCCGTGGTAGAGGCACGCTATCCGTGGATGCAGGGCTATTACTACAACTGCCCCGAGTCCTCCCAAGGCGACGGTGCCCGGGCGGCGGAGGAGATCGGTGCCCGCAACACCAAGCATCCCTATTTGCAGACCATGCTGCTCAACGTCCACTCCGGTATGGGAGTCAACGAGGAGTTCGGCCTGATCGTCACAAAAGAGGGCAAGCGCTTTACCAACGAATATCAGTTCCACAGCATCGTGGGCGCGGCGCTGGCAGACACCGGCTCCAACGGGGCATGGTATCTCACCTGCGGCGACGAGGCGGCGGAGTTCCCCCAGCTGGCACTGGCGCTCCGTCTGCCCGAGACCTGTCACGGGGACAGTGTGGCGGCGCTGGCAGAGGCCATGGGCGTTCCGGCGGAGACCTTATGCGCCACGGTGGAGCGGTACAACGCCCTCTGCGACGACGGCTTTGACGAGGACTTTGAAAAGCCGGCGGAAAAGATGCTGGCACTCCGGGGCGAGACCTATTTCGCCGTGCCCCTGACCACCGCCTCCTCCATCACCTTCGGCGGACTGGAAATCGACATCTCTGCCCAAGTGCTGGACGAAAAGCGTCAGGCGATCCCGGGTCTGTATGCCGCCGGTGAGGTGGCAAATACCGGAAACTTCGGCAAGGCTGTCCCCGCCTGCGGCTATAGTCTGGGGCACGCCCTCCACTTTGGCAGGGTGGCGGCAAGAGCCGCCACGGGACACGCGCTGCTCTAAGCCCACGGGGCGCAGACCGCTTTCGGGCAAACATGTGAATATTTGTTTCAAAAAATAAAAATAAAGGAGCTTGTATTATGAATCGTATGCAGGGAAAAATCGCACTGGTCACCGCCTGTACCAAGGGCATCGGACTGGCTACCGTAGAGGCCTTTGTGGCCGAGGGTGCCACCGTCTATATGGCGGTACGCAATTTGGAGCTGGGGGCAGAGGTTGCCGCCACCATCAATGCCAAGGGTCCCGGCAGCGCAAAGCCCGTCTATTGCGATGCCTATCAGTTTGACAGCTATGCCCCCATGGTGGACGAGGTGTTACAGGATGCCGGACGCATCGACGTGCTGGTGAACAACTTCGGCGGCACCAAGCCCTCTCAGGATTTGGACATCATCCACGGCAATTGGGAGAATTTCCAAAAGGGCATCGACGTGAATATCGGCTCTGTCTTTATGACCTCTCATCTGGTGATCGAAAAGGCCATGGTGCCCCAAAAGAGCGGCGTGATCGTGAACATCGGCTCGGTGGCCGGGCTGACCTATGACTACAAGCAGTGCGCCTATGGCGTGGCAAAGGCGGGGATTCTCCACCTGTCCCGCATGATCGCCGTCCAGTGCGGACGGTATGGCATCCGCTGCAACGCGGTCTGCCCCGGCATGACCGCCACCGCCGCCGTCGCCAACAACCTGCCCATCGAGTATCAGAACAAGCAGCTGAAGGCAACGCCCATGAAGCGCATGGCGACCCCCCAGGAGATCGCCAACGCGGTGCTGTACTTCTGCGACGATGGCGCGGCCTTCACCACGGGACAGATTCTGGCGGTAGAGGGCGGCTATTCCTTCGCCCCCGGCACCTATGGCGACGATATCGGCGGGGCGGCGCTGGCAGAGGGCTAAGCCCGGACTGCCGCTGAACTGCGCATTTTCACCAAATTAACGGGGCGCTTTTTGGGGTTATTGGACGTATTGTATGCAAAACGCCGGGGATATCCACTGAAAGGGCAGTAAAACTTGATTTTTTGTCCTCTTGTTCTCAGGGGGATATGTTATCTTAATAACAAGGAACAACACAGCCCCGGGGGGACGGAGCCATCCGCCCCCACCGGGAAACTATGGGAATACAAAAATTTTAAATACAGGAGGATCTTTTTATGGCAAAGTTCACACCGGGTACCTATGAGGGTACCGCATCCGGCAATGGCTATGACAGCATGCCCAGCCGCATCACCGTCTCCGTCACCCTGTCCGAGGATCGCATCGAGGACGTGAAGGTTCTCTCCCATGCAGAGATCAAGGGCGTTGGTTGCGGGCTGAAAACCTCCCCCATCGAGACCATCCCCGCTGAGATCGTCAAGCACCAGTCTCTGGGCGTGCCCCCCACCATCGGCGCAGAGAAGAGCGCCAAGGGCATCATCAAGGCAGCCACCAAGGCAATTGCCAAGTCCGGCGCAAACACCGAAGAGCTGATGACCCCCGTCGCCATGGAAGCCCACGGCAACGAGGAGCGCACGGTTGACTTCCTGGTGGTCGGCGGCGGCGCTGGCGGACTGGCAGCCGGCGTTGAGGCGCGTCAGGCAGGCGGCGACGTTCTGATCGTCGAGGCGGCAGGCGTCACCGGCGGCTCTGCGGCACGCTCCGGCGGCAAGCTGATGGCACCCGGCACCAAGTGGCAGGCCAAGGTTGGCATTCTGGATACCCCGGACATGATGTACGAGTATCTGATGGCACAGAGCCGTGGCGAGGCCAATCCCCAGAAGATCCGCTATTTCGCAGACAATGCCTATGGCAACCTGCTGTGGCTGGAAAAAATGGGCTATGAGATTCAGGACGTGGAATGCATCCATGAGAGCATTTTGCCTTGGCGTGTATACAACAGCTTGGGCGGTCACTATATGTCCGCCGGTCAGGGCGGCGAAATCACCTCCGCCATGCACCACGAGTATGAGCGTCTGGGCGGCGAGTTCGTGTTCAACTGCTCCATCAAGGAGCTGATCGAGGAGAAGGGCGTAGTCACTGGCGCGATCTTCACCTATGCAGGCGGCGGCACGCTGACCGTCCATGCCAAGAACGTGCTGATTGCCACCGGCGGTTTTGCCCGTGACCGCGCCAAGTGCGAAGCACTGTATCCCCTGAAGAACTACTATACCGACGTGCCCAAGACCAACAACGGCAAGGGCATCAACGTGGGTGTTGCCGCCGGAGCCAAGGAAGTGATCTCCGACGGTGTGCAGGTCAACTACATGAGCCTGTCCGCCAGCATGATCGGCATCAACGAGGAGGCCGGCCTGATTCTGGACGCCAAGGGCAACCGTGTGGTCAACGAGTGGAGCTATCAGTATGTGGTGGGCGATGCTCTCCGCGCCTCCGGCTCCAACCATGCATGGTATGTCTCCTGCGGCAACGAGAAGTACGATTCCGTCAACAAGGCCTTCGCCGCCGGCCCCATGGAGGGCAGCGCCGACGTGTTCGCGGACACCATCGAGGAGCTGGCAGGCAAGATGGGCGTGGATGCCGCTGTCTTAAAGGCAACCATCGACCGCTATAACGAGCTGGCTGACAAGGGTCACGACGATGACTTCGGCAAGCCCGCCGAGTATCTGTTCCCCGTGAAGGGCCCGAAGTATGTGGCCTTCTATTACACCCCCTGCGTCACCGTCACCTATGGCGGCATGGTCACCGACCTCTGCGCACGGGTGCTGGACAAGAACGACCAGCCCATCCCCGGCCTGTTCGCCACCGGCGAGGCTGCCCCTGTGGGCATCTATGGCACCGTGTATCCGGGCTGCGGCACCTCCATCGGCACCGCGGTGCTCTGGGGTCGCGTCGCCGCTCGTCTGGCAACCGGTCAGTCCATGCTTTAAACCCTGATTTTCCCCGGCTCACAACATAAAAATCGATTCACCTATTAAATATTTGAAATGAGGATTTTACCCATGAGATTTGAAGGAAAAGTTGTCATCGTCACCGGCGCAAGCTCCGGCATCGGCCGTGCCTCCGCCAAGATGTTCGCCATGGAGGGCGCCAAGGTTGTCGCCGCCGCCCGCCGCATGGAGCGTCTGGAAGCACTGAAGGCAGAGGTTGTCGCCGAGGGCGGCGCAGGCTGCATCCTGCCCGTACAGACCGATGTCCGTGACCCCGAGCAGATCACCCGCATGTTCGATGTCTGCCTGAAGGAATTCGGCCATCTGGACATTCTGGTCAACAACGCCGGTGTGCTGGACGGTCAGCTGCCCATCCACGAGACCTCTCCCGAAATCTATGACTATGTGTACGAGACCAACCAGCGCGCCGTATTCCTGGGCTGCCAGCGCGCCATCAAGATTTTCTTGGAGCAGGGCACCCCTGCCAACATCGTCAACGTGGCCTCTGCTGCCTCTATCCGCGGCTTAAAGGGCGGCACGATGTACGTCATGAGCAAGCACGCCGTGCTGGGCATCACCCGCAACGTCTCTGCCAGCTTCTTTGAGAAGGGCATCCGCTGCAACTGCATCCTGCCCTGCAACATCAAGAGCGAGATCAACCGCGCCGCCCGTGAGAAGGACATCGGCATTCTCAATTGGCAGATGCGTGCCGGCGATGCTGCCCCCATGCACACCATCACCCCCGAGGGTGGCAAGCCCATCTTGGGTCAGCCCGAGGATTGCGCACAGCTGATCACCTTCCTGGCAGACGATGTCGCCGCCCGCTATCTCTCCGGCGCCGAGGTCAAGATTGACGCCGCCTTCTTGAACATGTAATTTGCGGACACGTCCATCGGCGGCAAGAGAACAGCTGCCGCCGATGGACAGCCTGCTTTCGGGCAATATCGCACAATTCTTGGAAGCTCTCCGTCCGCCGCGCATTGTGCGCTGTTGCCCGAACCTGAAATTGAAAGGGAGTACACTATGAAATTCTGTGAGAATAAAATGTTCCAGCCCCTGCAAATCGGCTCTATGGTACTGAAAAACCGGGTGGGTCTTGCCCCCATGACACTGGGCAGCGAGGATCCCAAGGGTCTGGTCAGTCAGGGACAGCTGGACTTCTATAAGACCCGTGCCGCCGGCGGCGCAGGCTATATCGAGATGGATGCCGTCACCATCGACCGCGCCATCCCCTATCGTGGCCCCACCACCTGCCTAGACAGCGACGAGTACATCGCCCCCATGAAAGAGGTCACCGATGCCGTCCACGCCTATGGCTGCAAGCTCATCCCCCAGATCGTCCATGCGGGACCCGAGTCCTTCATCGGCTTCCAGCACAAGAATCCCCCCGCCTCCTCTGTGTATATGAACGCCATGGGTCACATGACCCGCGCCATCTCTCTGGAGGAAATTCCCCCCATCATCGAGAAATTCGGCGCAGCGGCAAAGCGCGCCAAGGCAGCCGGCTTCGACGGTGTCCAGATTCACTGCGGCCACGGCTATATGCTGCTGGGCTCCTTCCTGTCCCCCCTGCGCAACCACCGCACCGATGCCTATGGCGGCAGCTTGGACAACCGCGCCCGTCTGACGTTGGAGGTTCTGCGGGAGGTCCGCAAGCAGGTGGGCCCCGAGTTCCCCATCATGCTCCGCGTCTCCGGCAGCGAGCGCCACGAGGGCAGCAACACCTTGGAGGATATGCTGTATCTGGCTCCCAAATTTGTGGAGGCCGGTGCCAGCGCGTTTGAAGTCTCCGGCGGCGTGAACTATGAGGAGCCTTGGAACATCATCCCCTGCCACGGCTGCCCCCAGGGCATCAACGTCCCCGAGGCAGAGGCCATCAAAAAGGTGGTCAACGTGCCGGTGATGGTGGTTGGCAAAATCAACGACATCCGCTATGGCGCAGACCTGATTGAGCGCGGCGTGGTGGACGGCGTGGTCATGGGTCGCCCCTTCTTCGCCGAGCCCGAGCTGGTCAACAAGGCCATGGAGGAGCGCTTTGACGACATCGCCCCCTGCGCAAGCTGCGGCGGCTGTGTCTCTCCCGACCCCGTGGACGGCTATGACGGCCCCCACTGCCACATCAACCCCCGTCTGTTCCACGAGCTGGACTATCCCATGGTGCCCACCGAGGGCAAGAAAAAGAAGGTGCTCATCATCGGCGGCGGCATCGGCGGCATGGAGGCGGCCTATACGGCGGCTGTCCGTGGACACGATGTCACCCTGTGGGAGGCATCCAAGGATCTGGGCGGACATCTGGCACTGGCGTGCATCCCCCCCACGAAGCAGGACATCGCCAAGTGGATGGTCTATCTCCGGGGTCAGATGAACAAGCTGGGTGTCAAGGTGGAGTTCGAAAAGGAAGCCACCGTAGAGGCTGTCAAGGCATTTGCCCCCGAGGCGGTGATCATCGCCACCGGCGCAAAGGCGGCAGTTCCCCCCATCCCCGGCACCAAGGACTATCCCATTGTCACCTCCTATGAGTTCTTGGAGGGCAAGCTGCCCATCAAGGGCGGCAAGATCTGCGTGCTGGGCGGCGGCATCGTCGCCTGCGAGGTGGTGGAGACCATCTTCCAGCGTGCGTTCTTGGATACCGAGGTCACCATTGTGGAGATGCTGCCCCAGATTCTGGGCGACTATGCCCGGTACAACCGGGAGCTGCTGCTCCGCAGCATGAAGTCCAACAACCTGACCATCATGACCAGCACCAAGGTGGTGGAGTATCAGGATCATCAGATCACCGTCCAGCTGCCCGACGGCACCCAGAAGGTGCTGGATGGCTTCGACCACATCATCTTCGCTTTGGGCGCACGGGGCTATGACCCCCTGTCCGAGGAGCTGAAGACCTGCATCCCCGAGGTGTTTGTCATCGGCGAGGCAAAGAAAGCCCCCCGTATGGCGGTCAAGGCCGTCAGCGAGGCCTTCGACATCGCCTATCATCTGTAAGAGACCCCTGTCTGGAAACGTGTCTGAAAAATCGGACGCAAGTGAGTTTCTAAGGACTGTAAAAAGCCCCCGCTCGTTATGAGCGGGGGCTTTTTTCGGCGCGTGCCACCACCGGTGACCGGGTTTTACGCCCGTGTCGCCGACTGTATTGTCCACAACTGGGGGCGGTTGACGCTATAAAAGAATCCCACAGCATCCCCGCGGGATCGTATGGGGTCATTGCAAAAGGAGACTACTGTTTGCGCGTTGGCAGTCCTGCAACGGCGATGCCCTCGGCGTACTTATTGACAATGGTTTCTACAATTGCAATATGCTCTGCCGGGAGCTGCTGTAAGCGCGCCACAATGCGGGAGGTGTCCCCCAAGGGCTGACTGCCCCGTAAAATCGTATCGCTGGACACCAGAAGCACCGCGCAGGCGCGCTTCAATGTCGGCACAGATAAGCCCACCGTCCCCCGCTCGATGCCGGAAATATATTGCGCCGAAACATCCAGCAGCTCGGCAAGTCGCTCCTGGGTATAGCCCGCCGCCTCCCGTGCCGCGCGAAAGCGCTCTCCCATCTGTATGTTATCCAATTTCTTTTTGATCACAAAACTCACCTCACACTTGTAGTTTATGTTAAACTTATGCTATAATACAGATAGTGAAAGTTGAGTTTTTATCATCTTCATACTTGATAAACCAGAGAGAACTTCCGGTATAACGGGCAAACGCCCCGCTGTTCGGCAGGGCGCTTTTTCAAAATTGCCGCTGTGCATCCCGGCCTTGCAGACAGCGACACAGGGATGCAGGGAGAAACCCAGTCCTCCGGCGGAAGATTGGGATTTTTTTTAGAGCGGGCAGCCTCTGTTTTTGAAAAAAGATATTTTGAAAGTTTGTTTGCGGTTTGGCTGCTTCGGCAACCTGCGCTACAGATGTGCCCGGGTTTTATAGACATTTCGGTGAGATTATGATAGAATACCAATATATGTTGTCATAATTTGCCGCCGGGAAGGCTGGGACAACACCGCGCTTGTCGCCGACTTGCTCGGGGAGAGGTTTCGGCTTGTGTAAAAAAACAGTGCAGCTGGCAACCGTCGCCCGGCAAGAGGGGAAATCGACGGAAAAGCGGCAAGCCTGCGGCACCGCCATGGGCTGTGCGACGTTGCCCAAGAGGCGGGCGAACAGGAAATTCCGATTGCAAAATAAAATAAGCTTGCGATGGATGGGATGTTTCGACGGGGGTATTGACCATGAAGGCACAGAGAGAGAACCGCAACAAGCGATCCTACATACTGTTGATAGTGCTGGCCGTTTTTCTGGCAGGCCTTCTGTGGGTTTTCATCCAGCAGTACACCAGCCGCTTTAAAACCACGTTGAGCGAGGAAACTGAGACCTATATGGTGGAAATCGCCCAGCAGGTGACCATGGTGATGAACGAGCGTGTGGATCACACCCTGCTCGATCTCCAATCGGATGCCCTGACGATCGAGGCCATGGGCGAGGAGACGCCCTCCCAATTTAAAGCCTATTTGCAGAGGGAGGCCGGGCGGTTTGGCTATACCCAGCTGTCCCTTGCAGGGGTGGATGGCATTTCCATCAACAGCCTTGGCAACAGCTATCATGTCTCCAATCGCCCCCACTATTTGGCGGCGCTCAAGGGCGTTCCAGCCGTGTCAGAGGTTATCTCCTCTGGCGTGGGCAGTCCGGACTGCATTGAATATGCCGTGCCGGTTTATCAAAACGGCGAAATTGCAGGGGTGTTGATGGCGAGCTATACGCTGGATAGCTTTCGCGACGTTTTGCAGGTGAATATGTTTGATATGCAGGGCAGTGCCATGGTGGTGAACAGCCAGGGGGTTGTAGTCGTCAGCCAGAGCGATGCAGCGCCCTATAACTTTTCTCAGACGCTGAAAAAGGATCAAAGTGTGACGGATGAGGACAGACTGCGTTTTACTGGGGATATTTCCCATGAAAAAAGCGGTGTCTTGACCTATACGGCGGAGGGTACTGCCTCCATGCTGTACTACCAGCCGCTGGGCATCAACCAATGGTCCATCCTCATCAGCGTGCCCACGGATGTGGTGGCCTATAAAACCGATCTCTTTCTCAAGGGGATTGTGTATATCAGCGGGGCAATTGCACTGCTGATTGTCACCTTGATGTTGACGCTGGTCTATTTGCAGTATCACAATCGGAAGCAGCTGGAGACTATTTTATATGTGGATCCGGTGACAGAGGGGGCGACACAGGCCAAATTTGAGCGGGATGCCGGCAAGCTGCTTGCAAGTGAGGAGAGCTGTGGCTATGCGCTGGTTCAGATGAATTTGCAAAAGTTTAAGCTGATCAACACCACCTTTGGCAGAGAGGCGGGGAATCGAACCTTAAAATATATCCACAAAACCATCGGGGAACAGCTCCGGGAGAACGAGCTTGCCGCGCGGCTTTCGGCGGATAAATTTGGGCTTCTGCTGCAATTCCACTCGAAAGAGGAGCTGTCACATCGGCTTGCCGCACTTTGCACGGAAATCAACAGCTTTAACAACGCCAGCCGAAACCAATATATCCTACAGTTTGAGCTGGGTGTCTGCCTCATCGCCGCGCCGGGACAGCAGTTTGATGTTCTGCTGGAGCGCGCCAATTTTGCCCATCAGCACGGCAGCAAGTTGCAAATGGGACAGAGCAGCATCGCCTTTTATGACGATGTGGAGCGCAGCATCATTCTACAGGAAAAAGAAATGGAAAACAGCATGGAGCAAGCGCTGGAAAACGGCGAATTTGAAATGTATCTCCAGCCGAAATATGAGCTGGAGCATCGGAGCATCGGCGGTGCCGAGGCATTGGTGCGCTGGAACAGCCCCGAAAAGGGCATGATTTACCCCGGTGATTTCATCCCCCTCTTTGAGCGCAACGGCTTTGTGGTGAAGATTGATCTCTATATGTTCGAGCAGGCCTGCAAGCTACAGCAGCTGTGGAAGGATACCGGGGTGCCGCCGGTGCCGATCTCCGTGAATATGTCCCGGGTGCATTTGAACGACCCGGACTTTTTAGAGCGATATAAGGAGATTTTTTGCCGCTATGATTTTCCGGCGAAGCTTTTGGAAATTGAGCTCACGGAAAGTATGGTATTTGACGATGTGGCACGGCTCTGCGAGGTCATCGGAAAGGTGAAGGAGGTGGGGTTCACCTGCTCTCTGGATGATTTTGGCAGCGGCTATTCCTCCCTCAACCTGCTGAAGGATATTCCGGTGGACACCCTGAAGCTGGATCGCTCCTTCTTTTACAGCAAGAACGAGGACGAAACCCACAGCCGTCATGTGGTGGGCAACATTGTGGATCTGGCCAAGAAGCTCCATATGCAAACCGTTTCAGAGGGCATTGAAACCTTGGAATGGGTGGAATATCTGCATAGCGTCAGCTGTGATATGGTACAGGGCTATGTATTTGCCAAGCCCATGCCGGTGGCGCAGTTTGAAAAACTGATGCAAAAGAACCCCTGAATCCATCTCACGTCTAGGCGGCGTATTTTCCGTCTGGACATCGCCAAAAACCCTTGCAATACGTCAGTATTCCTGCGTGTTTTTATCTCGCCAATCCATATGGCGGATGGAATCAGAGGTTCCCTAAAGGAGAAAGATGCATGAAACGATTCGGAACGTGGCTGCTTGCTCTGTTGCTGCTTGCCTCCTCTTTGACCGGCTGTGCCAAGACGCCCGCCCCGCCGGCTGCCCCCGTCACCCTTACCATGCTCTGCAACTGGAGCCCGGCAGAGGCGAAGGCCTTTACGGACGGTGTCCGCAAAAAGCTGCCCCATATTACACTGGACTGTGAGATCTGCCCCATCGGTGCCCTCCCCTATGACGACGAGGTTGACCGCCGGGTGTTGCACAATACCGAGGCGGATGTGTTTATGACCACCGACACCGATTTGTGGAGCAGCGGCAAGCTGCTGAATTTCACGGACGAGGCCTTTGTCCCGCGGTACAATCTCTCCATTATGAAAACCCTGTCCGACGACGGCTCGGTGTATTTCATACCCGGCCTCGGCGATGTGCTGTGCTATCTGTATCATGCGGAGTGGTTGGAGGAAGTGGGTCTTCCGGTGCCCAAAACAGAGGCGGCGCTGGATGGGCTGTTCGCCGCCATAAAGGACACCGGCAAGCAGCCCTTTTTGGTGCCCTATTCCCAGATGCCCACCCAGTATGTGAAGGTTCTCATTGCGGGCTATCTCTCCACGCCCAAGGGGCAGCAGTGGCTCAGCGATTACAATGCAGGCAAGACCACCATGGCGCAGGATGCCCAGTGGCAGCGGCTGTGGAACCGGGTGGAGGAGCTGACGAAGCAGGGCTATCTGCGGACAGCGGACATGGCGTTTACGGAGTCCAGAAGAATCATCGCCATGCAGGAGGGGAGCGCCTTTATGACCACCTTTTCCTCGTCGCAGTATGGCAGGCTTTCGGAAAAATGCAAGTCGCAATTTCAGCTGATGCCCCTGCTGGGTGAAAAGCCGGAAAACCAAATGGTATACACCGCGCCCACCTGCTACTTCGCCGTGAGCAATCGCCTTGCCTCTGCCGAAAACGCCGACAAGCGCGCCGCCGCTCTCCAGCTGTTGGACTTTATCTCCACCGACGAGGGACAGGAGCTGCTCCGGGGGGACAATCCACTGGCAATCAGCTATCTGTCGAATACGGTGCTGCCTGTTCACGACCAATGTGCCGGCCTTGCGGAAATTATAGAGCAGGGTGCCTATGCCCAAATGCCTGCCTTTGCCCGGGGGGTGGAGCCGGTTATCGAGGAGCTGTTTGGCAAGATGGTGGCGGGAAAAGCCACCGCCGAGGAGGCGATCCGTGCCTGTGATGCCCAGAATGCGAGCTATGTGGCAAGCACCGCAGAACCAGCCCTCCCCGTGCTGGGAACAGCGACAGAGGCCTTCCCGTGGACCTATATGCAATCTCGCACAGAGGAGCTTGCCCTCATTGATTTCTGCATGGACAGTGTGCGGAAGGCCACCGGGGCCGACTATGCCTTGGAACTGGGCACCGCCTTCCGCAGCGAGCTTTTCCCGGGGGACATCACCTCTGCCGATGTGGAGTCCGTCATCCGTCAGGAGAAAAAGCTGTACCTCGTGGAAGTCACCGGTCAGCAGATATGGGATCTGATCGAGCAGGGCGTGACCTTGCCCCCGGGTTGTGCGTGGTTCATCGCCCCCTCTGGATTCCGATACAGCTATCGGCGGTTGGACGATGGCACCGGCCAGCTGTTGGAAATTACCTTGGAAGATGGCACGCCGCTGGATTTGCAAAAAACCTATTCTGTGGCGGTCAGCGAAAACCAGATCATGGAGATCCCCGACTTGATCAACTTTTCCAAGGCTGAACGGCAGGAGTTGCCCATTACCCTGCGGGAAGCCGTCACGGCTGGCATCCGGGAGCAGGGCGAGCTCTCTCCCCGGACAGACGGACGCATTCAAATCATAGAGCAGTAGACCGGGGCTATGGGAAAACAGGAGGGGATGGGTACGCGGCTTTTTGAAAAAAGCCTGACAAAAACGTTTGTGAGAGTTTAGTCAGGGCTGCACCATCTATCGGGAAATAGGAAAAGGGGCGGATGATATCCGCCCCTTTTATGAGATGCTGAATTTTTATATGGACTGTTTGGAGAGGAACGTCGGCGTTCTCTTCGACACCTATATAATTAGCGGCATAACGCCTCTGGGAAATAATTGCAACGAAAGAATTTATGATCAAAGAAAAGATATCAATTTAGAAAAAATGGACAGGAATGATACGACAAATTACGCTTATGAATCTTTTTCCAGTTCTGAAATCGATGAAGAAATTTATATGCCCAAATTCCTTCTTTTCAAAATGAAAA
>JAVVOA010000023.1:22476-25356 GCA_036656515.1 Oscillospiraceae bacterium | reverse complement strand
CCTTTTTGTGATAGTCGATAGCAAGTGCGCAGCGATCCATAACCATTCCTCTTTTCTTATGATTTCCCCGCCGACGGGGGCGAGGACGCGGGGGACGCGAGGGACGCGGGGGCGGGAATACGCCCGCTTTTTGAAAAAAGCGGGGCAAAAACTTTAATAAATGCTTCCTTAAGTAAACACGTACGATTGCAGTCCGTATTGGTGACGCAGACGCTTCGCCTATAGCTCGCCCGCCAGCTCCAACAGCTTCCGCAGTCGATGGTTCAGGCAGGACTTGGTCACCGGCGGATCGAAGACCTCCGCCAGCTCGGAGAGGGTCAGCTCCGGGTTTTCCAGACGCAGTGCCGCCGTCAATTGCAGCTTGTCCGGCAGCTGCACCATCAGACCTTGGGTCATCAGCTTGCGGATGGCCTCCAATTGCTCCTGCGCGGCATCCACGGTCTTGTCCAGATTGGCGGTGTCGCAGTTGAGCCGTCGGTTGATGCTGTTGCGCAGATCCTTTTCCACCTTGGCGGACATGACCTCCATCGCCGCCACCGGGGCACCGATTTTGGTCAACAGATCCTCGATATGTTCACTCTGCTTAAAATAGGTCACATGATAGCTGTTCCGCACCACGCTTTTGGGGGCAAAGCCCATGTCCTGCAACAGGGCGGACAGCTCGCGGCTGGCCTGTAAATGGGAGGTCGCCAGCTCCAAATGATAGCGCTTTTGGGGGTCGGTGATGCTGCCGCCGCCCAAGAAAATCCCCCGCAGGAACGCCGCCCGACAGCAGTCCTCCTCTAGCATGCCAAAGTTGATGTGCAGCACCAGATTCTGCGCCGGGTCAAAGCCCAAGGTGTTGATGATCCGGTGGAGCTTGTCCGGGTCGGTGATGGCAAAGGTCAGCTTTCCCGTCTGCATCGGCTCCGGCACCCGGTCAAAGCGCAGATTGAACGCCCGCTGAAACAGGCGGGGCAGCCGGGCGGCAAACTCGGCGTTCTCTGTGATGATCCGCACCTCCGTGCCGTTGAAGGTATTGCAGTACAGCAGAATGCCATACGCCTCCGCACGGGCACAGCAGAGCTTCTGCACCGGTATTTTGCAAAGCTCCAGCTTCGCCTGATAGGAAAATGACATGGGTCTCCCCCTCCTGTTGGCATTATCGTTTTGAAATGCCCTGCTCGATCTGATAGCTGTCGTCCGCAAAATCAAAGCGGTCGCCGGCAATGCGGACGCTCCGCTCGGCGTGGAGCAAAATCAGCTCCCGCGCCAGATGTCCCGGATGGTGGCGCACAAAGCCGTTTTCCACCGTGGAGACCGGTCGGTGCAGCAGCTCTACCCCCAGCGCGGCACAGCGCTCGGCATCACAGCGGATAGGCTCTGCCCCCTCGGTCTGATACCGCGCCGCCACCCCCTTGGGAATGGGGGAGGAGTTGGTCAGGCAGAGCTGGAACAGTCCGGCGGCGGAGTGCTGAAAAATCGCCTGCATGTGATCCGCCACGGTATAGCCCTCGGTCTCCCCCTCTTGGGTCATCACGTTGCAGACATAGACCTTCAACGCGTCGGACTCGGAGATCGCGCCCACGATGCCGGACACCAGCAGGTTGGGGATGATACTGGTATAGAGACTGCCCGGCCCCAGCACGATCATATCCGCATCCCGAATTGCCGACAGGGCGGCGGGCAGCGCCCGGGGATGCTCCGGCAGCAGACGCACCCGGGCAATGCGGCAATCCTGCTCCTTTTTACAGTAGAAGATTTTGGACTCCCCCTCGACCCGGGCGCCGTTTTCAAACTCTGCCTCCAACCGCACATCGGCGCAGGTGACGGGTAGCACCCGTCCCGTGATGGCCAGTACGTCGCTCATCCGGGCGACGGCTTCGTCAAAGCTGGGAGAGATGCCGTTGAGCGCCGCCAAAAACAGATTGCCAAAGCTCTGTCCGGACAGCGACCCGTCGGAAAAGCGATAGTGCATCAGCTCTGCCATCAGCGGCTCGGTATTTGCCAGTGCCTCTAAGCAGTTGCGGATGTCCCCCGGGGGCGGCATCCCCAAATCCTGACGCAGTACGCCGGAGCCGCCGCCGTCGTCCGCCACCGTGACAATGGCGGTCAAATTTTCCGTATATTGCTTCAGTCCCCGCAGCATGTTGGACAGCCCGTGTCCGCCGCCGATGGCGACAATCCGGGGTCCGTGGCTGCGCGGCACACAATAGTCTGTGGTTCTTCCCATGGTCTTCTCCTTGTCTGACGCGCTTATGCCCGTGTCATATCCCGATGGTTTTCCGTCGCCTGATAGCCCAGCTTGGCAATATAGTCGGCAAGCTCTCTCGTCACAGCGACAGAGCGATGGTGCCCGCCGGTGCAGCCCACGGCAATCACCAGCACGGTTTTACCCTCCTCCCGATACAGGGGCAGAGCAAATGCAATCAAATCCTCCAACTTTTTCACAAACTCCCGGGTCTGGGGAAAGGAGAACACATAGTCGGACACCGGCGCGTCCAGCCCGTTTTTCTCCCGCAGTTCGCTCACATAATAGGGATTGGGCAAAAATCGCACATCCAGCACCAAATCCGCCTCCATGGGCAGCCCGTACTTATAGCCGAAGGAGATGACATTCACCTGCATCTCCCCCTTTTCCCCGTGGGCATCGAACAGCGCCAGCAGCTCGCCCCGCAGCTTTGCCGTGGAAAAATTGCTGGTGTCCAGAATGAAGTCCGCCCGCTCTCGCACCGGGCGCAGCAGCGTCTGCTCCTGACGCACCGCATCCTCCAACGACAGATTGCCGTCCGCCAGCGGATGGAGCCGGCGGGTCTCCTTATAGCGCTGGATGATGGTCTCCGGTGCCGCCTCTAAAAACAGCATCCGGCACACGCAGTCCATGGTTTTCAGCTGATCCAG
>JAVVOA010000023.1:0-22441 GCA_036656515.1 Oscillospiraceae bacterium | reverse complement strand
CGGCGAATTTTAAAATCATCGCCGCCGGCAGATTGTCCACAATATAAAAACCCATGTCCTCTAAAAAGGACGCCGCCTTACTCTTTCCCCCGCCGGACAGCCCGGAAATAATGACGATTTCCACAGAACCACTCCCCTTCTCCAAAATAGAGCCCCCTAATCCTTCACAATTTTAACCTCCGGCTCCAACTGGATGCCGGTTTTTTCAAACACCGTTTTCTGCACCAAGGCAATCAGCGCCACCACGTCGCCGCAGGTCGCGCCGCCCCGGTTGATGACAAAGCCCCCGTGCTTTTCCGATACCTGCGCCCCGCCGATGGTGGTTCCCCGCAGGCCGCAATCGTCGATGAGCTTCCCCGCAAAATAGCCCTCTGGGCGCTTGAAGGTGCTGCCTGCACTGGGAAAGTCCAGCGGCTGGCTGGCCTTTCGCCGCGCCGCCAGCTCCTCCATCTTGGCGCGGATAGCGTCCCGGTCGCCGGGGGTCAGACCCACCGTCGCCGCCAGCACCACCCCATCGCTGTCAGAAAAGACACTGTGGCGATAGGACAGGTGCAAGTCCTCTCCGGACAGTGTACGCACCCCGTCGGGATACACAGCCACCGCCCGGGTGACCACCTGCCCCAGCTCGCCGCCATAGGCACCCGCATTCATGCAGACACCGCCGCCCAAGCTGCCGGGGATACCGTGGGCAAATTCCAGCCCGGTGAGACCGTTTTGCCACGCAAATTCTGCCAGCTGCCGCAGAGAGACCCCCGCCTCCGCCTCGATGCAATTGCCCTCTCGCAGCTCCATGGCCTTCAGCGACGCGGACAGGTTGATCACCAGCCGATCGATTCCCTCGTCCGCCGCCAGCAGATTGGTGCCGTTGCCCAGCAGCAGCGTCCGTGCGCCGGTCTCCTCTGCCATCGCCAGCAGCAGCACCACCTGCGCCCGGGTGGCGGGAAACGCCATCCGCCGTGCCGCGCCGCCCACATGAAACGAGGTATAGCGGCTCATGGGTACGTCCCGCTCTATCCGCAAATCCGGCAGATATGCCGCGACCTTTTCATCCAATTGTTCATACCAGAGCATGGGTGTCCTCCTCTGCTTTTATTGTACGCCCAGCAGCGCCGCGCCGATGATGCCCGCGTCGTTGCCCAGCTGTGCCTTCACGATTTGTGTGCCGCTTCCCGCATGGCGGGCATAGCAGTCCGCCGCCACCAAGGCTTGCAGGGGTTCCAGCAGCAGTGCATCCGGCGCGCCGGACAGTCCGCCCCCAAGGGCGATCCGCTCCGGCTGCAAGAGATTGGCAAGATCGAGGATGCCGGCGGCCAGATAGCCCACATAGTCCCGGCAAACCCCCAGAGCGGTGGTGTCCCCTTTTGCGGCGGCATCGAACACCCCCCGTCCATCGACGCAGGCGGTCTGTCTCCACAGTGCGCTCTCCGGGTGCTGTTCCATGGCCTCTGCCGCCAAGCGACACAGTCCCGTAGCCGAGGCATAGCGCTCCCAACAGCCCCGCCGTCCGCAGGAGCAGGGTACGCCGTCCGGCACGATGACCATGTGTCCCACCTCGCCCCCCATGCCGTTGAAGCCCTCGTAAATTTTCCCGTTTAGAATCAGTCCGCCGCCGATGCCCGTGCCCAGCGTCAGGACAATAAAGTCGTCACAGCCCCGCCCTGCGCCCCGGCGATGCTCGCCCAGTGCGGCGCAATTGGCATCGTTGCTCAAAAAGACGGGCACATCCAGCTCCCGGCGAAACAGGCGCTCCATGGGGATGTCAGTCAGTGGCAGATTGCAGGTATACCCAATCACGCCGTCCCGCGCCACACCCGGCACGCCCATGCCCACCCCTTGGGGCAGCTCTCCGCCCCGCTCCGCCAGCAGCTCCTTTGTCAGCTCCACCAGACGGTGCGCCAAGTCCCCGCCGTCTGTCACCGCGCCCACCGGCTGAGAGCGGGTCGCCAGCAGCTCCCCCGACTCCGTCACCAGTCCCGCTTTTAGATTGGTGCCCCCCACGTCAATGCCCACATACATGACAGCTCCCCCTTTTGACAGCAATTCCGATTCAGTGCTGTGCGCCGCCCTCGTCCACATGCTGGTCGATCCGACGCGCCAGCTCCTCTGCCGCATTATAGCCGTAGCGCCGATGGCGGTTGTTCATGGCGGCGACCTCTACAATGCTGGCTAAGTTCCGTCCCGGACGCACCGGGATGGTCACGCAGGGCAACTTCACGTCCATGATGGTGAGATAGTGGTTGTCGATGCCCAGTCGGTCATAGAATTTCTCCTCGTCCCACTGCTCCAGCTCCACCACCAGATCGATCTGTGCATCGGTTTTGATGGCGCTCATGCCAAAGAGCTGGCGCACGTCAATCACGCCGATGCCCCGCAGCTCGATATAGTGGCGGATCAGCTCCGGCGCGGTGCCCATGAGATAGCTGGAGATCCGGTGGATCTCCACCGCATCGTCCGCCACCAGCCGGTGTCCCCGCATGACCAGCTCGATCGCCGTCTCGCTCTTGCCGATGCCGGAATCGCCCAGAATCATCACGCCCTCGCCATAGATGTCCATCAGCACGCCGTGGCGGGTCACGGTGGGTGCCATTTTGTGGTTGAGATATTCAATCATGCGGCTGGTGAAGTCCACGGTGGTCTCCTCTGTCCGCAGCAGGGTGCGCTGGTGCGCCTTGGCGCTTGCCATGCACTCCGCCGAGCAGTCCAGATTCCGGGAGATCACCAGCGCGGGAATCTCGTATTGAAACACATTGTCATAGCATTTGCGCCGTGCCTCGTTTTCCAGACCATCTAAGTATGTCAGCTCCGCCTTGCCGATAATCTGCAATCGGCGGGGATCAAAATAATCGAAAAAGCCCAAAAATTGCAGACCCGGACGATTGACATCGGTAATCGTCAGCATCGCCTTGTCATAGTCTGCCCCTTGGTTCAAAACCTCCAGCCGAAACACCTGAACGGCCTCTGCCACCTTTACACCGGTCTTGCTCATTTTGCCGCCCCCTTCTTTTACACAGCCGCCGCCCTCTGGGGCGCTGCTTTTCGTTTGGATACTATTATAGTATAATTCCGGTGGTTGCGCAAGTGCGGAACCGGGTGACTTTCCGTCGGTTGGGGCAGTTCCCTTTGCCCATTTTTTGCAAAAAAAGCGGATTTGAAAATTTCCTGCTAAAAACCGCTAAAAAGTTCGATTTAGCTCTTGCAATTTGCCGGTTTATCTGGTACTATATCAGACGTGCCTATTCAAGAAAGGCTGAAAAAGTGATAGCAAGGAGGTGCGACGGATGGCTAAATGCGAGTTTTGCGATAAAGGTGTTTCCTTTGGGATCAAGGTCTCCCATTCTCACAAGCGTGCCAATCGTCCCTGGAAACCCAATGTGAAGCGTGTTAAGGCAATCATCAACGGTACCCCCCGCCATGTATATGTTTGTACCCGGTGTTTGCGTTCCGGTAGCGTGACCCGCGCGGTCTAATTCACGAAAAAAAGTCTCAAGCTGCAAAGCTTGAGGCTTTGTTTTTTGCCCGGGGCAGGCTACGCGGGATAAGATACGCGGCTTTTTGAAAAAAGCCTGGCAAAAACTTTACTGAACAGATTGAGACAATGGATCCGGGTATCGACAAAGGGGCGGATGGCATCCGCCCCTTTGCGCTGTCTGCATCTGTCCAAAAATACGCGTAGCGGCGGATGGTATCCGCCGCTACAACGCCACTTTGAGCAAACTATTTTCACGCCGATTCAATTAGAAAACCCAACAGAATGTGATCATTAAAGTTTTCTTTGGTACTTTCTTTTTCAAAAGAAAGTACGCGTACTCCCCGCACTCTCAGTCCTCGGTCTTTTTCGCCCGAGTCATCAGCTGGCGGACGACAGACTGGGGGCTTTTTCCGCAGTAGAGCACCTCATAGGCGCACTGGCAGATGGGCATTTCCAGCTCCAGCTCCTCAGCCAGCCGATGGACGCTGTCGGCGGCGAAGTAGCCCTCCACCACCGCGCCAATCTCGTCCATTGCCTCCCGGGGCGCCTTCCCCTGTCCGATGAGCCGTCCCGCGCGGAGGTTGCGAGAGTGGAGTGAGGTGCAGGTGACAATCAAGTCTCCCATGCCGGCAAGGCCGGCGAAGGTCTGCTTTTCGCCGCCCATGCGCTCGCCCAGCCGTCCCATCTCCGCCATGGCGCGGGTCATGAGCAGCGCCTTGGTGTTGTCGCCATAGCCCATGCCGTCGATGACACCGCAGCTGAGTGCAATCACGTTTTTCAGGGCGGCAGCCAGCTCCACGCCCACAATGTCCCGGCTGGTGTAGACCCGGAAAACGTCGTTCATAAAGGCATCCTGCACCAGTTGCGCCGCCATCTCATCGGGATGCGCCGCCACACAGCCGGTGGGAATTTCGATGCCCACCTCCTCCGCGTGAGAGGGTCCCGACAGCGCCACCACCGGGAATCGATCGCCGGTCTCCTCCTGCAAAAGCTGGGACATCCGCAGGTCGGTCTCCTTTTCGATGCCCTTGGATACCGATACCAGCACCGCGCCGTCCCGCAGATAGGGTGCCGCCCGCCGTCCCGTCTCCCGCACGGCAAAGGACGGTGTGGCAAATACCACCAGCTCCGCCGCCCGCAGACAGTCCATCGAGGCGGTCAGCTGCAATTCCGGCAATAAAATTGCCTTGGGCAGCAGGGGATTTTCTCGGGTCTCCGCCAACGCGTCCGCCTTGGCGGCACTGTGTGACCAGAGGGTGACGTGGTGCCCGTTGCGACACAGTACCAGCGACAGCGCTGTGCCCCAGCCGCCGCTGCCCAGAACTACACAATTCATTCTTTCCCCTCCGTTTTATGATGGAAGCTGAACTTCGGCTCCGTGCCGTTTAAAATCCGCTGTAAATTGCCCCGGTGCTTCCAGACGATCAGCACACCCATGATCAGCGCCGGAAGCATCACCAACAGGTCTTGATAGATGCACCAGCTGGCGATGGGAAAGGTCACCCCCGCCCATAGGGAGCCAAGAGACACCCAGCGGGTCAGCGCCGTCAGCACCAAAAAGCCGCCCCAGACCACCAGCGCCAGCCGCCAGTCAATCATGATGGCCACCACGCCGCCGGAGAGGATGCCCTTGCCGCCCTTAAAGTGGAACATCCACGGGAACATATGCCCCAGCATACACCAGAGCCCCGCCCAGTATTTGGAAAACGCAAGCGCCGCCACCGGGAAGATGCCCGCGCCGTCCTCCACACCGACGGACAGCGCCGTCTGCCAGAGGAGCGAGCCAAGCCAGACGGCGAGTATCGCCTTGAGCACGTCGGTCAGAATGACCACCAGAGTCAGCGGTCCGCCAAAGGTGCGGTAAAAGTTGGTGAGTCCGGCGTTTCCACTGCCGTGGGTGCGGATATCATCCTTTAAAATGTACTTGGAGACAATCACCGCGCCATTGAAGCAGCCCAGCAGATAGGCGATGGCGGCAATGGCGGCGGCAGATAAAAACAGCGTCAAATTCCGTGACATGGTAACATTCCTTTCGCTACGCGCTGTGCGCACAAATTCAATGCAGAGAGGCGACCCCCTTCGATTGGGGTTTGTTAAAAGTTTTTGCGGAGGCTTCTTTCAAAAAGCTTGCGCGTCCCCGGACACAAATCCATCGGAGATACGAGGCATCATTCAATTGCTTCATAAAAGTTTTTGCCAAGCTTTTTTCAAAAAGCTTGCGCGTCCTCGCGTCCCCGTCCCCGGCGGTTAGTCCTCCTCCTGATCGCCCTTCTGGCGGATAGACAGGATGATGGGCGTGCCCTCCAGCCCGAAGGTGCTGCGGATGCAGTTCTCCAGATAGCGCTGGTAGGAGAAGTGGAACAGCTTTTTCTCGTTGCAGAATACCACAAAATGCGGCGGACGAATGGCCACCTGCGTCATATAATAGATTTTCAGCCGCTTGCCCTTGTCCGTGGGGGGCTGGACGCGAGTCTGGGCATCGGCCAGGACGTTGTTCAGCATCCCGGTGCTGATCCGGGTGGATGCCTGCTCGTGGACGTAGTTGATCAGCTCAAACAGCCGATCCACCCGCTGACCGGTGAGGGCGGAGATGAAAAGAATGGGCGCGTAGGACATGTACGCCAAATCCTGACGGACATCCTCCCGCATTTTATCCATGGTCTTGCCGTCCTTTGCCACCAAATCCCACTTGTTCACCACGATGATGCAGGCCTTGCCGGCCTCGTGGGCAAGCCCCGCCACCTTGGTGTCCTGCTCGGTCACACCGTCGATGGCATCGATCAAAATCAGGCACACATCCGCCCGGTCGATGGCCATGGTGGCGCGGAGCACGCTGTAGCGCTCGATATTCTCCGCCACCTTGGCTTTTTTCCGCATACCGGCGGTGTCGATGAAGACGTATTTGCCCTTGTCGTTTTCAAACACGGAGTCGATGGCGTCCCGGGTGGTGCCCGGCACGTCGGAGACGATCATCCGCTGCTCGCCCAAAATCCGATTGGTCAGAGAGGACTTGCCCACGTTGGGCTTGCCGATCAAGGCGACCTTGATGTAGTCCTCGTCCTCCTCATCGGCATCCTCCGGCGGAAAATACTTGACGCAGGCGGATAGGAGATCGCCGGTGCCGTGTCCATGGACTGCGGACACCGCAATGGGATCGCCCAGACCCAGATTGTAAAATTCATAGAAATCCGGGTTGGTTGTGCCGGTGGAGTCCATCTTGTTCACGCAGAGGACGATGGGTTTTTTGCAGCGCAACAGCATCCCCGCCACCTCTTGATCGGCGGCGGTCAGCCCGGTTTTGATATCTGTGATGAGCACGATCACCGTGGCGTGGTCGATGGCGATCTGTGCCTGCTCCCGCATAAAGCTCAAAATCTGATCGTCTGTGCGGGGCTCGATTCCGCCGGTGTCCACCAGCGTAAATTTCCGCCCGTTCCAGTCTGTCTCCCCGTAGATGCGATCCCGGGTCACGCCCGGCGTGTCCTCTACAATGGACAGGCGCTGTCCGATCAATTTATTAAAGAGCATGGATTTGCCCACGTTGGGGCGTCCGACAATTGCCACAATGGGTTTCATCGTGCTCACTTCCCTTCCTGATTACAATTAAAGATTGCGTCGATTAAGTGATAGCCGTCCTGCTCCACAATGGTGATGGGGCGGGACAGCTCCCGTTCCAAGTCCGAGACCCGGAGATCATCCAAAAACACGTCGCCCCCGTGGCGCAGAAGATTGGCAGGCAGCAGAATCCGGTCGCCCAGCGGGCGCACCCGCAGCTGTGCCAGCACATCCTGACCGGTGAGTAGTCCCGCCACATCAATGGTATGCCCGAAAAAGTCGTTGTAAATCCCCACGACCTCGCCCACAAGGCCGGGGCATCGACCCTTGGCGCAGGCCACCAGCGCCGCGATAAACGGCTCGGCGGATTTTCCCGTGGCGATGGTAAAGCTGGGGCAGACGATATTGGGGTCGATGTCCGCCAGACCGTTTTCAAATTCGCTCATCAGCGAGCGAAGCATCCCCACGCCGTTTTCCAGCTGGGCATAGTCCTCATAATAGGCCTCGTCCGGCAAGTCCCGCTCCGCCTTGATATACAGCTCGTCGGCGCAGAAAAACCGCCGGGTGCCATACTGTTCCAGACAGCGCCCGCCGTATTCATCCACCAAATCGATGATTTCACCCGCCGTGGTTTTGTCCACCGGCGACAGGGCAGCCAGTCCCTTGCGGAATTTGGTCAGCCCCACCGGCACCACCGAACAGCTGGCGAAGCCGATGTCCATCAAGTCATCCAGTGTACGCCGCAGGTGGACACCATCGTTATAGCCGGGGCAGACCACAATCTGTCCGTTCATCACGATGCCCGCCTCGCCGAAGGCTCGCATATACCGCAGGCTCAAATCGGCGTGGACGTTGCCCAGCAGGCGCTTGCGCAGTTCCGGCTCCGTCGCCTGCACCGACACATTGATGGGGGAGATGCGCAAATCCACAATGCGCTGTGCCTCTCGTTCCGACAGATTGGTCAGGGTGATATAGTTGCCCATCAAAAACGACAGCCGGGCATCGTCGTCCTTGAAATACAGGCTGTCCCGCATCCCGGACGGCATCTGATCCACAAAGCAGAACAGGCAGTGGTTGGAGCAGGGACGGGGCTCGTCCATAAGATAGCTGTCGAAGTTGAGACCCAACTCCTGCCCCTCCAGCTTTTTCACGGTCACAGCGCGGCGGGTGCCGTCTGCCCCCTCCAGCTCCAAGTCCAGCACCGGGTCATAGCAGAAAAAGCGATAGTCCAGCACATCTACGATTTCATGTCCATTGACCTGTATTAAATTTTCACCCACCAGCAGCTTGGCTCTTTTCGCGGGGCTGTGCGGGTCGATGGACGTGATGACGGTACTCATAGGCGATTCCTTTCCGCTGTTGCCGCCGGGCGGCAAGGGATGGGGTACGCCCACTTTTTGAAAAAAGTGGGACAAAAACTTTTATGCAGTCATAACAGGCAGAGGACTGTTTCCAGTGATCCTCCGCTGTCAAACACTCTCTAGTATATCCGATTTTACGCAAAATCGCAATGCGTATTTCGTGAAGACTGCCATGACGCAGTCAGATTTTTCCCACGCAAAAAATAAGGAGGGAAGAATCATCTTCCCTCCTTACCGTGCGCGATTTACTTTGCTACGACGGACTTGATGACCTTGACTTGACGGCCATTGTAAGTACCGCATCCCTGACACATTCTGTGAGACAGATGCAGTGCGCCGCATTTGGGGCAAGCGATGAGACCCGGAGTTGCCAGCTTCCATGTGGAGCTGCGTCTCTTATCGCGTCTTGCTCTGGATACTTTTCCCTTTGGTACTGCCATTGTGACACCTCCTCGATCTAAAAGGCTATGGGGGTTCTCCCCGCCTTCGCATTTGCCAGAGCGCCCCCAGAGGCGCTCAATTACTTGTCGGAATCTTTATCTAAAAGCTTTGCCAGTACGGCAAGTCGTGGATCTGCTTCCTTTTGACAGGAACAGGGACCAAGATTTAAATCAGTCCCACACCGCGGACATAACCCCTTGCAATCTTCCGAACACAATGTCTTCGTATCCATCTCGAGAATAAAGACCGTGCGTGCCAAGTCACCCACATCCAGCTGCCCCTGCTCCAGCAGCACGATTTCATCATTTTCCTCGTCCTGCTTCTCCTCGGCCAGCATACAGTCGAATCGAAAGGAGACGGGATTTTGAAATTCCTTCGCGCAGCGGTCACAGACGGAATCCAGCGTGGTATGCATGACAAAGCCCAGCTCCATCACACCGGCCACATTTCGTACCTCGCCCTCCACCTCTACCGGTCTGACTGCGGGATAGCGATCCGCAAAGCAGAGATCGGAGAAGTCCAGAGAGAACTGAAATGGGAGCCGCTGTCCCGGAGCGTTGCACATTTGTTTGACATTTAAACGCATCTATACACCTCGCAATGACACGATTGATATTATAAGGGATGAATCCGGTCTTGTCAAACATTTTTTCAGGTTTTTCTTTTCTTTTGATTGCAAATTTCAAAAAACCCCGTTAAAATAAAGAAATGTCACCAGATTTCAGCATACGATTCAGTCTAAACTCTCTCACAGCAGAGTTTTTGCCCCGCTTTTTTCAAAATGTGTATCTCACCTTTGCCGCCGCGCGGCAACCTCGGCTCCTCGTTCGGTGCATCCGCCCGAAATTTGGCCAGTAAAAGTTTTTGCCAAGCTTTTTTCAAAAAGCTTGCGTCCCCCCCAAGCGAAAGGAGGCAACCCCATGCGCGAAATCACCATTGGAAAAAATGACGCGGGTCAGCGGCTGGATCGCTTTGTCACCAAGGCACTGCCCCTGCTGCCCCCCGCTCTGCTGCAAAAATCTCTCCGCAAAAAGCGGATTAAAATCGGCGGCAAGCCCGCCGCCAAGGAGGTTCGTCTCCAAGAGGGCGACGTGGTGCAGCTCTATCTCAACGACGAATTTTTCGCGGCACCCACGCCGGAGAATCTCTATCTCACCATTGGCGTGCCCCGGCTATCTATTGTATATGAGGACGAAAATCTGCTGCTGGTGGACAAGCGCCCCGGTCAGGTGGTGCACGCCGACGAGACGGCGACGGTCAACACCCTCATCAACCATGTCCAGGCCTATCTCTATCAAAAGGGGGAGTGGAAGCCCCGGGAGGAAAACGCCTTCGTCCCCGCCCTCTGCAACCGCATCGACCGCAACACCGGCGGCATCGTCATCGCCGCCAAAAACGCCGAGGCACTGCGGATTTTAAATGAAAAAATCCGAGAGCGGGAAATCCGCAAGTTCTATCTCTGCATCGTTCTGGGGGAGCCCCAGCCAAAAAGCGGTCAGCTGTCCTGCTTTCTTTTAAAGGATGAGGCCACCAAGCAGGTCACAGTATACCACCATCCCGTCCCCGGTGGCAAGTCCGCCGTCACCCTGTATCGCACGCTGGAGACCCGGGAGCAGCTGTCTCTGGTGGAGTGCGAGCTATTGACCGGGCGCACCCACCAGATTCGCGCGTCGTTTGCCGACGTGGGACATCCCCTGCTGGGGGACGGCAAGTATGGAAACGGTGCCGTAAACCGGGCGTATCACGAGGAAAGGCAGGCGCTGTATTCCTATCGCCTCATCTTCGATTTTCCCGAGGATGCCGGGGCGCTGAACTACCTGCGGGGCAAGGAATTCTCCGTGGCGGACGTCCCCTTCCGCACCCGCTATTTTAATTGAGGGTTTCAGTTGACATTTTCGGCAGAATCCTATATAGTTTCATACTGTCAGACTACGCAAAAAAATACGAATAGAACGGGGGAGGATACATGTCCAAAGAGTTGATTCGCCTGCGCAATTGCAGCATGGCGTTTGACGATGAGCTGGTTCTCAATGACATAAACCTCTATATCAATGACAAAGAATTCCTCACACTGCTTGGACCGTCCGGGTGCGGCAAAACAACCACACTGCGGATCATTGGCGGCTTCACGACACCTACGTCGGGAGACGTGCTCTTTGATGGTGTGAGGATGAATGATGTTCCGCCTCATCAGCGGCAGATCAACACCGTATTTCAAAAATACGCGCTGTTTCCTCATCTCAATGTCTTTGAAAACATCGCTTTTGGTCTGCGCATCCACAAGGTGCCAGAGCAGGAGCTACAGCAACGGGTCATGGAGATGCTACAGGTGGTTTCCCTGCGGGGCTTCGAGCACCGCAAAATCGACGCGCTCTCCGGCGGGCAGCAGCAGCGGGTGGCCATCGCCCGGGCACTGATCAACCGCCCCAAGGTGCTTCTGTTGGACGAGCCGCTGGGCGCTTTGGATCTGCGTCTGCGCAAGGACATGCAGAACGAACTGAAGCGCATCCAGCAGCAGATGGGGATCACCTTTATCTACGTCACCCACGATCAGGAGGAAGCGCTGGCTATGTCAGACACCGTGGTGGTGATGGAAAACGGCAAGATTCAGCAGATCGGCACGCCGGAGGACATCTATAACGAACCCAAAAACGCCTTTGTGGCGGACTTTATCGGCGAATCCAACATCATCGACGGCGTTATGCTGGGCGATGGTCTGGTCAAGCTGTACGGCAAACAGTTCCGCTGTGTGGACAGCGGCTTTGCGCCAAACGAGCCGGTGGACGTGGTCATCCGCCCCGAGGACATCGACATTGTGCCGGTGGAGGCAGGGCAGCTGGCGGGCACCGTCACAGGTGTCACGTTCAAGGGCGTGCAGTACGATATTATTGTGGACTTCCGCGGCTTTAAGTGGTTGATTCAAACCACGGACTACTCCCCGATCGGGGCGAAGATTGGGGTGAAGATTGACCCCGACGGCTTCCACATCATGAAAAAGAGCGACTATTCCGGACAGTTCGGCGACTATAGCTCCTATTCCGCCGAATACGACGAAATCAACGACCCCGACTTTACCGAGGACGAGGAGGAGGTCGTGGACGATGAGAGCTAAAGCGCCCGCCGTCCCCTATATTGTCTGGATGGGGATTTTTGTGGTGATTCCCCTGCTGCTGATTGTGGTCTATGCCTTTACCGGTGCCGGCGGCGAATTCACCCTGTCCAATTTCGACAATATGGACGTGTATTTACAGGTGTTCGGCAACTCCTTCCTGCTGGCGCTGGTCGCCACGGGCATCTGCCTGCTGATCGCCTATCCCTTCTGCTATTTTCTGGCACAGCGCTCCCCGATTTTCCGGAAGATCGCCATGCTGTTCATCATGCTGCCCATGTGGATGAATTTCCTGCTGCGCACCTTTGCGTGGATGTCCATTCTGGAGAACAACGGCTTTTTGAATCAGTTTTTGCGCTTTTTGGGCCTGCCGGTCCTCCATATCATCAACACCGACGCGGCGGTGATTCTGGGCATGGTGTATAACTTTCTGCCCTTTATGATCCTGCCGATTTTCTCGGTGATTGAAAAGCTGGATGTCCGCTATATCGAGGCGGCGCAGGATTTGGGCGCGGGACGCTGGGCGACCTTTCGCCGGGTGATTCTGCCCCTGTCTCTGCCGGGGGTGCTGTCGGGCATCACCATGGTGTTCATCCCCTCGGTGTCCACCTTTGCCATCTCCAAGCTGCTGGGCGGCGGCATGACGCTGCTGCTGGGCGATTTGATTGAGATGCAGTTCTTGGGCTCCGCCTATAACCCCCACCTGGGCTCCGCCATCTCTCTGCTGATGCTGGTGCTGGTCATTGTCTCCATGTCGGTGATGAACCGCTTTGGCGACGGTGAGGAAGACGCGGTGATGCTATGAAAAAACGGTCGAAAACCTCCCTCCTCAGCGGCATTCTCACAGGGCTGGTCTTCCTGTTTCTCTATCTGCCCATTGCGGTGCTGATCGTCTTCTCCTTTAACGACTCCAAGAGCCGGACGGTCTGGGCGGGCTTTACCACCAAATGGTACACCGAGCTCTTTGCCGACGAGGCGATTATCTCCGCCTTCACCACCACCATCGCCGTATCGGTGCTGGCGGCGGTGATTGCCACGGTGCTGGGCACGGCGGCGGCCATCGGCTTTGCCAAAATGCGCCGCAGACCCCGGGGCTTCTTCATGGGCATCAACAGCATCCCCATGACCAATGCGGACATCATCACCGGCGTGTCGCTGATGCTGCTGTTCGTCTATTTTGGCGACCGTCTGGGCTTTTCCATGGGCTTTACCACCCTGCTCATCGCCCATGTCACCTTCAACGTCCCCTATGTGATTCTCGCCGTCATGCCCCGTCTGCGGCAGGTGGATCGCAACCTGTCCGAGGCGGCGCAGGACTTGGGTGCCACGCCGTGGCAGGCATTTTGGAAGGTCATTCTCCCCGAGCTGCGCCCCGGCATCCTAAACGGCATGATCATCGCCTTCACCCTGTCCATCGACGATTTTGTCATCTCCTATTTCACCGCCGGCTCCAATGTGTCCACGCTGGCGATGGAGATTTACGCCATGACCCGCCGGCGCATCAGCCCGGAGATCAACGCCCTGTCCACCCTCCTGTTCATCGCTGTACTGACGCTGCTGGTCATCGTCAATGTCCGCGAGGTGCAGCAGGAAAAGGCAGAGCAAAAGCGTCTGCGTGCCCTCAAACGGGACGCGGCGCAGAACTGAGGGGGGCGTACTATGAAGCATCAACTGATTGCCGCCGCTCTGGCGGCGCTGCTCCTCTTCACCGTGGGCTGCGGTGCCAAAGACACCGGGGACGAAAACGTGGTCAACGTCTATAACTGGGGCGAATATATCGACGAGTCCCTGCTGGCGGACTTCGAGACCGAGACCGGCATCCGGGTCAACTACCACACCTTCCCCAGCAACGAGATGCTGTATTCCAGCATCAAGTCCGGCAGCGGCAGCTATGACGTGATCATCCCCTCCGACTACATGGTCGCCCGGATGATTCACGAGGATATGCTCCTGCCCTTGGACTACGACAAAATTCCCAATTTTGCCAACACCGATCCCGCCTATCGCAACCTTGCCTACGATCCCCAGAATCAATACACGGTACCCTATATGTGGGGCGTGACAGGCATCATCTACAACACCGCTATGACCGATCAGCCCTTCACCAGCTGGATGGATTTATTCACCACCGACCTGCGTGGGCAGGTGCTGATGTTCGACAATCCCCGGGACTGCATCGGCATCGCCTTAAAGGCGCTGGGCTACTCCTTCAACACCACCAATCCCAAGGAGTTAGACGAGGCGACTGCCCTGCTCATTCAGCAAAAGGAGGACGGCATCGTCCAGTCCTATGTCATGGATCAGATTTTTGACAAGATGATCAACAACGAGGCGGCGGTGGGTGTCTACTACGCCGGCGACTATCTCACCATGGTGGAGGAGAATCCCGATTTGGCGTTTGCCATCCCCAAGGAGGGCACCAACCTGTTTTTCGACGCTATGTGCATCCCCACCTGCGCCACCCATGTGGACAATGCCCACGCCTTCATCGACTTTATCAGCCGGGACGACGTGATTCTCCGCAACTGCGACTACATCGGCTACTCCACCGCCTCTGCCACCGCCTTTGCCGCCATGGACGAGGAGATGTCCCAAAACCCCATCGCCTATCCGGACAAGAGCGTCATTGCCGCCAGCGAGGTGTACGATGGCCTGCCTCAGGACACACTGACACTCTATGACCGGGAATGGGTCTATCTGGGGCTGGCAAAAATCAAATTTCGATAAGCGAGGGACTGTTTATGATTGAAGTAGGAAGTAAATATAATGTGGAAAAGGTCGTCACCGACGACATGACCGCCGCCGCCATCGGCTCCGGCGCACTGCCCGTATTCGGCACGCCCTTTATGCTGGGCATGATGGAAAACGCCGCACTCCAGTGCCTACAGGCATTTTTACAGGAGGGGCAGGGCTCCGTGGGCATCCATCTGGACGTGTCACACGACGCGCCCACACCCGTGGGCATGACCGTCCGGGCCGAGGCGGAGATCACCTCTGTCAGCGGCAAGCTGGTGGAGTTCCGGGTCAAGGCTTGGGACGATGCCGGACTGATCGGACAGGGCAGCCATCGCCGCGCCGTCATCCAAAACGACCGGTTTCTGGAGAAGTGCAACGCCAAGACAGCGGGGACGCGCGGCCTTTGAAAAGGCCTGGCGAAACCGGAGTACGGAGTACGCGCTTTTTCGAGAAAAAGCTGTGCAAAAAGCTTTGTGAGAGTTTCGCTTGGGCTGTGCCGTTCATCTGAAAACAGGCGCGGGAGCAGGACGCGCGCTTTTTCGAGAAAAAGCTGTGCAAAAAGCTTTATGAGAGTTTAGCTTGGCTGTGCCTCTGAATGAAAAACAGGCGTAGGGGCGGATACCATCCGCCCCTACGAAGTTCCTATCAGCCTATTTCCCCATTAATCGGATCATTAAAGTTTTCTTTGGTACTTTCTTTTTCAAAAGAAAGTACGCGTACCCCCCCCCGCGTATAAAGGAGATTTCCATGAAAATGACCACTATCGAGGTGGGCGCGATTGCAGGCGCTCACGGGATCCGCGGCGACGTGCGGGTGATTCCCCTGTCGCTGACACCGGATTTTTTCTCCCGGGTGCATACCTTTTATTTAGACGGCAAGGCGTTGATTCCCACCGTCAGCCGTGTCCACCAGAACACCGTCCTCTTAAAGCTGCCGGGCATCGACGACCGGGACGCGGCGCTGGCGTTGCGGGGCAAGTGTCTCTCTGTGGCGCGGGCCGAGGTCACCCTGCCTGCCGGCGAGTATTTCGATGCCGAGCTGCTGGGTCTCACCGTTTTGGATGCCGACAGCGGCGCGGAACTGGGCAAGCTGACCGAGGTCTCCCCCTATCCCGCCCACAAGGTCTACACCGTGCAGGGCAAGCGGGAGTATCTGATTCCCGCCGTGCCGGAGGTCTTCATCGCGTCGGTGGATTTAGACGCGGGCACCATGGGTGTCCATCTGCTGGAGGGACTGGCAACCGATGAGAATTGACATTATGACCCTGTTCCCCGACGCGGTGGAGGCCTATACCGGCATCAGCATTTTGGGACGCGCCCAAGAGCGGGGCTTCATCACCATTCGCGCCCACCAGATTCGGGACTACACCACCAATCGACAGATGCAGGTGGACGACTACCCCTATGGCGGCGGGCGGGGTGCCATCATGCAGGCCGACCCCCTCTATCGCTGCCGACAGCATATCATCGAGGAGACCGGCGACCCCGATGCCTATACCATCTTTCTCTCCCCCTGCGGGCGGGTGTTTAACCAGCAGGTGGCGCGGGAGCTGAAAGAGACCCACGACCATCTGATTTTGGTCTGTGGGCATTACGAGGGCATCGACCAGCGCTTCATTGACGAGTGTGTGGACGAGGAACTGTCCATGGGTGACTTTGTACTCACCGGCGGCGAACTGCCCGCCATGGCGGTGGCAGACGCCATCTGCCGCATGGTGCCCGGTGTCCTGCCGGACGAGGAGTGCTTCACCGATGAATCCCACTGGGATCATCTGCTGGAATATCCCCAATACTCCCGCCCAGAGGAGTGGCATGGTCGCCGTGTACCGGAGGTTCTGCTGTCGGGGCACCACGCCAACGTGGCGGACTGGCGCAGAAAAGAGAGCTATAAGCGCACCATCACCCGCCGTCCCGACCTGTTCGCCGGCTTCGACCAGACCGCGCTGACCACCAAGGCACAGCGCCGCCTGCTGCAAGAGGCCTTCACCGAGCTGAAAGCCGTGGACAGCACCGACGACTGCAAATAAAATCATAAAAGGAAGCGGTTGCCTATCGGCAACCGCTTCCTTTTATTTGTAAGAGCGCCCCGCCCTTTGAAAAGCCCAGACAAAACTCTCACTAAAGTTTTTGCCAGGCTTTTTTCAAAAAGCCGCGTAGCCTGTCCCCGCGCTCGTCTTTGCCTGTTTTCTGGTCAACTGCTGTATCCCAGACAAAACTCTCAGCAAAGTTTTTGCCAGGCTTTTTTCAAAAAGCCGCGTACCCTGCCCCCGCGCTCGTCCCCCGTTCCCTAGCCCACGGTTTTGCGGATCAGGTTCTGGAAGTTCTCATAGGACAGCAGCTCCTGCTCGCGCGCTGTCAGTCCCAGCTTGTTCAGCTCGGTGAACAGGCAGTTGATTTTGGAGGCATCCTCCATGCCGATGACAGAGGGGCTGCCGGTGTCGGTCATGGAGCCGATGGTCTCGGACTCCAAGAACTCATAGAAATCAAAGCCGCAGCCCACATGCTCGATGCCCATGACGTCAATCATGTGCGCCGCGTGCCGCGCCAGATGTGCCACGTCCTGCTTGGTGGGATCGTCGTCCACAAAGAGATTGAAGGCGTTTAAGCCCACCACCCCGTCCAAATCCCGGACGGCGCGGAGCTGATCGTCCGTCAGATTGCGGGCGGCGCTGCACAGTGCTTTGGCATTGGAGTGGGAGGCGCAGATGGGCTTTGTGGCGGTCTTCACCACATCCCAGAAGGACTTTTCGTTGAGGTGCGACACATCCACCAACATTCTTTTGTCCTCCATGCGGCGGATCGCGCCCCGTCCCAAATCGGTGAGTCCCCGGTTGGGATTGCCCCGTGCGCCGGTGGCAAGGGCGTTCTCCTCGTTCCACGTCAGCATGGCGTGGCGTGCGCCGAAGTCATAGTACATGTCGATCAGCGACAAATCCTCGCCGATGGCCGCCATGCCCTCCACGCCCAGAAAGACATAGAGCTTTCCGTCCGCCTTCGCCTGCTGCATCTCGGCATAGCTGTGTACAACGCGAATGTCGTCGCAGGAGGCAATCTCCGCATTGGCGGCATCCATGATCTGCCGGGTGCGCGCCAGATGGTCGGTGTCATAGGGGGGATCCACCCAAATCACAAAGATACTGCCCTCTACGTTGCCCTTCCGCAGCCGTGCCAGATGGCGATTTTTCAAAACATCCGTCTCGCCCCGGAGCCGATGTACCGTAACGTCTGTCAAAATGTCGGAATGTGCATCAAATATCATAAGTTAAACCCCTTTTTTTATTCTGCGGATCATCCCGCACAGCGCATGGAGTGGTGTTTCCGGCGCGCCCCCATACAGAGACGCGCCGGAGAATTGCGGAAAATCAGTGGCGCTATGCGCCCAAGAAGCTGCCGATCAAGATACCGGCATAGGTGCCGATGACGTAGCCCAGTGTACCGATCAGCATGACGGGGCCAACCAAGCGGCTCCAGCCCTGTGAGATCGCCATACCAGCCGCCGTGGTCGGTCCGCCGATGTTGGCGTTGGAGGCCAGAATGATATCCTCCAAGTCAAAGTGCAGCAGCTTGCCGAAGCCAAAGCAGAAGATCATGTTGGTCAGCACCATCAGAGCGGTAAAGACCAGCAGCAGCGGGGTTTCGGTGAAGATCTTCACGATGGAAGCAGGTACACCGATGACAAACAGGAACAGGTAGATCAGATAGGTGCCCATCTCCTGTGCGCCGTGCATGTTCTGTGCCACCGGCTCCATATAGGTCGCGAAGATCATGGAGAGTGTGGTGATCCAGACATACTGGCTGCCCAAGAAGGTGTTCAGCATGGTGAGACCGGCGTTGGTGGTGGGAATCAAGCCGCCCACAAAGCCGCCGATGAGCTTGGCTAAGAACACGATGACGACGCAATAGGCGAAGTTCATGGCGATGTCCTTCAAGGAGATGTCCTTGCGGCTCCAATAGGTTGCCGCCAAGGTCTTGCTGTCATCCTCGGTCTTGCCGGACTCCACGATGTCAATGTGGGGATGCTTGTAGTGCTTGCGGAAGAATTTCATGCCCGCGAAGAAAATCAGGGCAAAGAAATACAGCGCCATCAGCAGGTTATCTGCCACGACAGTGGCGCTGACCGTGGGCGAGGAGACATTGAATTCCGCAGCCAGTGCCGCAAAGTTCACGCTGCCGCCGATGTAGGAGCCGGTCATCATGGCGGCGACGCCAGCCAGCTCGGGGATGTAGTCCTTCAACAGGGTGAAGGCAATCAGTGCGCCCACGCAGGTGCCCACAGAGCCGATTAAGAAGATGATGAGCATTCGCCCAGTCTCTTTCCAAATCTTCTTGATGTTGCACTGCATCAGCAGCAGGGGGATGCCCATGGGCACGGCGAAGCCCCAGATAATGTCGTCGTACAGGGGGCAGGCTGTGGGAATCAGTCCCAGATTGGAGAAGACCAACGCCACCAGAAGTGCGATGATCGCGCCGGAGATTTTGGATGCCCACGCATACTTTTGCTCCAGCCAGATGGCGAGAGCGACCGCGGAGCACATCAGCGCCAGCAGCGCCCAGGTGTCGTCAGCCGCAATCAGAGTCTCTCTCCCCAAGAGATTCATGAAGATTCCGCTTAACATAGTAGTTCCTCCCTATTTCCTCAGTTTGTTTCACATCATTTTCATGGGTCACATGATGTATGTTCATAGTATAGACACATTCTTTTCAAAAAGCAATGGATATTGAAAAATTCATCACTATGTAAAATATTTACCCCCATATTTTTGTGTGTTTCGCTATAACCCGCCCGTTTATTTTGCAGATTTGCGTAGACCGCCGTCCCATCCTGTCGCTTTTTACCTGCTGGCTGTCCCTTTTGTTTTTTCTTCTTGTCAATTTCTAAACGATATTTCACTGGAACTTTACATGGTTTCTTCCAATTTTTAGGTGTTCGCTTCTTTTTTGAATACCGCCGCAAAAAAACTTTCCATTCCCCTTGACTTTTTCGTCGGATTCCTGTAAACTAATATCTGTTGTAAAGTGATATGGCTTTACAGGGGGTGAATATTTCCTTGAAAAATCAGACGTATCGAATGACCATGCTCTTTGATTTTTACGGAGAGCTGCTGACTGACCGGCAGAAGGAATTTTACGATCTCTATTATAATGAGGATCTCTCCCTTGCCGAGATTGCCGAGAACGAGGGCATCTCCCGTCAGGGTGTGCGGGACGTGATTGTCCGGGCAGAGGGGATCATGACCGAGGTCGAGGACAAAACCGGGCTGGTCAAGCGATTTTTGCAGATGCGGACGCATTTGGATGCCATCGAGGCAATCGCCGCCGAGCTTCATACCATCAATTACAGACAGTACGAGGATAGCCGCCTACAGGCGCTCACAGAGCAGCTGTCCGGGCTGGTTGCCGCACTGAAGGAATAAGGAGTCACAGCAATGGCGTTTGAAGGTCTTTCCGAAAAACTGAGTGCCACATTTAAGCGCCTGCGCGGCAAGGGACGGCTCACCGAGGCCGATGTCAAGGAGGCGCTGCGCGAGGTGCGTCTCGCCCTGCTAGAGGCCGATGTCAGCTTTAAGGTGGTCAAGGACTTTGTGGCGGCTGTCACAGAGCGCGCCACCGGCGCGGATGTACTGGACAGTCTGACTCCCGCCCAGCAGGTCATCAAGATTGTAAACGACGAGCTGACCACCCTCATGGGCGGCGCGGGCTCCAAGCTCTCCTTTGCCAACTCACCCCCCACGGTGGTGATGTTAGTCGGTCTACAGGGCGCGGGCAAAACCACCAACGGCGCCAAGCTGGCGGGGTTCATGCGCAAGCAATACGGCAAGCGTCCCCTGCTGGTGGCCTGCGATGTCTATCGCCCCGCCGCCATCGAGCAACTGCAAATCGTGGGCAAGCAGCTGGATTTACCGGTGTTCCAGCAGGGACAGGGCGATCCCGTGGCGATTGCCGAGGCGGCGATCCGCCATGCAAAAGATCACGGCAGCGACATGGTGTTCCTCGATACCGCGGGGCGGCTCCATGTGGACGATACCTTGATGGACGAATTGAAGCGCATGAAGGCCGCCGTCCATCCCAACGAGATCCTGCTGGTGGTGGATGCCATGACCGGTCAGGATGCGGTAAAGGCCGCCGCCGCCTTCGACGAGGCGCTGGGCATCGACGGGGTGGTGCTGACCAAGCTGGACGGCGACGCCCGGGGCGGCGCGGCGCTCTCCATCCGTGCCTCCACCGGAAAGCCCATCAAATTTGTGGGCACCGGTGAAAAGCTGGATCAAATTGATGTATTCCACCCGGAGCGGATGGCATCCCGGATTTTGGGCATGGGCGACATGCTCTCCTTCATCGAAAAGGCAGAGGAGAGCTTCGATGCCAAGCAGGCCAAAAAGCTAGAGGAAAAGCTGAAAAAAAATCGCTTTACCCTACAGGATTTTTACGATCAGCTGACCCAGATTCGGGGCATGGGCGACCTGTCCCAAATCGCAGACATGATGCCCGGCAACATCGGCAAGCAGCTCTCCGGTGCCAGCATCGACGAAAAGGGTCTGGCCCATACCGAGGCCATCATTCTCTCCATGACACCGCTGGAGCGGGAGAATCCCCAGATGCTCAACGCCAGTCGGAAAAAACGCATTGCCGCCGGCTGCGGCTTGCAGGTGGTGGACATCAATCGACTGCTGAAGCAGTTCGAGATGATGCAGGAGATGACCAAGCAGTTCTCTAAGGGACGGATGTCCGGCATGGGGCGGATGTCCCACGGCATGGGAAAGCGCAAGCGCTCCCGCTAATCATCACATTTTTTGGGATAGAGCGTAATCGGCTCTCCGGTCCTATCCGGCGGATGGATTACTTTCTATAGATAGAGCAATTTTGCGCGTCTGTTCTGGGCGCAGCTTTGCTTGTTTCCTGCGGTTGCAGACATCGAGACAGAACAGGTACATGAATTTGGAGGTGAATTTTTATGGTTAAAATCAGATTGCGCAGAATGGGCGCGAAGAAAGCGCCGTATTACAGAGTTGTGGTGGCGGATTCTCGTTTCCCCCGGAACGGCCGTTTCATCGAGGAGATTGGCATTTACAATCCCTGCGTCTCCCCCGCCGAGATCAAGATTGACGCCGAGCGCGCACAGGCTTGGATCAAGACCGGTGCACAGCCCACCGATACCGTCAGAGCCTTACTCAAAAAAGCAGACGTACTGTAAGCGGGAGGGCAAATCATGAAGGACTTGCTGCTCTACATCGCCAGAAACCTCGTGGATGATCCTGATGCCGTCACGGTGACGGAGATCCCCGGTGATCAGGAACTGACGTTGGAGCTGCGCGTCGCTCCGGAAGATATGGGCAAGGTGATCGGTCGTCAGGGTCGCATCGCCAAGGAGATTCGTACCGTGGTACGCTCCTATGCCCAGCGCACCGGCGTGAAGGTTTCGGTTGATATTGTAGATCAATGAAAAAAGGACGACGCGGTTCCATGCCGCGCCGTCTTTTTTTGTGTTTTTCTGGGTATTGGCGCATTCTGTGGCAAAAACACCTTTTATTTCTTCCCGATTCGTCGTAGAGTAAGGAAAGTATTCCTTCCGGCAATGGGGGCAGAGTTGCCCTTGCAGCTATATATTTTTCCTATATTTGCTCATTTTCTTGCCATCTGTGACAAAATGTGGTATTCTAATAGGAATACTTTTGGAGCTTTTGTGCCGCAACAGGGAGAAACACATGATCAATCAAGAATCGGACACCATCCGTATAGAAGATATTCTCGCCGATCCCATTATGCGCGCCCA
>JAVVOA010000022.1:0-25443 GCA_036656515.1 Oscillospiraceae bacterium | reverse complement strand
CTGGACGGCACGGCAAAGGGCGGCATCGTGGTCGCCATCGCCCAAGAGGTGGGCGTGCCGGTGAAATATGTGGGCGTGGGCGAGGCGCTGGAGGATTTGCGCCCCTTCGATGCCAAGGAATACGTCGAGGCGATTATCTAAGGCAATTAATGTTTAAAGTTTTTGTCAAACTTTTTTCAAAAAGTTGGCGTACCCCGACCTTTGCCGCCGGGCGGCAACCCCGTGATAGGTGGGTGACCTACTCAAAGGAGGACGACATACCATGCAATTTGTATTGGCTTCCCAAAATCAAGGCAAACTGACAGAGATGGCGCTGACCCTGTCGGCGCTGGGCGTAGAGATCGTCTTGCAGTCCCAGCTGGGACTGTCCATCGACGTGGAGGAGACCGGCGAGACCTTCGCCGAAAACGCCCTGCTTAAGGCAAAGGCCGTCTGTGCCGCCACGGGACTGCCCGCCATCGCGGACGACTCCGGGCTGTGCGTGGACGCACTCAACGGCGGTCCCGGTGTCTATACCGCCCGCTATGGCGGCGAGGGGCTGGACGATCGGGGACGGTATCAGCTGCTGCTGAACACCATGCGGGGACAGACCAGCCGCGCGGCGCATTTCCACACCTCCATCGCCTGCGTCTTTCCCGGCGGCGATACCCTGACCGCCGAGGGGGACTGTGCCGGCACCATCGCCTTTGCCCCCATGGGCACGGACGGCTTCGGCTATGACCCGGTGTTTTTTGTGCCGGAGCTGCGAAAGACCTTCGCTCAAGTGAGTCGGGAGGAGAAGGCGGCAATCTCCCACAGGGGCAAGGCACTCCGCGCCTTCGCGGTGAAATTAGAAGAATATTTGGCGGCTGCAAAATAATTGCAGCGCCGAGTTTTCCCGATAGATCAAAGAAACTGAAACTTCAAAATCGAAAGGAACCTCTATGGAATTAACAAGCAAGCAGCGCGCATTTTTGCGCGGCATGGCAAACCCGCTGGAACCCATCATCCACATCGGCAAGGACGGCATCGGCGACAATCTGATCAAGCAGACCGGCGATGCCTTGGAGGCGCGGGAGCTGATCAAGTGCCGGGTGCTGGAAACCGCCCCCTATACCGCCCGCGAGGCCTGCGAGGAGCTGGCGCGGTTGACCCGCAGCGAGCCGGTGCAGGTCATTGGAACAAAATTCGTTCTGTTCCGTCGAACCCATGATAAGACCAAGAAGAAAATCGAATTGCCCAAGGTCAGAAAAACTGTCAAGCCCTGAGGGGAGGAGGAGACCACATCATGAAAATCGGCGTTTACGGGGGGACGTTCAACCCGCCGCATCTGGGACATCTGACGGCGGCGCGGGCTGTTTTCAATCTGTTGGAGCTGGATAAGCTGCTGCTGATTCCCGCCAATCTGCCGCCCCATAAGGATCTGCCAGAGGAGAGCGCCACGGCGGCGCAGCGGTTTGAGATGACTCGACTGGCGGGGGAGCATCTGGGTCTGGGCGACCGGGTGGAGACGCTGGATATCGAGCTGCTCCGCACGGGAAAAAGCTATACCAGCGACACGCTGGAGGAGCTGCATCAGCACTATCCGGAGGCGGAGCTTTGGCTGCTGATGGGGACGGATATGTTCCTGACCTTTGAGGAGTGGCATGAGCCGGCGCGGATTTTGGAGCTGGCGGGTCTGGCGGCCTTCGGACGCACCGAGGATCCCACCACAGAGCTGCTGTCTGCCCAGAGGGAGACACTGCAACGCCGCTATCCCCAGGCCAAGCTGGTCACCCTGACCAATCCCGAGGTGATCGAGACCTCCTCCACGGATTTGCGGGACTCGCTGGCATCGGGACAGGGACAGAGCACCCTGCCGCTGCCCGTATACGGCTATATTCTGCGGGAGGGGCTGTATGGCACCGCCGCGGATTTGAAGCAGCTGTCGCTGGACGAACTGCGCCCCATCGCCCTCTCCTATCTCAAGCACAAGCGGATTCCCCATGTGCTGGGCACCGAGCGGGAGGCCATGCGTCTGGCAGAGCGATACGGCGCAGAGGTAGAGGCGGCACGGCGGGCGGCACTGCTCCACGACTGCACCAAAAAGCTGTCGCTGGACGAACAGCTGACCCTGTGTCAGCGTCTGGGCGTGGTGCCGGACGAGGTGGAGCGGGTGACGCTAAAGCTGCTCCACGCCAAGACCGGCGCAGCCCTTGCCAGACAGGTGTTCGGCGTGGATGACGCGGTCTATAACGCCATCCTCTGGCACACCACGGGGCGACCCGACATGACCACGCTGGAAAAGGTTCTCTATCTGGCGGACTTTATCGAGCCGAACCGGGACTTTGACGGGGTGGAGGACCTGCGTGCCGCGTGCCGGGAGAGCTTGGATGCCGGTATGCGCATGGGACTTGCCATGACCATCGAGGAGATGGCGGGCGAGGGGCATATCGTACATCAAAATACCATCCGCGCACTGGACTTTTTGAAAGGATAAAACACTGTGGATAGATATCAGAAAAAACCGGGCAGGGAAAAAAGCAAGAAAGTAAAAAAGCCCTCGCGGCTGACCATGGCGCAAAAATGGATGGTGGCTGGCATTGTGGTGCTGTCGCTGATTCTGGTGGTGGGGCTGCTCTATCGCGCCTGGGTCAAGCGCCCGGATTTGCCCGGCGCGCCGGGGGAGGACACAGAGGAGATCAGCACAGAGAACGGCATCCAACCCAAGGCGGGCGGTGTCCGCAAAACCAAGGATTTCTACACCTTTTTGGTGCTGGGACGGGACACCGGCGGCGGCGGCAATACCGACACCATGATGCTGGCCTCCTATAACGTCACCGAGCAAAAGATGACGGTGATGAGCATCCCCCGGGACACCATGGTCAACGTGCCGTGGGACATCAAGCGCATCAACTCCGTCTATAACTACTACGGCGGCGGCGACAAGGGCATCGCCGCACTGAATCAGGAGATTTCTCAGCTGGTGGGCTTTGTCCCAGACTATCAGGTGATCATCGAGTGGGATGCCTTCGGCGATCTGGTGGAGGCAATCGGCGGCGTGTGGTTCGATGTGCCCCGGAACATGGACTATGAGGATCCCTATCAGGACTTGTCCATCCACATCAAAAAGGGCTATCAGCTGCTAAACCGAGAGCAGGCCATGGGTGTCATCCGCTTCCGGGATGGCAAAAACGGCTATGCCAACGGCGACATCGGACGCATCGAGACCCAGCAGGGCTTTATGAAGGCCGTGGTGGAGCAGGTGCTAAAGGTGCAGAATCTGGATAAGATCATGAGCTTTTCCAAGATTTTCACCGAGAAGGTGGAAACCGACCTCACGGTGCAAAACCTGTTTTGGTTTGGAAAATCCGCCATTGTGGGCGGACTGTCCATGGAAAACGTGAATTTTGTCACCATGCCCTATCAGAACACCTCCTGCTGGAGCCGCACCTATCACGGCAGGCAGTCCTATGTGACCCCCAAGGCAGAGGAGATGCTGTTGCTGGTCAACGAGTCCCTCAGCCCGTTTTTAGATCCGGTGGTGATGAGCGAGCTGGACATTATGTCCGTCAATGCAGACGGCAGCGTGTCCTCCACCACCGGGCATGTGGCGGATGGCAAGGCGGCGGTGCCGCCCAGCATTCCGGCAAAGCCCAAGGACCCCGTCGTCACCGATCCGAAAATTGATCCGGTGACCGGACTGCCCGTGGAGCCCACCATCCCCGACCCGGCGATCGACCCGGTGACCGGCCTGCCTGTCACCGATCCGTCCCTGCCGCCGGCGATCCTGCCGGAGACACCGGTTCCGCCGGAGACACCCGTCACGCCGGAGACACCGCCGGTCACCACGCCCCCCACGCCGGAGACACCGCCGCCGGTCGTCACGCCCCCACCAGCCACGCCAGACGGCTCGCTGGTACCGCCCGGTGATGCCGGGATGAGCGGCGGACAGACAACAGCACCAGCCGGAACACCGGCTGCATAGAAAGGACAGATAAAATGACACCAAAAGAAATGGCTCTGCTGGCAGCGTCCGCGCTGGACAGCAAGAAGGCACAGGCGATTAAGGTGATTGAAATTGCCAGTCTGACCACCTTGGCAGACTACTTTGTCATCGCCACCGGCACCTCTAACACCCAGATTTCCGCCCTCTCCGATATTGTGGAGGAAAAGCTCAGTCAGGCGGGGGAGGACTCCCTGCACCGTGAGGGATATCGCGACGGCACTTGGGTGCTGTTGGATTACGGCTGCATCGCCGTCCATGTGTTCTCCGAGGAGGCGCGGGAGTTTTACTCCTTAGAGCGTCTGTGGCAGGACGGCAAGCCCGTGGATTTGACCGGCATCCTGCATCAGGACTAACGGCGCGGCAAAGACAGCTGCGTCACAGACCAGAGCGCATAAAAGTTTTTGCCCCGCTTTTTTCAAAAAGCGCGTACCACCGCCCAGCGGCGCATTTCACTCAAATCAGTTGAGTATCTAATAGAGGAAGTGGAGAAAATGAAATACGATTTTGCAGGCATCGAAACAAAATGGCAGGCGAAGTGGCTGGAGTGCAAGCCCTTTGCCGCGGTCAACGGCGACACCACCCGGGAAAAGTTCTACGGCTTAATTGAGTTCCCCTATCCCTCGGGACAGGGCCTCCATGTGGGACACCCCCGCCCCTTCACCGCCATGGACATCATCTGCCGGAAAAAGCGGATGCAGAACTTCAATGTGCTGTTTCCCATCGGCTACGATGCCTTTGGCCTGCCCACGGAGAACTACGCCATCAAGAACCACATCCATCCCCGTCAGGTGACGGAGGAGAACATCGGCAAGTTCCGGGCACAGCTGCAAATGCTGGGCTATAGCTTCGATTGGGACAGAGAAATCGACACCACCGACCCCAGCTATTACAAGTGGACCCAGTGGATTTTCCTCAAGATGTACGAAAACGGCCTTGCCTATAAGACCTCTATGCCCGTCAACTGGTGTACCTCCTGCAAATGCGTCCTCGCCAATGAGGAGGTCGTGGGCGGTGTCTGCGAGCGCTGTGGCAGTGCCGTCGTCCGCAAGGAAAAGAGCCAGTGGGTGCTGGGCATCACCAAATACGCCCAGCGTCTGATTGACGATCTGGACGATGTGGACTACATCGAGCGGGTGAAGATCCAGCAGAGAAACTGGATCGGGCGCAGCACCGGCGCAGAGGTGGACTTTAAAGCCACCACCGGCGAGGTTTTGACCGTCTATACCACGAGACCCGACACCCTGTTCGGTGCCACCTATATGGTGCTGTCGCCGGAGCATCCCTATGTGGCGGAGTGGAAGGACAAGCTGGCCAACTGGGACGAGGTCGCCGCCTATGTGGAGGAGGCCGCCCACAAGTCCGACTTCGAGCGCAGTGAGCTGAACAAGGACAAAACCGGCGTGAAATTGCAGGGCGTTCGCGCTGTCAATCCCGTCAACGGGCAGGAGATCCCCATTTTCATCTCCGACTATGTGCTGGTGTCCTATGGCACCGGTGCCATCATGGCTGTCCCCGGTCACGATGACCGCGACTGGGAATTCGCCCGCAAATTCGGCTGTGAGATCATCGAGGTGGTGGCGGGCGGCGATGTCCAGACCGCCGCGTTTACCGATTGCGACACCGGCGTGCTGGTCAACTCCGGCTTCTTGACCGGCATGACCGTGGAGGAGGCAAAGACCGCCATCACGGCTTGGCTGGCAGAGAAAAATCTGGGTCGCGCCAAGGTGAACTATAAGCTGCGGGACTGGGTCTTCTCCCGTCAGCGCTATTGGGGCGAGCCGATTCCCATGGTGCATTGCGACGACTGCGGCTGGGTGCCTCTGCCGGAGAGCGAGCTGCCTCTGCTGCTGCCCAACGTGGAGAATTACGAGCCCACGGACACCGGCGAATCCCCCCTGTCCAAGATGACCGACTGGGTCAATACCACCTGTCCCAAGTGCGGCAAGCCCGCCGTGCGGGAGACGGACACCATGCCCCAGTGGGCAGGCTCGTCCTGGTACTTCCTGCGCTATATGGATCCCCACAACGACAAGGCGCTGGCCTCTAAAGAGGCGCTGGACTATTGGTCGCCGGTGGATTGGTACAACGGCGGCATGGAGCATACCACCCTGCATCTGCTGTACTCCCGGTTCTGGCATAAATTCCTGTACGACATCGGCGCGGTGCCCACCAAGGAGCCCTATGCCAAGCGCACCAGCCACGGCATGATTCTGGGCGAGGGCGGCGAAAAAATGTCCAAATCCAGAGGAAACGTGATCAACCCCAACGACATCGTGGCGCAGTACGGCGCGGACACCATGCGTCTGCACATCATGTTCATCGGTGACTTTGAAAAGGCAGTGGCGTGGAGCAACGAGGCGGTCAAGGGCAGCAAGCGCTTCTTAGACCGGGTCTGGAATCTGGCAGAGGCGGCAACCGACAGTATGGAGATCACCCCCGCCAACGAGGCCTCCATCCACCGCACCATCAAGAAGGTCACCGAGGATATCGATGTCTTGAAGATGAACACCGCCATCGCCGCTATGATGACCTTGGTCAACGAGTTCTATGCCAACGGCGCGTCTCGGGGCGATATGCGTCCCCTGCTGCTGTTGCTGTCCCCCTTCGCCCCCCACATCGTGGAGGAGCTTTGGGAGCAGCTGGGCTTCGCCGCCGCCACCGGCAAGATGGCCTGTCAGAACGACTGGCCCGTCTATGACGAGAGCAAGATGGCGGCCTCCTCTGTGGAGATTGCCATTCAGGTGGGCGGCAAGCTGAAGGGCTCGGTCACCGTGGCTGTGGACAGTGATGAAAAGACCGTCGTTGCCGCGGCGATGACCGTGGAAAAGGTCGCCAAGGCAGTGGAGGGCTTGCAGCTGGTCAAGACCATTTTGGTGAAAAATAAGCTGGTCAACTTGATTGTCAAATAGAGACTTGTCGGGGGATACCCCCCTATAAAACGGGGAATTTCCCGGTCAAAAGCAGTATCTGAAAATATTCCTTGACAAGTCGGGTTAAATTAAGTATAATGCAAATGTTAAAGCCATAAATTATGGCCCTTTAATGCTACCAAGCGTTGCATTCTGAAGGGAGGGATATATACAATGTCTGAAGTCCATCTAAAAGAAAATGAATCTCTGGACAGCGCCCTAAAGCGTTTTAAGCGTAGCTGTGCCAAAGCAGGTGTGCTGGCTGAGGTGCGTAAGAGAGAGCATTATGAAAGCCCCAGCGTCAAGCGTCGCAAGAAGTCTGAGGCGGCTCGTAAGAACAAGAACAAGCGCTTCTATTAATCGAACAGGCAAAGCCCTGCGCAATTTGCGCAGGGCTTTGTTTCGTTGTAGCGATGTAGCGATGCTGTCTCCGACTAAAATTTGAGCTGATTGGGGAACGCCGCATCACAAAAGTTTTTGCCAGGCTTTTTTCAAAAAGCCGCGTACCCCGCGTACCCCCGCGCTATTTTTTCCGTTCCGGCGGCGAAAACAGGGCGGGCAACAGATCCTCCACCTCGGGAAACATGAGAAAGGCCGCCTGCGCCCCGATCTGTCGCCCCAGCCGCAGCTTTTGTAGCAGGGTGGCGGCATCGTCATAGAGGACGAAGTGGGTCTCGCCGCCCCGGACATAGGTGCAGTATTTGGCGCAGAGGGTGGGGGAGTAGAAGGACTGCCGTTCCGCAAGCAGGGCTTCCAGCTCTGTCCGGGACAGGGGACACCCCTCGCCGGTGGGGGAGGGCAGGGGAAAATCCATGGCCATCCGCTGGACATCCAGCGCCAGAGGACGACCGTCCCGCGCCCCGTCCGACAACCGCTCCTGCAAGCTGCCGCCGGAGAGCGCGGTGCAGAGAAGGGGAATGGCACCGGGCACGGTATAGCCCTCCGGCACATAGAGCACCCGCCGATTTCGCCGAAGCAGCGCCGCCAGATGGGTCAAAAATAGACTGCGATCCGGCGTGGGCATCTCCTCGAAGTCCGCCACAACGCCGGCATAGCCCTGTCGATTGCATTCCCGCAACAGCTCGCCGCACAGAGCCTCGTCAGAGCCAATGGGCGGCGCGTCCCGATCGCTGAGGGAGAGGAGCCCGCCCCGGGCATCCACCCGCAGACGATGGAGCTGTCCCCCTGCGCCGATGCGGTATGCCACATGGGCAAGGTTGTGGGTATAGGGCATCGCCGCGGAGACTTGTGATGGTGTGACACTGAGATAAATTTGCAAAATCTTTCCCCCTTGCGCAGAGCCGCCTAAAATGATATGATACCTCATAACGTGATTGAACTGGCACAGCAAAGTTTTTGCCGGGCTTTTTTCTCAAAAAGCCGCGTGCCTCGCATACCAAGCCTTCGCCGTGAGTGGCATGATAGAAGCTATGCAAAAAAGGAGTCGCCTATGCCGTTTTCCGTTGTTCCGGATACCCTGTTTGACCGATACGATGCCATTACCCCCGCCTATCTGCAAGAGCGGGGCATTCGGCTGCTGCTGTCCGATTTGGATTTCACGCTGGCGACAAGGCAGACCCTTCACCCGGACGGGGCGGTCAAGGCGTGGCTATCCGCCCTCCACGCTGCCGGTATCGAGGTGATGATCGTCTCCAACAATCGCTCCGGGCGGCGGGTGACGGCGTTTTGCGCCGAGCTGGGCATCCCCTATGAGGGACATGCGGGCAAGCCCGGCGGTCGGGGACTGCGCGCCGCCATGGCGCGGGCGGGGGCATCGGCAGAGGAGACGGCGATGCTGGGCGACAAGCTGTTGACCGACTGTCTGGCTGCCAACCGCTGTGGGGTGACGGCGCTGATGGTGGAGCCGCTGGGCGGCGCGGTGACGTTCTTACAAAAGATACTCCATGCAATGCAGGCACCCGCAAAGCGAAAATGTCGGCGACGAAGTGGGCAAAAATAGCGCTATTTGCGGCAATTGGAGCAAGTCCGGGCATTTTTAATGAAAAACTTGCGAAATTTCAGGAATTACCCCTTGCCAAACGGGAGATTTTGGGATAAAATATCATAGGCTATTTTCAGACTGAAAAACAGGGGAGCGTGGCGATTCCATCGTCCTCCGGCTGCTTTTGGTTGGATTTTAAGAGAATAGATTTGGACAAAATTTAGCTTGATTTTAGCGCGTGCTGCCAAAGGCGGCGTATGTACAGCTGTGACCCCACCGGTCGCTGTGCATTCCGCGCAACGAAAGGGACGGTCATCATTATGGCAACAATCAGCGCTGGCGATTTTAGAAACGGCGTTACCTTCGAAATGGAAGGCAAGGTCATGCAGGTCATCGAGTTTCAGCACGTCAAGCCCGGCAAGGGAGCGGCGTTTGTCCGCACCAAAATGCGCAACGTCATCACCGGCGGCGTCACCGAGTCCACATTCAACCCCACTGCAAAGTTCGAGCAGGCGTTCGTAGAGCGCAAGGAGATGGCGTACAGCTATGCCGATGGCGATCTGTACTACTTCATGGATCAAGAGACCTTTGACATGGTTCCCCTCAACCGCGACATGCTGGGCGACGGGTTCCGCTTTGTCAAGGAAAACACCATCTGCAAGGTGCTCTCCTATAAGGGCACCGTGTTTGGACTGGAAGCACCCAACTTTATGGATCTTGAGGTCACCGAGACCGATCCCGGCTTCCGGGGCGATACCGCCACCAACGTGACCAAGCCCGCGACGCTGGAGACGGGCACGGAGATCAAGGTGCCTCTGTTCATCAACCCCGGTGACAAAATCACCATCGATACCCGCACCGGCGAATATCTGTCCCGCTGCAAGGAATAAAAGCGGCACAATCAGGCGGCAAATGCCGCATACGTCTGGCTTTGAAAGGAGAAACGACTATGGAAATTACAGAAAAAGTTGCCTATCTGAAGGGTCTGGCTGAGGGTCTGGCTTTGGGTACCGAATCGAAGGAGGGCAAGCTCATCGGTGTCATCATCGACGTGTTGGACGATATCGCACTGGAAATCAGCGATATCAAGGACGAGCAGTGCGATCTGGAAGACGGTCTGGACGCTGTCAGCGACGATTTGTCCGACGTAGAGAGCCTCATTTACGAGGATTTGGATGAGGAAGACGACGACGAGGACGAGGATGACGACGAAGAAGATTGCTATGAGACCACCTGCCCCAACTGCGAGGAGACCATCTACTTCGACGATTCTATCCTAGAGGAGGGCGAAGTCATTTGCCCCAACTGCGGCGAAAAGTTGGAGTTTGACCTCACCGATCTCGCCAACGCAAGCGAGAAGAGCGAGAAAAAGGACGACTGATCCCCAACTGAAAAGGGACTTCCGCGATACGGAGATCAACAGGCAGCCGATGCTCTCTTGCATCGACTGCCTGCTTTTTTCATCTGGAAAGGAGCCTGCTATGACAGAGCTTGCCATTTTAGATTGGATGCAGACCACCATCCGGTGCGGCTTTTTGGACACCCTGCTGCCGGCGCTGACCCGTCTGGGCGACGCAGGGCTGGTCTGGATCGCGCTGACCGCCGTCCTGCTGTGTACGAAAAAATATCGCCGGGCGGGACTGGCCATGGGCTGTGCGCTGGTGCTGGATCTGCTGTGCTGCAACCTGCTTTTAAAGCCGCTGGTGGCGCGGATACGCCCCTGCGATTTGAACCGATCCATCCAGCTGCTGGTGCCCCGCCCGCTGGACTACTCCTTTCCGTCGGGACACACGGCGGCCTCCTTTGCCGCCACCGGCGCGCTGTTTGCCTCTGGGACACGGCTGTGGGTTCCGGCGGCGACGCTGTCCCTGCTGATTGCCTTCTCCCGGCTGTACCTGTACGTCCATTTTCCCACCGACGTGCTGGCGGGTATGGTGCTGGGGACGGTGCTGGGCTTTGTGGGACAGCGGCTGTCCCAAGCGCTGCTGCGCCGCTGTGCTGCCCGAAAATAGCGGACACCGGGCAGCATTTTCGGGAGTTTGAGCCCGTGGGACGGCGATCAATCGGAGGCTCTCTTGTTTTTGAGAGGATTTCGCGGTATACTATAGCTGTCAGAATACGCGCAATCAGGTTTTTGTCCGGCTTTTTGAAAAAGCGGGCATAGCCTGTCTGCGTAGCCGCCCGGCGGCAATCGACATTGATTTGAAAATTGGGAGGAACATCCATGAAGCTCATGGTTTTGGACGGCAACAGTATCGTCAACCGCGCCTACTATGGCATTCGCCCGCTGACCACGAGGGACGGGCTGTATACCCATGCTGTCTATGGCTTTCTCACCACCCTCGCCCGTCTGACGGAGGAGGAGACCCCGGACGCGGTCTGCGTCACCTTTGACCTCCATGCCCCCACCTTCCGCCATCTGGCCTATGACGGCTATAAGGCACAGCGCAAGGGGATGCCGGAGGAACTGCGGATGCAGATGCCGGTCTTAAAAGAGGTGCTGGATGCCATGAACATCCCCCGCTATGAGCTGGAAGGCTTCGAGGCGGACGACTTGATCGGCACCATCTCCCGCAAATGCGAGGCGGCGGGTTGGGACTGCGTGGTGGTCACCGGCGACAAGGACAGCTTGCAGCTCATCACCGACCACACCAAGGTCAAGCTGGTCTCCACCCGCATGGGACAGACCACCACCAAGGATATGACCCCCGCCGTGTTTCAGGAGGAATACGGTTTTGCGCCGCCGCTTCTGGTGGATCTCAAGGCGCTGATGGGGGATACGTCGGACAACATTCCCGGCGTGCCCGGCGTGGGAGAGAAAACCGCTATGGCACTGGTGCAGAAATACGGCACCATCGACAACCTGTATGCCAAGCTGCCGGACATCGAGGCCAAGCCCGCCGCCCTGAAAAAGCTGACGGCGGGGGAGGACAGCGCCCGTCAGTCCCACTATCTGGCGACCATCATCACCGATGTGCCGCTGGACTTCGCGCCGGAGGACAATCTGCGGAAGGCACCGTCGCCTGCGCTGTACGATTTGTTTTTAAAACTGGAATTTTCCAAATTGATTGATAAAATGGGGCTGGTGTCCGACGGGACTGCCCCGACGCAGGAGAAGGTTACCGTCACCTGCAACATCGAGACCGTGGAGAGCGACGACCGCGTCCGGGAGCTGCTGGCGCTCTGGCGCAAGCGGGACCATGTGTCCTTTGTGGCGCTGCCCAGCTTGGATGGCGTGGCGGTGGAGTGGGGCGAGGGAGACGAGGGGCGCTGTGCCATATTCCATCGCTCCCGGCTGACGGACTATGCCGCCTTTCTCCGGGGCTTTTTCGCGCCGGACATCCCCAAGGTGTCCCACAACAGCAAGGACACCATGCGGTGCTTGCTGGATGAGGGACTGACCGCCGAGGGCTTTGTGTTCGACACCGCCCTGGCCGCCTATCTGCTGGATGCCACGGCGGGGAGCTATGACCTGCCCCGGCTGGCTGTCTCCTATTTCAACTTCGAGCTGCCGCCGGAGAAGGAGTTTACCGACCCGGAGGCCTTCTCCCTGCTGGGGAACGCCACAGAGGCCATCACCGTCTGGGTGCGGCACGTCGCCACGGTGGAGGCGCTGTATGAAGCGCTGCCGCCCCTGCTGCGGGAGCAAAATCTATGGACGCTGTATGAGACCGTGGAGCTGCCCCTCTGCCCGGTGCTGGCGGAGATGGAGCACACCGGCTTTCGGGCGGATGCCGGCGAACTGCGGCGCTTTGGCGAGGAATTGAACGGCAAAATGCAGACCTTGGAGGCCGAGATCTACGCGCTGGCAGGGGAGACGTTCAACATCAATTCCCCCAAGCAGCTGGGCGTGATTCTCTTTGAAAAGCTAAATCTGCCGCCGGATAAAAAGACCAAAAGCGGCTATTCCACCGGCGTGGACGTGCTGGAAAAGCTCCGCACCCAGCATCCCATTGTGGATGCGGTGTTGCAGTATCGCCAATACGCCAAGCTGAAATCCACCTATGCCGACGGCCTGCTCAAGGTGCTGGGGGCGGACGGTCGGATTCACACCGGCTTTCAGATGACGGTGACCGCCACGGGGCGGCTCTCCTCCACCGAGCCGAATTTGCAGAACATCCCCACCCGCACCGAGCTGGGCAGCGAGCTGCGCCGCATGTTTGTCCCCGACCCGGGACTGGTGCTGGTGGACGCGGATTACTCCCAGATCGAGCTGCGGCTTTTGGCTCACATCGCGGATGACAAGGCCATGCAGGACGCGTTTTTGTCCGGCACGGATATCCACACCGTCACCGCGTCTCAGGTGTTCCATGTGCCGCTGGACGAGGTGACCCATACCATGCGCTCCTCCGCCAAGGCGGTCAATTTCGGCATCGTCTATGGCATTTCCCCCTTTTCGCTGGCGCAGGACATCGGTGTCTCCAATTGGGAGGCCAAGGAGTATATCGACAGCTATTTTGAGACCTATGCCGGGGTCAAGCGCTATATGACGGAGATTGTGGAGCGGGCGAAGCAGGACGGCTACGTCGAGACGCTGTATCATCGACGGCGGGCACTGCCGGAGCTGAAGGCCTCCAACTTCAACATGCGCTCCTTTGGCGAGCGGGTGGCGCTGAACATGCCCATTCAGGGCACGGCGGCGGACATCATGAAGCTGGCCATGGTGGCGGTATGGCGGCGTCTCCGCGCCGAGGGCTTGCAGGCGCGGCTGATTTTACAGGTACACGATGAATTGATTGTGGAGTGTCCGCCGGAGGAAGCGCCTCTGGTGGAACAGCTGCTGACCGAGGAGATGGCGGGTGTCGCGTCCCTGAAGGTGCCCCTGACGGCAGAGGCGCACACCGGCGACAACTGGCTCTCTGCCAAGGGATAACGAGAAAGGAATCAAGCTATGACAATTGTACCAATGGGTGCGGCGCACTTAGATGGCGTGGCGGAGCTGGAACGGCTCTGCTTCTCCACCCCCTGGTCCCGGAATATGCTGGCAGAGGAGCTGGAAAACGCCTGCGCGGCATTTCTGGTGGCGCTGGACGGCGAGGAGGTCATCGGCTATGCGGGCTTGCAGGTGGCGGCGGACGAGGGCTATATCACCAACGTCGCGGTGCGTCCCGAAAACCGCAAGCAGGGGGTGGCCTCCAAGCTGCTCCACGTCTTTACCGACTTTGCAGTCGCCAATCATCTGGCGTTTTTGACGTTAGAGGTACGTCCCTCCAACACGGCGGCGATTGTGCTGTACGGACACCACGGTTTTCGAGAGGCGGGACGGCGCAAGAACTATTACGAGCATCCCCAAGAGGACGCGCTGATTCTCACCCGATTTTTTGAGTAAGGGCAATCCCGCACAATTCTAGGTGCGGCAATGCCCAAGAATAGAAAGGAATCCACTGAACATGCAAATCAAGGTCGCAACGATTGACGAATTACGGCGTATCTACGCCACTGACTTGGTGGCGGCATTCCCGCCCGAGGAATTAAAACCGCTGTCCGCCATGGAGCGGCTGATGGACGAGGGGCGGTATCTGCCCCTGCTTTTGACCGAAAATGAGCACATTTTGGGACAGATGTTTGTCTGGCTGGGGCCGGAGAATTATGGGCTCATCGACTATCTGGCGGTGAATGAAACCTATCGCAACGGGGGACTGGGCGCAAAGCTTTTGGAGCTGGCGTTTGCCGCCTATCCCCAGCTGACGTTTTTGGGCGAGGCAGAGGCTCCCACCGGCGATCCGGCGCGGGATGCCATGATTCTGCGGCGACTGGGCTTTTACACCCGGGCGGGCGCAAAATGGACGGGCTATGAGGTGGCGCTGTTCGGCGTGCGGTTCCGCACCTTTTACTGGGCACCGCAGCCCATCGCCGACGAGGCGCTGCTGCCCTATCACCAGACCATCTATCGCCGGCAGTTCACCGAGAGCGCCTATGCCCGCTATATCCAGATTCCACTTCGGAACGGCGATGTACTGCCGCCCTGCGCCCCGTGGGTCGAGGACTAGCGAGAGCAGGATACGCGAACGAGGACAAGATACGCGGCTTTTTGAAAAAAGCCTGGCAAAAACTTTTGTGAGAATATTCATTTTTTTCCGGAAAGAACGGTACCCCTAGGAACCTCTGATTCAATCAATAAAGGAGCGGCACATGAAGATTTTAGCGTTTGAATCCTCCTGCGATGAGACGGCTGTGGCGGTGGTGGAGGATGGCAGACAGGTTCTCGCCGACGCGATTCTCTCCCAGGCGGACATGCACGCCCTCTATGGCGGCGTGGTGCCGGAGATTGCCTCCCGCAAGCATGTGGAGGCGATCGCCGGTCTGGCAGAGCAGGCGTTGCGGGAGGCAGGCATCACCCGGGAGCAGGTGGACGCTGTGGCGGCGACCTATGCGCCGGGGCTCATCGGCGCGGTGCTGGTGGGGTTGAGCTTTGCCAAATCCGTGGCCTTTGCGCTGGGGGTGCCGCTGATTCCCGTCCACCATGTGCGGGGGCATATTGCGGCCAACTATCTGGCGTTCCCGGATTTGCAGCCGCCGTTTTTGGCGCTGTGCATCTCCGGCGGCAACACCCTGCTGGTGGATGTGGCGACCTATACGGACATGAAAATTCTGGGTGCCACCCGGGACGATGCGGCTGGGGAGTGCTTCGACAAGGCGGCGCGGGTGCTGCACCTGCCCTATCCCGGCGGTCGTCCCATGGACGAGCTGGCACAGCAAAGCCCCGGCGGTGTCTATCGTCTGCCCCGCGCCAAGGTCACCGGCTGTCCGCTGGACATGAGCTTTTCCGGGCTGAAAACGGCGGTGGTCAATCTGGCGCACAACGCCGAGCAAAAAGGGGAGACCTTGGATCGTGCCGCGTTGGCGGCGGATTTTACGGCGGCAATCAGCGACGAGCTGGTGCCACGCACCATCCAAGCGGCGCGGCGGGCAGGGCGCAAAACCATCGTGGCGGCGGGGGGCGTGGCGGCAAATTCCCGCATCCGCCGGGACTTGGAGCGTGCCTGCAAGGCGGAGGGCTGCAAGCTCTATCTGCCGCCCCTGCGGCTCTGCGGAGACAATGGCGCTATGATCGGCGCACAGGGCTACTACGAGTATCAGGCGGGACACACGGCTGGCATGGAGCAAAACGCCTTCGCCACCCGGGACATCGCCGTCGCCCGGGGATAGAGGATACGGGGGATACGCGGGATACGCGGCTTTTTGAAAAAAGCCTGGCAAAAACTTTTGATGAGGGTTTTTAACTTGCATGCATTTAAAAAAACAGATCATTCAAGTTCTTTGGTTCTTTCTTTCAAGAAAGAACCGTACCTCATCCTCGTACTCCCGTTCGCGTTTCAAGATTTTAAGGAGGTGCATATCCATGCTGCTTGCCGTAGATGTGGGCAATTCCAACACGGCTGTCGGTCTGTTTGATTCAGACAAAAAGCTCCAGTTTCTCGCCACGCTGGACACAGACAGCAAAAAGACGGCGGATCAAATCAGCGTCGACCTGCTGAATCTCTTTGCGCTGTATCACTTTTCCATGGAGCAGGTGTCCGGCGCGATTTTTTGCAGCGTGGTGCCGCCCATGAATTTTATGATTGAAAAGGCGCTGACCCGCCTGCTGGGCAAGCCGCCCATGATGGTGGGTCCGGGTGTGAAAACCGGTCTGAATATCCGCATGGAAATCCACTCACAGCTGGGTGCGGACATTGTGGCGGACGCGGTTTCGGCGCTGGAAAAGTACCCCGCGCCCATCATCATCATCGACATGGGGACGGCCACCACCATCTCCTGCATCGCCGAGGGGCGGAATTACGAGGGCGGCTTGCTGCTGCCCGGCGTCCGCATCTCGCTGGATGCCCTGTCCCGCCACGCGGCGCAGCTGCCGGACATCTCCCTCCAGCATCCCAAGACGCTGATTGCCAAGAATACCGAGGACTGTATGCGCTCCGGCATCGTCTATGGCACCGCCTGTATGCTGGACGGGCTGGTGGATCGCATCTGCCAGCAGTGGGGAAAGAGCGCCACCGTGGTCGCCACCGGCGGCAACGCACCGGTGATCCTCCGCCACTGCAAAACGAAAATCACCTATGACAAATATCTGCTGATGGAGGGTCTGTGGACACTCTATCAGCGCAATCAATAGAAAAGCCGGGGGTACGCGGCAGGAGACGCGGCTTTTTGAAAAAAGCCTGGCAAAAACTTTAATAAACAGCTTCTGTATTCGATTGGAAAATCAGCGAAGGGGCGGATACCATCCGCCCCTTCGTCGCTCTATGCCATTGTGCTGTCCTATTATGCCCTATATTTGTAGCATAAAAGTTTCGCCAGGCCTTTTCAAAGGCCGCGTACTCTCCGCGTATCCTCTACTTCGCCAGCACCTTTTTCAGTCTGGCAAAGCGGGGGAGGGAATCGGTCTTGGGCAGGGACGGCTCGCCCTGAATCAGGGGCAGTGCATAGTCGATGAACGCCTGCTCCATGCCGTTTCCGGCATCGTTGATCCACTCGCGAGGCACCTTTTTCTCCGCGTTGGCGACCTCGGTCAGGCTCAGCAGTTTGGTGCGGCAGGCGTATTTGCCATCCTTGACACCCCGCTCAAAGGCGATCATCTTGTCGGTGATGCCGTTTGCGGCATTTTCCACCGCCGCCTTGCCCGCCATATAGGATTCCTCGATGTCCGTGGTGGAGGCCAGATGTGCGCCGCAGCGCTGGAGGAGGGACAGCTCGATGCCCCGCACCTTGGCGCCGGTTTTCTCCTTGACCTCGGCTGCCAGCATGGAGGCAAGTCCGCCCAGCTGGGCGTGGCCGAAGCCGTCTGTGGCAGAGGTCTTGGCCTCGGATACAAAGCTGCCGTCGGCATAGTGTACGCCCTCGGATACGGCGACCATGCAGTTGCCCCGCTCCTTGTAGATCCGCTCCACGTCCGTCAAAAATTGCTCCATGTTGAAGTCCGTCTCCGGCAGATAGATCAGGTCGGGTCCCGCGCCATAGGCGGTGGCGAGGGCGGCGGCGGCAGTCAGCCAACCGGCGTGCCGTCCCATGATCTCCATGACCACCACCATGCCGGTGTCATAGACCCGTGCGTCCTGATAGACCTCCATGCAGGAGGTGGCGATGTACTTGGCGGCGCTGGCATAGCCGGGGCAGTGATCGGTGCCAAACAGGTCGTTGTCGATGGTCTTGGGCACGCCCATGACCCGGCAGGCATAGCCCACCTTTTGCAGATACTTGCTGATTTTGTTGCAGGTGTCCATGGAGTCGTTGCCGCCGTTGTAGAAGAAATAGCGCACATCGTACTTCTTAAAAATCTCCAAAATCCGCCGATAGTCGGTGTCGTCCACGTCCGGATCGGCAATCTTATAGCGGCAGGAGCCCAGCGCGGAGGACGGCGTGTATTTCAGCAGCTCCAGCTCCGCCGGATCCTCCTGCCCCATGTCGTACAGCCGATCATCCAGCACGCCACGGATGCCGTGTGCCGCCCCCAGCACCCGGGTGATATTGGGGTTTTTCAGCGCAGTGTCGATAACGCCATAGGCGCTGGCGTTGATCACGGCGGTGGGTCCGCCGGATTGCCCGATGATGCAGGCACCCTTTAATTCATTCATAGAGAAAACCTCCTCAGTAAGCTTTTCCCTATCATACCATTCTCAAAATAGAATGTAAAGAAGCACCCGCGAAAAAGTGCATTTTTCATGTGCGAACTACTTGCATTTTTATCATTTTGTGATATTATGAATGTACGCAAACGATTGCGTCATGGGATGTAATTCGTCTCTTTTTCACAAAAAAAGACCGAATATCCGGCTTTTTGCCGGACAGACATCTGAATTTAAGACTGGAGATGATTGTTATGGCACTGGTTACTTCTACGGAAATGTTTCAAAAGGCTTATGCGGGTGGTTACGCCATCGGCGCCTTCAACGTCAACAATATGGAGATTATTCAAGGCATCACCGAGGCGGCCTGCGACCTCCGCGCGCCCCTGATTTTGCAGGTGTCCGCCGGCGCTCGCAAATACGCCAACCACACCTATCTGATGAAGCTGGTAGAGGCGGCGGTCATCGAGACCGGGCTGCCCATCTGCCTGCATCTGGATCACGGCGACACCTTTGAGCTGTGCAAGTCCTGCGTGGATGGCGGCTTTACATCGGTGATGATCGACGGCAGCAAGCACAGCTTTGCAGACAACATCGCGCTGACCAAGCAGGTCGTCGCCTATGCCCACGACCACGGCGTGGTGGTAGAGGCCGAGCTGGGTCGTCTGGCTGGCATCGAGGATGCCGTGGATGTCTCGGCAGAGGATTCGTCCTATACCCGTCCGGAGGAGGTGGAGGAATTCGTCGCCAAGACCGGCGTGGACTCCCTTGCCATCGCCATCGGCACCAGCCACGGTGCCTTCAAATTCAAGCCCGGCACCAAGCCCCAGCTCCGGTTCGACATTTTGGACGAGGTGTCCAAAAAGCTGCCCGGCTTCCCCATTGTGCTCCACGGTGCGTCCTCTGTACCCCAGGATTTTGTGGCGACCATCAACAAATTCGGCGGCAATATGCCCGGCGCGGTGGGCGTACCCGAGGATCAGCTCCGTCAGGCGGCGCGCAGTGCAGTCTGCAAAATCAACATCGACTCGGATCTGCGTCTGGCGATGACCGCCTCTATCCGGCAGCATCTGGCGGAAAATCCCGACCATTTCGACCCCCGCCAGTACCTGAAGCCCGGCAGAGAGGCCATCAAGGCAATGGTGGCACACAAGCTGGTCGAGGTTTTGGGCTGCAACGGCAAGGCGGACTAAGTCGCTTTTTTCAGGAATCTGTCAAAGAATCGGAGCGCTTTTTGCGCCCCGATTCTTTTTCTGCCCGGCTGCGTATACTGGGGAGAGGGGAGGGGTGCGGATGGAAATTTCCTTGCAGCACTATGATCGACGGGCGGCGGTCTACTACGCCCACACCTGGGCGTATGGCAGAAACCCGGCATTTTACGACTATGAGACCATCGGCGGCGACTGTACCAACTTTGCGTCCCAATGCGTCTTCGCCGGGGCGGGCATCATGAATTTTGAGCCGACGGTGGGCTGGTATTACATCGACGCCAACCAGAAGTCCCCGTCGTGGACGGGGGTGCCGTACTTCTATCAATTTCTGACCAGAGCCGCGCCGTCTGTGGGACCTGTGGCCCGGAGCTGTACCCTGTCAGAGCTACAGCCCGGGGATTTGGTGCAGCTTTTATTCAAGGGCGAGGCCTTTCAGCACACGCCGGTGGTGGTCTTCGCCGGCGAGCATCCCCGCACCTTAGCCAGCATTCGGGTGGCGGCGCACAGCTATGACGCGGACAATCGCCCCCTGAGCAGCTATGACTTTCAGGAGATTCGCTTTTTGCATATTCTGGGTGTCAATCGACCGTGAAAAAGCACTCCTCATGTAAGAGGAGTGCTTTTTTTGTCTTTTTTCTCTGCTTTCACAACATGTGACAAGGGGTTTGCCTTTGCAGCTACGCGGAGGGCATCACTGTCAATATGCGTATAAATTTCCGTTGTATTCAGATGTTCATGCCCCAAAACCTCCTGCACCGCCTTGATATCCACGCCGTTTTGCACCATCAGGGTGGCGGCGGTGTGTCGCAGTTTATGGGCGGAATATCGACTGCTGTCCAAGCCCGCCTCTAAAAATCGCCGTTTCAGCATGGCGTGAACGCCGGAGCGGCTGATCCGCTCGTCGTGGGTGGAGAGAAACATGGCTTTCTCGTTTTTGAGATTGTGGCGCACGGCCAGATATTGCTCCAGCGCCTGCATACAGGCATCATTCAAATACACGATGCGGGTGCTGCTGCCTTTTCCCAGAATCCGCATCGCCTCGTCCTGCACATCGCTGAGGTTCAGCCCCACCAGCTCGGAGATACGCAGTCCGCAATTGAGGAAAAAAGTGATGATACAGTAGTCACGTTCCTGATTTTTCCCCTGAATGCTGTCTAAAAGTTGCAAACTTTGGTCTAAGGTCAGATAGCGCGGCAGGGTTTTCATCAGCTTGGGACTGTCGATGTCCTTGACCGGGTTATTTTCCAGCAAATGGACTTTATTGGTCAAATAATTGTAAAAAGAGCGAATTGTGGCGATTTTTCGCGCTCTGGATGCTGCATTCAGCCCGTATTCGGAATTGGCGCTGTTTTGATGCAAAATGCGATCTCGGCTGAGATAGGTCAAATAGCCGTAGATATCCGTCAGTGTGACCGCGCCGACGAACGCGATGTCCACATCTAAAATTGAGATTTCATCCAGCGCTTTGCCGCGGAGCGCCGGATCGCGGATCTGCTTGAGATAGCGAAAGAAATTGCGGAGATCCAGAAAGTATTCGTCCACAGTTTTCTGTGAGTGTGCTTTGATGGTCTCGTGATAGGATAAAAAGTCCCGCAGAACCTGTGGAGCCTCAGAGATGTATTGCGTCATAATTGGGTCAGACAGCCGGTCAAAACGGGAGGAATCCGGAAATACCCGATTTTGCCCTCCCCCACTGTGAACAAAATTTTTATTTTGTTCACAAACTAGTCTGTCTGCAAAGCCTCCTCTCTCTGGCTGTTTTTCTCCGGGACGCTGCCGCCGTGGATGACCGCATAGTTTTTGCAGCTGTGGCAATACTAGCGCTGTCCCGAATGCAATGAGAAATGGTGATGATGGCTGTGATTCCCTGTACCTCGACCTGCGTCTATCAGACGGACGGTGTCTGTACCTTGGGCTGTGTGGCTTCCGCCGGCCTGCCCGGCGGCGATTGCGTCCACTATACGCCCAACCTCAGCGCCGCAGCACGGCGCGCAACGCCTCCCCAATATTCTGCACAGAAATCAGCTCCAGACCCGGCGGACAGTTCGTCGTCTTTCTAGCGGGCACCACGCATTTGGTGAAGCCCAGACGGCGTACCTCGGACAGGCGCAGCTCCAGCTGATTCACACTGCGCAGCTCGCCGGTCAGCCCCACCTCGCCGATTGCCACCAGATCATGGTGGACGGGCTGGTCTAAATAGCTGGATGCCAGTGCGATGATCGCCGCCAGATCTGCGGCAGGCTCGTCCAGCGACAGTCCGCCGATGATGTTCAAATAGGCATCGCAGGTGGACACCTTCAAGCCGCCCCGTTTTTCCAGCACCGCCAGCAGCATCGCCGCACGATTGTAGTCGAAGCCGTTGCTGGTGCGGCGAGGGGTTGCATAGCTGCTGGGCACCAAAAGTGCCTGAATCTCCGCCAAAACCGGGCGTGCGCCCTCCATGACGCAGGTGACGCAGGTGCCGGGGGCATCCTCTGGGCGGCCGGACAGCAGCATTTCCGATGGGTTTTCCACCTCGACCAGACCCTCGTTCCGCATATCGAACACGCCGATTTCGTTGGTGGCGCCAAAGCGGTTTTTCGCCGCCCGCAAAATGCGATAGGACATGTGCTGCTCGCCCTCGAAATACAGGACGCAGTCCACCATGTGCTCCAAGACCTTGGGGCCGGCGATCGACCCCTCCTTATTGACGTGACCGATGACAAAAACCGTGATTTCCTGCCCCTTGGCAAGCTGCATCAAGCTCATGGTGCAGCTTTTTACCTGCCCCACGCTGCCTGCCGCCGAGTCCAGCGTATCATCGTACAGGGTCTGGATGGAGTCGATAATCAGGATATCCGGCTTTTCCTCCTGCACGGATTCCAGCACGTCGCCGAGGCAGGTCTCTGAAATGACATATAGCTGGGGACTTTGCACCTGCAAGCGCTGGGCGCGGAGCTTGAGCTGATGCTCGGATTCCTCACCGGATACATAGAGTACCTTGAAGTTTTTACACAAATCACTGCAAATTTGCAACATCAAGGTGGATTTTCCGATGCCGGGTGCGCCGCCCACCAGCACCAGTGAGCCACGCACCGCGCCGCCGCCCAGCACACGATCCAGCTCGCCCATGCCGGTGGGAAAGCGCAGCTCGCCGGTGGTTTCCAAGTCGGTGATGGCTCTGGCACGGCGCACGGTGTGTCCCGCCGCCGCACTCGCCTTACCCGCCTTGCTCTGCTTGACCTCCGGCTGCTCCACGATGGTGTTCCACGCGCCGCAGGAGGGGCACTTCCCTGCCCATTTTGGCGTTTCATTGCCGCACTCGGTACAGTAAAATAACGTTCTGGCTTTCATCTTGTAGTTCCTTTTCCTTCCGCCGCCCTGCCCCCCACGGGGGGACGCGGCCTTTGAAAAGGCCTGGCGAAACTTTTATGTCCAAGTATGGGGCACAGCAGATAAACCTGCATCAAAGCTTTTTGCACAGCTTTTTCTCGAAAAAGCGCGTATCTCGCCACGGGGGGACGCGGCCTTTGAAAAGGCCTGGCGAAACTTTTATGTCCAAGTATGGGGCATAGCCGATCAACCTTCACCAAAGCTTTTTGCACAGCTTTTTCTCGAAAAAGCGCGTAGCCCAACCCCCGCGCTTTTTTTCAAAAGATTGGCGTATTCTCGCGGGTCTGCGCCCGGAAAAAGCCTGCGGCGATGGTGACTGCCAAGCGAGTCTGATAGGTGGGCTTTTGCAGCTCCACCGTCTCCGCCGGGTTGGAGAGGAAGCCGCATTCCACCAAAACCGCCGGGCAGTTGACGTGCTTCATGAGATAGATGGTGTCAGGGATGCGCTTGGGCACCTTGGGCTTCTCCGGATTGATGGTCAAATTCAGGGCATCCTGCACGGCAGAGGCAAGCGGTGTGCCCGCCTCGTTGTGAAACGCCTGTGCGCCCTGCACACGGGGCGCGCCGGGCATGCTGTTTTGATGGATGCTGAGCAGTGTCCCGTTGGGTGCGGCGTTGATCAGCGCCACGCGGTTTTGCAAATCGGAGACCTTTTTCTCGTGCAGGGTTTTTGCACCCTCGGAATAGACGGAGATGTCCGTGGTGCGCACCATCACGGTATCCTGCCCCAAAAAGCGCAGAACGGCATCCAGCTGCCCGGCGATGGCAAGATTGATGTGGCTTTCCACCGTGCCATCCCTTGCCACGGCACCGCCGTCCTCCCCGCCGTGTCCGGCGTCGATGACCACCACGGTGTGGGCTTGGTGCAGATGCGCAAGGACGGCTTGCACACCGTCGGAGCGGACAGTCAGTCCGGCGCAGAGAAGCAGAGCGCAAAAAAGGACAAATCCAACCACAGTCCGTTTCCGTAAAATGAAAAACATAGCAGACACCCCCCGACCAACCTATGCAGGGCGGCGGGTTCCTATGTGCTCAGTATAGCACAGCGGTGGAAAAATGAAAACATCTGTTTCCCTTTTTTCTTTCCGGCATAGACTGGTCTGGGCGTAATTGCCCAAAGGAGGAATGATGATGCAAGAGGAAAAACCGATTCCCGCCGGCTGTGGTGCCGGAAACGGCAGCTTACCGGGCGGCTGCGCCTCCCTTGCCTTCCCGTATATTCCCATGCAGGAGAACAATCCGGAGCGATACAGCCGTCAGCAGGCGCTGGTGACCGGGACGCTGTTTCCCGGTCTGCACCTCCCCTTTCAGGCGGAGATGGCCAGCCGACTGGCGAACGATAACACTGCGATGGCAGAGCTGATGGCCTTGGATTTTGCCATTGACGAGCTGGGGCTTTATCTGACCACCCATGCCCAAGATCAAGAGGCGCTTGCCCTATACTGGTCTTACATCAAGCTATCGAAGGAGGGTCGGGCAAAATATCAGAGCCTGTACGGCCCCCTGTTCCAGACGGATTTGACCGAGGCGGAGGGCTATGTCTGGCTGAATAATCCCTGGCCTTGGGACGAAGGAGGCAACAGCTGATGTTTGTCTATGAGAAGAAATTGCAGTACCCAGTGAAGATTAAAAACACCAATCCCCGCCTCGCCGCCGCTATTCTGACCCAGTACGGGGGCCCCGATGGCGAGTTGGGTGCGTCCCTGCGCTATCTCAGCCAGCGCTATACCATGCCCTACCCCGAGCTAAAAGCGCTGCTCACCGACATCGGCACCGAGGAGCTGAGCCATCTTGAAATGGTTGGCACCGTCGTGCATCAGCTGACCCGGAATCTCACGGAGGAGGAAGTGAAAAAGGCGGGCTATGATGCCTATTTCGTGGATCACACCGCCGGTATCTATGCCGCGTCCGCCGCCGGCTTCCCGTGGAGCGCGGCATCCATGGCGGTCAAGGGTGACCTGATTGCCGATCTGACCGAGGATCTTGCCGCCGAGCAAAAGGCGCGGGTCACCTATGACAACATCCTGCGGCTCTCCGACGATCCCGATGTCAGCGATGTCATCCGGTTCCTCCGCGCCCGGGAAATCGTCCACTTCCAGCGCTTCGGGGAAACGAATCGTACAAGATGGAATGGGACAAGGGCTGCCGACAACACCTCCCTGCTCAATTTGCAAAGGCGGCACGGACGATTGCAGTCCATGCCGTCTTTTGCTGCGTCTGGCTTGCTTTATGTCCCCATCCCGATACGATCAGCATAGTTGCGAAGATATTCATAGGCGTGTTTTTGGACAATGTCCATGGAGCCTGTAGCCCAAGAGGCGGTGGTCAGGGCATCATCCCACTCAAACTTTAGGTCGTCGTCTCCGGCGGCATCGATGATCCGCTGGCACAAAATATCCTGCGCCGCCTCCTCCAGCGCCCCCATGCGGCTAAGGAAGCGGGGATAGTGCAGGTAAAAATCCGTAATCAGCGCCTTGCCGTC
>JAVVOA010000021.1:10079-26178 GCA_036656515.1 Oscillospiraceae bacterium | reverse complement strand
TCTTTCCAGAACGCGCCGGACGCTCCGGCGGGCGCAGATCAGCACACCACAATCAGACCTTTTTCCATGGCATAGAAACTGCACAGACCGCGACAGCCCATCAGGGTCACATCCGCCACCGGCAGCTCGGCCAAAATCTGCTGTTTAAGCCGTATGGCACCCGACAGATTCTCGCAGTGGGAGATGATCACCGACGCGCCGGTGACGTTCTTTGCCTCCCCCAGCATGCGGGTGATGATCTTGCCGGTCTTGACCTCGCCCTTGGCTTTTTTCGCCACATGGATGGTGCCCTGGGGGGTGGCATCCGCAATGACGTGGATGCCAAGGCTGGTGAGCACCGAGCCCACAAAGGCATTCATCCGCCCGTTTTTGATGAGATTTCCAAAATCCGACAGGGTGAACACCAGCCGCAGAGAGGCCTGATATTCCCGGAGAGAGGTGGAGATCTCCTCGAAGCTGCCACCCGCTTCAATCATCTGCTGGGCGCGGCGGGCGATGAGCACCAGCGCACCGGCGGCACCCTTGGAGTCAATGATGCAGATTTGCTTTTCGGGATGCTCCTCCAGCACCATGCTCCGAGCCAGCACGGCGGCGTTATAGGTGCCGGACAGCTGTCCCGATATGGTGATACAGACGGAGCAGTCCGCCTTTAGGAAGGCCCGGGCAAAGTCCCCCGGCGACGGGCAGGCGGTGGAGGTGGCAACCCGGGCGGTATTCATATCCCGCAGAAGCTGGGGGACAGAGAGGGTCTCATCATCCACATACTCCTGCTCTCCGATGATGATTTTCAGGGGAACAATTTCCAAACTGACCTGCTGGCTCTCCAGATCGCCGGGTCTCAAATCGCAGCTGCTGTCGCATACAATATTCCAAATCATATTGATCTCCTTACAATCTAATTTTCATTACTACATTAGACCCTAACAGCCGTTTTGTCAAGAATAAAACCCGTTTTTACCTGCTCTTTTTTTAAAGTTGCAAAAAAGCCGGCAATTTGACAGGGACTTTGCCAAAAATTCCGGGCAGACCCCCTTATTTTTCCCTCTCGTCAAGCAATTGATGCAGCAGGCCATAGAGCTTTTGCGGCTCGATAGGCTTGGCCAAATGGGCGTTCATCCCCGCCGCCATGGACTTCTCCACATCCTCGGGAAAGGCGTTGGCGGTCATGGCGATAATGGGGAGGTCGGCATCCGCCCGGGGCAGGCGGCGAATGGTCTGTGCCGCCGTCAAGCCGTCCATCACCGGCATCCGAATGTCCATCAAGATGGCAGAGAAGTAAAACGGCGGCGCGTTCTGAAATGCCTCTACACCCATGGCGCCATCGTCGGCCGTGGTGACGGACAGTCCCCGGGCAGTCAGCAGCTTTTGCGCCACCAGCGTGTTCAGGGGATGATCCTCCACCAGCAGAATATGCCGTCCCGCCAGCGTGCTGTCCGACAAGCTGTGCTCGCCGTCGCCAGAGGCAGGCGGCAGCTCGTCCCACGGCTCCACCTGCACCACTGCGGTAAAGGTGCTGCCTGTGCCCGGGACGCTCTCCACGGTGATGGTGCCATCCATCATCTCCACCAGATTTTTGCAGATGGCAAGCCCCAGTCCGCTGCCGCCATAGACGGCGGTGGTGCCGCCGCTCTCTTGGGTAAAGGATTCAAAGAGGTGGGGGATAAATTCCTCTCGGATACCGATGCCGGTGTCCCGCACCACAAAGCGCAGGGTGGCGACTCCGCCCTCCTCGGCAGTCTGCCCATAGGAGAGGGTCACCGTGCCCCCCGCCGGGGTGAATTTCACCGCATTGGACAGCAGATTCACCAAAATCTGTTGCAGCCGAATCTTGTCGCCCCGATAGCAGGCATGACAGCCGGGCAGTTCCTCCCAGTGGAAGATGACCCCCGCCCGCTCCGCGCTGGAGGCGGTCATCAGGCAGACCGTCCGCAGGACGGCGTGGAAGTCAAACGCCTCTGGATAGAGCTGGATTTTTCCGGATTCAATGCGGCTCATATCCAGCACGTCGTTTAGGAGCGACAGCAGGTATTGGGAGGCGGATTTGGAATTTTCGGTGCACTCCCGCACAAAGTCGGCATCGTCCGCCCGTTGCAGGGTCAGCTCGGCCAGCCCCAGAATGGCATTCATGGGGGTGCGGATCTCGTGGCTCATCCGGGAGAGAAATTCCGTCTTGGCAAGGCTGGCCTGCTCTGCCGCCTGCAATGCCTTTTGCAGCTTTTCCTTTTGCAGCGCATCCTTATTATACAGCTCGGTGATATCGGTGCGGGTGGCAAGAATCTTGCGGGTGGGGCGATCCAGATAGGAGAACTGGATCTGCTTGCGCCGGATCTCCCCCGTCTCATCCACCATCCGACAGAGGCTGAGGAAGGTTTTGTGCTGCTCTAATTGCGCCTGCAAGTTGTTCAAATCCAAGTCGGCGGCATTCTGCGCCCAATCCTCCGGCACAATATGGCTCCTGGCAAAGGCCGTCGTGTCCGCCTGATAGTTGTCGCTGGACACCGGGGGCAGCGGGATGCCGTCCGGTCCCCGCCGATAGGTGACATAGGTGTTGCGCGGCCCGTCAATCATGGTGATCGTCTCATAGTCCGTGGCGATGATGGCATCCACCATGGACTGAAGCTCTTTTCTCTCCTGAATGCTGACGGCATAGACAAAGCAGATCACATCCCGGCTGCTGGGATGGCGGGTCAGTGTCAGCTGTACGGAGATCCACTCCGACTGTCCGTTGTGCAGGATGCAGGGCAGCTCCAATTCGATATGGGAGTTGCCGGCCTCATAGGCATCCAGCAGCCGGCTCCGCTGAAAAATCTCCGCCTGTCTCCGATAGCTCTCCAGCGGCGCGATCTGCTTCGCTGTATCGGCAAAGATCTCATCCACCGTGGGATGCTCTGCCCCCCGCTGACCATCCTCTACCACGCCCGTGGTCAGGTTCAGCCGATAGGCGGCAAGTGCCTTTTCGTCCATCATCGCCTTATAGTCCAGCTCCTGCTGATAGCGCTCCTCCATGCGGATGAGATGCCGCTTTTGCTCGTCCATATCGGTGAACACGGCGCTGATGACGGGATAGCCCCCCTCGTCGTCCAACCGGCTCCCCTGTACCCGGCACCAGCGATAGCTGCCGTCCTTTTGCCGCAGGCGATAGGTGTAGTTGATGTCCCGATTTTCGGACAGCGCCGCTGCAATTTCCAGCTGCACCCCGGGGATATCGTCGGGATGGAACACCACCATGGAGTTTTCGCGGATGGCGTCAAAATATTCCTCCCGGGTCATTCCGCTCAGGCGGGCAACGCCGTCGCTGACATAAATAGGGGTGACCTTTTCATCCAGCTGATAGATGCCCACGCCGCCGGGGATGGACTGCACCAGTGTCTCGTACTTTCTGGACTCCCGATCCCGTTCCAGTTCCAGCTCCCGCTGGGCGGTGACATCCCGCCCCAGCCCCACTGCCCGGATGGGCTTGCCCGCCCGGTCAAACAGCGTGGTATAGCAGAGATTCTCCCACCAGTATTCGCCGGTGGCGGGATCAAAGGCGTGGAGAACTTCCTCCACCCGAGGGGTTCCCGCCCGCACCCGCTCCCAGACACTCTGCGCCAGCTCCACACTGTCTGGATGGTAGTAGCCGGTGTCCATCAGCATCTGGGGATAGTTTGTATAGTCGGCCCGCTCAAAGGCAGAGGCGCGATGGCAGCGCAGATATTGATGCGCCGTGTCCGTCCGCAAATCCCATTCCCACAGCGAGACCTCATAGCTGCGCATGGCGGTGGCTATGACCTGCTCTGCATTTTTTTGGGCGGTGATATCGGCATAGGTGGCGAGAATCAGCTCCTCCCCCGCGGCATTCCGGGCGTGCTGGGACTGCTGGCTCACCCAGAGATAGCCGCCGTCCTTTTTCAGCATGCGATAGGAGATTTGATACAGATCCTTCTTTTTTGACCGGCCGGGGGCGCAGTCCAGCACCACCTGTCTGTCGTCGGGATGCACGCAGGTCAGCACAGAGCCCTGTAGACTTTCCAGCAGCTCCTCCCGGCTGTCATAGCCCAGCAGGGTCACAAAAGCCCGGTTGAGAAAGCGGATGGCAAACGCCGGATAGGGGGTGCAGATGAGAAAGCCGCCGGGGAGATAGTCGTCCATCATCTGCTCTATCAATGCGGTGGTGCTCTCGTCTCCCCCCTCTGCCCCGGGCAGAAAAACAGAGCAGATCCGCCAGCGCCCGGCACTGCGGCGGCAGGCGAGGGTCAATCGCAGACAGCGCACCTCCTCTGGCAAATCCACAGTCACCAGCACAGAGACCGCTCCCCGGGCAACGGCAGTCTCCACCGCTGTGCGGACGATGGCCGCCCGCGGGGTCCCCTCCTCGCCGTTCAGCAGTTCGGTGACCGCCTGCTTTCCGCAGACCGCGTCGGGGGCGGCTGCCCAAGTGACATCCTCTGTCAGCAGTGCCAGTGTCGCCGGAATGTCTCGCCGCTCCAGATAGTCTGTGACAAAGGCGGCGGCAAGCGCCGTTGCGCTGCAATAGCCGTTCATATTGAATTCTCCTTCTGCTGTTTTGGCGGATAGAGAAAGCCGTGCAGCGTTTGATAGAGTATCTGCGGCTCGATGGGTTTGGCGAGGTGGGCGTTCATCCCCGCCGCCATGGATTTCGCCACATCCTCGTCAAAGGCATTGGCGCTCATGGCGATGATGGGGATTTCCTTGGCGCTTCCCTTTTTCATCTGACGGATGGAGCGGGCGGCGGTGAGGCCGTCCATCACAGGCATCCGAATGTCCATCAAAATCCCGTCGTAATAGCCCAGAGGGGCGGCGGCATAGGCCTCGATTGCCGCCAGTCCGTTTTCCGCCACCTCCACCGTCATATGCTTTGCCTCTAACAGGCGGCGGGCGACCTCCACGTTCAGGGCGTGATCCTCCACCAGCAGCACCCGCTTGCCGGTGAAATCATAGACCACGGGCAGGGCGGCGGCGGCGCGGCGCTCTCTCCCCCCATAGACTTGCTCGAAGGCGGAGAGCACCGAGGAGCGGAACAGCGGCTTGGGAATCAGCAGATTCACCCCCGCCCGCTTTGCCTCCTCCTCAATCAGCGCCCAGTCATAGGCGGTCATCATGATGATCGTCACCTCGGGACCCACCAGCTCCCGGATGCGGCGGGCGGTCTCGATACCGTCCATCTCCGGCATTTTCCAGTCCAGCAGAATCACGTCGTAATAGCGATCGTGCGCCTGTCTCTCCCGCACTTGGTCGATTGCCTGGGCGCCGGAGGATGCCCACTCCGCCTGCATCCCCATGGTGCGCAAAATATCTTGGGTGTGCTGGCAGATGACGATTTCGTCGTCCACCACCAGCGCGGCGAGCTGGGAGAAATTGCACGGCGTGGACAGCTCGGTCAGCTGCTCCCGCTGGGCGGGCACCCCCAGCTTGATGGACACCGTAAATTCGCTGCCCACCCCCTCGATGCTGTTGACCGTGATGGTGCCGCCCATGAGCTCCACCAGATTTTTGCAGATGGCAAGCCCCAGCCCCGTGCCGCCATAGATGGCGGTGGCGCCGGTGTGTGCCTGCTCAAAGGGCTCGAACAGCCGGGGCAAAAAGTCCTCCTTGATGCCGATGCCGGTGTCGTTGATGGTAAAGCGGAGCGTGGCCTGTCCGTTTTGGATACGCTCTTGGTGAATCATAAACTGCACCTTGCCCCCGGCGGGGGTGAACTTGATGGCGTTGCCGATCAGGTTGATCAGCACCTGTTGCAGCTTCATGGTGTCCCCGATATAGACCCGCTGGGTAAAGCTGGTCAGCACAGCGTCATAGTCCACGCCCTTGGCCTTGGCCTGCTCCACGCAGATGGTGTTGATGCCCATGACAAATTCCTCGAACTGGATATCCTCCTGCTTGATCAGCATTTTGCCGGACTCGATTTTTGCGGTATCCAGAATGTCGTTGATCAGGGACAGCAAAAACCGGGCAGAAATCCCCACCTTGGACAGACAGTCCGACACCTGCACCGGGTCGTTCACCGCCTGCTGCGCCAGCGCGGTCATGCCGATGATGGCGTTCATGGGGGTGCGGATCTCGTGGCTCATCCGGGAGAGAAATTCGCTTTTGGCCAGATTGCCCTGCTCTGCCTGCTGCAAGGCCTCTTGCAGTCGCTGCATGTGCAGCAGTTCCTTCTGGTACAGATCGGTGATGTCGCTGCGGCTGAGAAGCACGGCGCGGTGGGTGTCGTCCAAAAAGCTGAACTTCCATTTTTTCCGCTTTTCCAAGCCCCGGGTGTTGGTGAGATTGAAATAGCAGTTGTAATAGGGCTTGTCCTCCAACTCTCTCAGCACGTTTGTGATGGACATCAGCTCCCTGCACTCATCCCGCTGGCTCTTTTCCACGCTCTCTAACAGTACCTTGCCCACTGCGTCCGCATAGGGGATGCGCTGGATACTGTGATAGTCCACCTCGTCGTTTTTGATGTTGTGGACGTGCATCTCCCCTGTGTGGGTGTCGATGATCGCCAGCAGCTCGTATTCGCTGTCCGCGATTTTGTCCACGATGACTTGGGTGATTTTCTGGCGGTCGATGTCGGCGGAGTAGATAAAGCACATGATGTCCCCCGTCTCGGGATTCTGAAACAGTCTGCCGGCGGTGTTGACCCAGAGGACGGTCTCGTCCGCCGCCTGCCGCTGATAGTCCACGCTAAAGCCCCGCTCTCCCCCGGCATAGACGCGCAGTAGCCGCTCCCGATCCATCTGCTGGTTCATCTCTTTTTTCTGGGCGGTGGTGAGACAGGTTTTCGCCAGCGCCTCCACACTGTCCGTATAGGGCATCCCCTCATAGGCGACGGAGAACCCCTCCTTTGCCGTATAGGCCTCCACCAGATTTTTGGTCAGATTGATGCGGATCTTCACCAGCAGATTTTCCCCGGCGGCGGCGGCCTGATCCCGCAGCTCGGCGGCAAATTTGCGCTCCATCTCTTTAAATGCCGTCAGATCTGCGGCACAGCCCACGGCGCGAACCGGCTTGCCCCGATCGTCGAACACGGTTTTATAGGTCATGCGTTTCCACGCGTCTCGCCCGTCCGGCTCCCGCAGGTGGATGTCCGCCGTGGCAGTGGGCGCACCCCGCTCCACCTCGTCGTGGAGACGGCGATACTCCTCTTGGGAATCCGGCTGGATGACCCCGGAGTCCAGCACAGATCGGGGCGCGTTTTCCATCACCGTTCGGATGCTGTTGCCGTATTCATCCACGGCTCGTTCGGCGGAGATGCAGATGTGGTTGAGGATGTCGTATTCCCAGATATAGAGATCGGCGTTTTCCAGCGCCATATCCGTCTTTTGCTTCTCTGTCCGCAGATTGATCTCCTCGGTGACGTTTTTCCCGATGCCGATGGTGCGGCGCACCGCCCCGTCCTTGTCAAACAGGTTGATGCAGGACATTCTCTCGCACCAGCTGCTGCCATCCTCGTTGCGATACCAGACCTCGGCACCGGCGGTGGGCGCCCCGTCGCAGATTTCGGCCATCATGCGGCGCACCTCGTCCGCGCAGTCCGGGCGGATATAGCCGGTGCGGATGATGCACTCCGGAAAGTCCGGCAAAACCATCCCCAGCGCGGCGGCGTGCATGGCGTGGGAGGCCTCGGTCTGATAGAGGGTGTGGGTCTTGATATCGTATTCCCAGAGATTGACTTGGGCATTGTCGGTGGCAAGGCGATACATGGCCTCCTTGTCCCGCAGTGCCTCCTCCGTCTCTTTCAGCCGGGTGATGTCGGTATAGACCACATGACAGCGATAGACCCGCTCCCCCTTGGCCACCACGCTGGCGCGGAGCTGTAGATATTTCAGCACGCCGTCCTTGGTGCGGGTGCGATACTCCACCTCTACCGGCTTGCGGCTCTGGGTGGCGGCGCGGATGATGCCGTCCACCTGGGGCAGATCCTCCTCGATAGCCTGACAGATGGCGCGGCTGCCCAGCGCCGACAGCTCCTCTCTGGAATAGCCGGTGATGGCGCAGATCTCGTTGTTAAAATAGAGGGTGCGGGTGCGGTGGCACTCGTTGATCTCATAGACGGCAATGCCGCCGGGGGTGGCGTTTAACAGCAGCGCATACCGCTCCTGCTCCTGACGGAATTGCTCCTCCGCCTGTCTCTGGGCGGTGATATCCGTCAGCACGCAGATGCGGCAATTGCCCTCTGACACATGGCACCGCGCCTGCAAATACTCCCCTGCCATGCCCCGGCAATCCAGCAGGGCATCCGGCTCCGCCCCAGTGAACAGCTCCATCCAGCGGCTCTGGGACAGACCCAAAAATTCCGCCCGATTCTTCCACGGGGTTGCAATTTCAGGCAGCTGCAACAGCTGCGCCAGCGCGGGATTGCCATAGAGCAGGCGATAGCCCCCCTCCCGGGGCAGCAGCTCGATGACAAACCGCGCTTGGGGGCTGTGGTCAAAGCAGAGGGCATAGCCGCGCAGACGCTCTGTTGTATCCATTGTATTGTCCATTCCTTTCGCCGCGCATTCCCGGTTCATCCAGCGCGCCGTATTCTTTTCAGATGGTATCTTCCTGCAATTTTAACCCAAACACCGGGGGAATACAATCCTTTTTTCCCGCTCTTCTGCCCATGGGTGATTTTTGAGGGACAAAACGCCAACGCCGGGGGCAGGGCGGTTAAAATAAAAAGCCGCCAAAAAAGACAAGTGCTTTTTTGGCAGCTGGACGTATTTGCTGTGCCGCCGATCAGGCCCGTTTCCAATAGACCAGCGCCACCATACCGGGGCCGGTGTGGGCGCCGATAACGGGGCCTATGGGTACGGTGAAAATCTCTCCCACCGCAAATTCGGCGCGAATCATGTCCTCTAATTTTTGGGCACCCTGGGGATTGTCCCCATGTCCGATGTACAGGGTCTGTCCCGATAGCTCTGCGGCGGTATCCCGCATGGTATCCACCATGGTGCGGTATGCCTTTTGGGTGCCCCGCACCTTGCCGGCGATGGTGAGCTTGCCCTCGGCATCCAAGGTCAAAATCGGCTTGACCTGAAGCATGGTGCCCGCCACGGCGGCGGTTTTGGACAGTCTGCCCCCCCGGTGGAGATGGTGCAGATCCTCTACGGTAAACCAGTGGGCGACCAGCCGCTTATGCCCCTCTGCCCAGTCGGACAGCTGGTCAAAGCTGAGACCCGCGCTCTGCTGCTCCACCGCGCCCCGGACAAAAAAGCCCTGTCCGATGGAGGCACACAGACTGTCGATACAGAGGATTTTCCGCTGGGGATATTTCTCCCGCAGGACGGCGATGACCATCTGCGCCGACTGGATGGTGCCGGAGAGACCGGAGGTGAAGCAGAGGTAAATCACGTCCCGCCCCGCCCGCAGTTCCCGCAGGAAGGCGCGGAGATAGGCAAGGATGTTGATCTGGGCGGTCTGTACCTCTTTCCCCGCCCGGAGAGCGGCATAGAAATCGGCGGAGGACAGCTCCCGATAGTCGCCGTAATGGTGGAAGGAGGTGCCATCTAATGTGATGGGCATGGGAATCACCGTCAGTCCCGGCGCGGCCAAGGTGGCGGCATCCAGATCGGCGGTGGAATCGGTCAAAATTTGATAGGTTCGCTCCATATAGTGCTCCTTGTCTGTTGCGATTTGCAAGCATCTGTACATTTTGTTCTCAGTATACACCAAATCGGCGGACACTGCAATCCACAGGGCGGAAAAAGTGCCGTCCTTATTTGCTTTTTTTGCCAATTGTCCCCGCCGCCGGCAAAAAACGAAACCCGCCGCCGTTCAGTGTCCGGCGCAGACTGCGCCAATCGGGGCAAAAGGTCTCCAACTGGGCATAGAACGCGGCGGTGTGTCCCCGCTCCAACAGGTGGGTCAGCTCGTGGAGCACCAGATAGCTGAGACAGTCCGGCGGAAATTTCGCCAGCTGTACATTCACCCGAATCCGCCGGGTGGCGGGGGTACAGCTGCCCCAACGGCTGGTCATGTCCCGCAGCTGCCAGCCCGAGGCATGGACACCGGCGATGGCCTCGCACCGGTCGATGACCGCCGGCAGCGCCGCCGCCAGCTCCCTGCGATACAGACCGTCCATCAGCGCCTTGCGGCTCTCTGCCGTGCCGCCGGCGGGGGCGGTCAGCCGCAAAATCCCGTCTTGCAGGGCAATGGACGGGCTGCCCGCCGTCACCTCCAAGGGATAGAAAACGCCCCACAGGGGATGGTGCTCGCCGGTCTCCCAGCGGGGCGTGTCCGCCGCCACCAGCGCCGTCTGCCTACGCAGCAGCCAGTCCCGCTTGGACAGGGCAAAGTCATACAGCACCCCCTCCGCTGCCCGACGGGGCGCGGTGAGCCGCACCACGCCGTCCGCCTGTAGCCGGAGATAGAGATTTTTGATGGCCTTCCGCTCCACCGTCACGGGGACACCCAGCGCCTGAGACAATCGCGCCTCTAGCCCAGCCATACCGCAAACTCGGCAAGCCCGCCTTGGGGAAAGCCCGCCGTCTCCACGGCAAAGGGGTTTTCCAGATGGTCGGTGATGAGGAAGGTATCCATGCCGATCTCCCCCGCCGCCATATCCTCGGTGGCGTTGTTGCCCACCATGACGCAGGCCTCCGGCGCAAGGTGCAACCGGTCACAGATGTCCCGGTAATAGGCGGGATTTGGCTTGCAGTGACAGCTGTTGTCCATGGTGGTGATGTGGTCAAAATCGGCAGAGGTGAGGCCTACCCACCGAAGTCTCGTCTCCACGGCCTCTGGCGGAAACAGGGGATTGGTGGCAAGCACCAGCCCATAGCCCCCCTGCCGCAGTCCGTGGATAAAGTCCCCCAGATTTCGCTGTTCGGTCAGCACCGTCCGCACCCCGTCGAACTCGTGCTGATAAAAGTCCAGAAACAGGGGGTTCAGGCGCTCCTCCCCCCAGCCGGTCAATTGGGAAAACCGGGTCCAAAACAGCTCTAAATTGGTGACTGCGCCGTCGTTTTTCACCATGGCACCGGTGCAGTCCCAGACCGCCCGCACCAAAAGATCGGGGTCATAGCCCAACGGTGCCAGCTTTTTCACCAGCAGGTGGATATAGCGTTGGACAAAGGCATCCTGCCAAAAGGGCAGCAGGGTGCCGTCCAAGTCGAACAGAATTGTGGTTTTTTGTGTTGAAAACATAGCGCTCCATTCTTTTCAGGGGAAAAAGCTCCCCTGTCTGTGCCATTGTGTACCGGTAAAAAGAATAGCACGGCGGGCGGGGGGCTGTCAAATTTTTCGTCCTCCCGCCTGAAAAGAAAGCGGAAAGAAACCGCGCCGGGCATTGACGCGCCGGGGCAAGGTTGCTATACTGACGGTATCTATAGACTGGAAGGAAAGCAAATTTTTCTCGCTTTCCTCTTTGGGAGGGTACTTTTGTGGGAGAGAACACAGCAAAGCGCATTGTCATCAAGCTCGGCACCAGCACGCTGACCTATGAGACGGGACGCATCAATATTCGACGGTTCGAGTTGATCTGTAAGGTGCTGGCGGATCTGAAAAACGCCGGGCACGAAATCATCGTGGTGTCCTCCGGTGCGGTGGGTGTGGGCATGGCGAAACTGGACATGGCAGAGCGCCCCCACGACACGCCGGGCAAGCAGGCCGCCGCCGCCGTGGGGCAATGCGAGCTGATGTATCTCTATGACCAAGAATTTTGGGAGCGGGGACACAAGGTGGCACAGGTGCTGTTGACCCGGGACGGCTTTGAGTGCCCCAATCGCCGCCTGAATATGCACAACACCTTCGAGCGGCTGTTGCTGCTGGGTGCCATCCCCATCGTCAACGAAAACGACACCGTGGCGACAGAGGAGCTGGAATTCGGCGACAACGACACCCTGTCGGCGCAGGTGGCGGTGCTGACCCAAGCAGATCTGCTGATTCTGCTGTCGGACATCGACGGGCTGTATGACAGCGACCCCAACCGCAACCCGGACGCAAGGCTCATTCCCGTCATCGAGTGCATCGACGATCGGATCGAGGACATCGCCGGCGGCTCTGCCTCTGGTCTCGGCACCGGCGGGATGGCGACCAAGATTCTGGCGGCGAAAATTGCCGGGGCGGCGGGCATCTCCATGGCGATTTTAAACGGCACCCAGCCGGAGCTGCTCTATGAGCTGCTGGAGGGCAAGCCCGTGGGCTCGATTTTCCGGGCGGTTCAGAAATAAGGAGGTACCCCATGAACGAAGCACTTTTACAGCAGGGGGCGGCGGCAAAGGCGGCGGCACGAGAGCTGGCGCAGGCGGATACCGCCCTTAAAAATCGGGCGCTGGCAGGGATTGCCGCCGCGCTCCTCACCCGGCAGGAGGAAATTCTGGCGGCAAACGCATTGGATTGCAAGCTGGCGGCGGAAAACGGACTCCGTCCCGCCATGCTGGATCGGCTGGCGCTGACACCGGAGCGCATTGCCGGGATGGCGGAGGGTGTCCGTCAGGTGATGGCGCTGCCCGACCCCATTGGCGAGGTATTGGAGACCCTCCATCGCCCCAACGGGCTGGACATCCAAAAGGTACGGGTGCCGCTGGGGGTCATCGGCATCATTTTCGAGGCAAGACCCAACGTGACCGTGGACTCTGCCGTGCTCTGTCTCAAATCCGGCAATGCCGCCTTTCTCCGGGGGGGACGGGAGGCACTGCAATCCAATCTGACGCTGGCAGCCATCCTGCGGGACGCGCTGGCGGAGACCGGGCTCAATCCCGACTGCGTCACCTTGGTGGGGGATACCTCCCACCAGACGGCAGAGGAGATGATGCGGCTCCGGGGCTTTATCGACGTGCTGATTCCCCGGGGCAGCGCCCGGCTGATTCACACCGTCTTGGAGCAGGCGACCATCCCCGCCATCGAGACCGGCATCGGCAACTGCCACCTGTATGTGGACGCCGCCGCCGACCTCTCTATGGCGCTGGAGATTTTATGGAATGGCAAATGCTCCCGCCCGTCGGTCTGCAACGCGTTGGAGACCCTGCTGGTGCATGGGGACGTGGCGGCGGACTTTCTGCCCCGAGCCAAGGCCAAGCTGGACGGTGCAAAGGTCGCGTGGCGGGGCTGTCCCCGGACACAGGCGCTGCTGCCCGGCATCGAGGCCGCCACAGAGGAGGACTTTGCCACCGAGTTCGACGACTTGATTCTCTCTGCCCGGGTGGTGGACAGTCTGGACGAGGCACTGGCGCACATCGACCGCTTTGGCACGGGACACAGCGAGTGCATCGTGACCGAAGACACGGCGGCGGCAGAGCGCTTTACCCGTCAGGTGGACGCGGCGGCGGTCTATGTCAACGCCTCCACCCGCTTTACCGACGGCGGCGAGTTCGGTCTGGGGGCAGAGATCGGCATCTCCACCCAAAAGCTCCACGCCCGGGGTCCCATGGGACTGCGGGAGCTGACCTCCTGCAAATATCTGGTGCGGGGCACGGGACAGGTGCGATAGGGACGCGCGCGGGGTTTGGGTACGGGAGGACGCGGCTTTTTAAAAAAAGCCTGGCAAAAATTTTACTGCTCTCATTTGGAACTGTCCGGCATTGCGAAAGCTATTGTTGCCCCACGGGGGCAAAGGCTTGTGTACGCGGCGTTTCAGAGCCATTGTTCCCCGGTTGAAAGAACCCACAAAAAAGCAAAGGAGATAATCGAATGAAACACAAACAGATCCTAGCGGGACTGCTGGCGACATTGCTGCTGTGCGGCTCCCTGCCCATGGCGACACTGGCCGCTGACATCGACTATGCCACCCGAGGAGAGATCGCGGAGATGCTGCTCCATGCGGCGGATGCCTATCATCCCGGCGTGGAGAAATCGGACATTTTGAAGGGGCGGGCAGACGGCTCGCTGGACGAGACCGGCACCGCCACCCGAGCCGAGGCCTTTGTCATGCTACAACGCGCCTTTGGCGACCTGCCCACCCCCGTGGGCGACAATGCCCGCAGTGGCTATCCCGCCTCTGACTTTACCGACATCCCCGCTTGGGCAAAGACCGCGCTGGACGATGTGCTGTCCACCGGCATTGTGGCGGGTACCTCTGCCACCACCTTTTCCCCCAACGCCCGGGTGACCACCCGTCAGATGGAGCTGATGATCGACCGGGTCTATGCCTTGCAGGGCAGCAATCTAAAGGACGATTTCTTTGCCACCATCAACAAAAAGGTGCTGGACACCGGCGTGATCCTCCCCGGCAGACAGAGCGGCGGCACCTTTGACAATCTCCAGTTCAAGGCGGATACAAGCGTGGCGAAAATCATCACCGAGATCGCCACCGGCACACCGAAAAACGAGGGCGAGCGCAAAATCGCCACCCTGTACCACAACATTCTGGATCAGGCGGCGCGGGACAAGGCGGGCATCGCCCCTCTCGCCCCCTATCTCACCGCCATCGACAGCGCAAAGACGCTGGAGGAACTGATGGCGGCAGACAATCGGATGGCGACCGAGCTGGGTGTATCCACCCTGTTGGGCTTCGCTCTGGCCGAGGATGCCAAGGACAGCACCGCCTATGGAGTGGGCTTTTCCACCTTTACGCCCACGCTGGGGCAGGCCGGCTATGCCAATGCCACCCCCGGGCAAAAGGCGGCCTATCTCCAATACATCACCACGCTGCTCACCCTGTCCGGCGTGAAAAAGGCCGAGGCCGAGGCGCAGGTGATTTGGGAGATGGAGACCAAGCTGGCGGCGGCTATGCTGACCCCGCAGGAGGCCGGCGACGTGGACAAAATCTATCATGTATACACCATGGCACAGCTCCGCGCCCTGTTTCCCGCCGTGGATTTGGATGCCGTATACAAAACCACCGGCTTTCCCGCCACCGACAAACTCTTCGTTTTTGACGAGGGTCTGTTAAACGTGACAGCCCCCCTGTTTACAGATGCCAATCTCCCCCTGCTAAAGATGTACAGCCGACTGAATTTGGTCAGCTCCTTCGGCGACTGTCTCGATCACCGGTTCGCCGATGCCAGTGCCGCCTTTGGTCAAGCGTATTTCGGCATCGAGGGCACAGAGGACGCGGCGGCAGTGGCGGCGGCGACAGTCCAGTCCATGCTGCCGGAGTATCTGGGCGAGGCCTATGTCGCCCGCAGTTTCTCCCCCGCCGCCAAGGCGGATGTGGAGCGGATAGTGGGGGACATCATCGCCGCCTACAAGGAGCGGCTACAGGGTCTAGACTGGATGAGCGATATCACCAAGACCCGCGCCCTCCACAAGCTGGACACCATGACCATCCATGTGGGCTATCCCGACAAATGGGAGGATGACTTGGACGGTGTGGTGCTGAAAACCGCCGCTGAGGGCGGCAGCTATTTCGACAATGTGGTCACCCTCTGTCTGGCCGATGCGGCGCAGGCACCAGAGCTGCTGCGGGAGCCGGTGGATCGGCAGGCTTGGCTGACCTCCCCCTATACGGTCAATGCGTTCTATGCCCCCACCTATAATTCCATCGAGTTTCCCGCCGGGATTTTGCAGCCCCCGTTTTACGATGTCAACGCCTCCTATGAGGAAAATTTGGGCGGCATCGGCTTTGTCATCGGCCACGAGATCACCCACGCCTTTGACAACAGCGGTGCAAAGTTCGATGAAACCGGCAACGCCGCCGACTGGTGGACCCCCGCCGACTATGCCGCCTTCCAGAAAAAGTGCGACGCTGTGGTCGCCTATTACGACGGGCAGGAATCCGCCCCCGGCATCCGGTGCGACGGTGCGCTGACCCTCTCCGAAAACATTGCTGATTTGGGCAGTGCCGCCTGCTTGACCTCCATCGTGGCAAAGCGGGCGAACCCGGATTTCAAGGCGCTGTATACCGGCATGGCAGAGATTTGGGCGCTGTACTACCCCCGGGAAATGCGGATTTATCTGTCCCAGACGGATGTCCATGCGGCGAACAAGCTGCGGACCAATCGGGTGCTGCAAAGCTGTGACTCGTTCTATCAGACCTTTGATATCCAGCCCGGCGACGGGATGTATCTCGCCCCCGAGGCGCGGGTGACCATCTGGTAAAATAAACCGTTATCTTATTTACCATAACGCCGTCATGCGGCTATGGTAAAGCACAAAGGGAGACGATTGCAAACGCAATCGTCTCCCTCTTTTTTGTTGTCTTGGCTATCGGCTGCCGCCGCCCCCGCCAAAGGAGCCGCCTCCGCCA
>JAVVOA010000021.1:0-9980 GCA_036656515.1 Oscillospiraceae bacterium | reverse complement strand
CCGCCGAAGCCTCCTCCGCCGCCGAAGCCGCCGCCTCCGCCGAAGCCACCTCCGCCGAAGCCGCCCCGGGAGCCGCCGCCGAAGGAACCGCCGCCGAAGCCGCCCCGACTGCCGCCTCCGCCGCCGAAGGAACCGCCGCCGCCGAAGCCACCTCGACTGCCGCCCCCTCCGGTGAAGGAACCGCCGCCGCCGAAGCCGCCCCCGCCAAAGGGTGGGAAGTGGTCATCGTGGTGGTGGGTGCGGGGGGGATGCACCCGATGCCGCCGGGGTCTGCCCCAGAAAATGGGGCTGTATAGCACCGTGGGGATGCCCATGCCGGGACGGAGATACCGCCGCCGATACCGGGCATAGCGCAGACCGTCCGCCAGCATCCAAATCAGACACAGCACCAGCAGCATGGACACCAGTCCGCCGAACAGGGAGCCGAAGGACGGCGCGTAATAGCCCGAGGCTTGGGTATAGTAGCCATCGCCGCTGACAAAGGTGTCCCGTACGGCGGGGATATAGCCCGCCTTGATCTCCACGCCATAGTACTGGGAAAACCAGTCCATGAAGGCGGTGATGGTTTTTTGAACACCGGCATCATAGGTTTTCGCCATGAAATCCGCCTCTAAATTGGTGCGGAGCAGAGAGACCAGTGCGTTTTGCTGGGAGGTCAGCCCGTCGCCCACCGCGATGCCATAGTCGCCATCGGGTGCGCCGTTGTATAGATTTTGCAGTGCCAGCACCAGCACCACGCCGTTGTTCCGCTCTGCGTCGCCCACGCCCCACTGGTTGCCCAGATTTTGGGCGTATTGCAGCAGATCCTCCCCCTCTGTGGTGTCCACGGTGACCACCACCAGCTGGGCACCGGTCTGGGCAAACAGGGAGGCATTCAGACCGTCGATTTCCTGCATCGTCTTGTCCGACAGCACGCCGGCATTGTCATAGGCATAGGTATAGCTGCCCACGATGGCGGTGCTGGGCGGCTGGGTGATCACCGGCTTTTTGACATAGCCCAGCCCGCAGGAGGCCACGATCACCAGCGCCAGAATCCCCGCCGCCACACTTCGTTTTTGAAAAAATTTCATGCGTTCTCCTCGGTTTCACCGAATTTCGCCGTCCCACGGCGAGGGGGCGCTTTCCCCCAAAAAGTGGGGCAAACGCTGTCCATGGGGGAAAGGGGCTGTCCCCTTCTTAGGTGTGCAGCTGCATCAGCTTCTGCTTCAGCTCGCCCTCGATACGACCCAGCTCCACCTCGGCGGCGCGGCGTTTTTCCGCGCCCTCCTGCTGGATGTGCAGCACCTCGTCCAGAGTGGAGATCAGCTGCTCGTTGGTGTGCTGCAAGGTCTCGATGTCCACGATGCTGCGCTCGGCCTCGCGGGCGGTCTCCACGGTGCCGGTTTTCAGCAAATCGGCATTCTTTTTCAGCAGCTCGTTGGTCATATTGGTGACGGCGCTCTGTGCCGCCGTGGCCTGACGGGAGTGCTCCAGACCCAGTGCCAGCACCATCTGGCTTTTCCACAGGGGGATGGTGTTCACCAGCGAGCTCTGGATTTTCTCCACCATCTGGGTGTCGTTATTTTGCAGCAGACGGGTCTGGGGGCCCATCTGGATTGAGATCATGCGGGTCAGCTCCAAATCGTGGATTTTCTTTTCAAACCGCTCGCACATCTGGGCAAGATCGTTGTATTTCTGGGCATCCTCTTGGGCACCGGAGGTCTCGGCGGTTTTCCGCAGATCGGCAAGCTCGCCGGCGCGGACTTCGTTGAGACGCTTCTTCCCCGCCAGAATATACATGGTCAGCTCTTTGTAATACTTCAAATTCAGCTCATACATCTGGTCGAACATAGCCACGTCCTTCAGCAGCGCCACCTGATGCTGCTCTAACTGACGGACGATCTTGTCCACATTTCCCTCGACCTTGTCGTATTGCGTCTTCATGGTCTCGATTTTGCTGGTGCTCTTTTTGAAGAAACCGGCGAAGCCCTTTTTCTCCTCCTCGCCAAAGCCCTTCAGCTCCACCACAAGGCCGGACAGCGCGTCCCCCACCTCGCCCAAATCCTTGGTGCGGACGCTGCTGAGGGCATTTTCGGAGAAGCCCGCCACGTTTTTCTGGGCGGCGACACCGTATTGCAAAATGAGATTGGAGTCACTGAGGTCGATTTTCTTGGAAAATTCGTCCACCGCCACTTTTTCCGCGTCCGTCAGCAGTTTTTCATCCATGGCCACGGGGATGACCTCCGGCGCGGGGGCGGCCTCTGCTTGGGCGGCGGCGGGCGGGGCAGCCGGTGCCTCCGGCTCCAAGGTCAGTGTGGGAACGGCGGACTCCGCCGGCGGGGTCTGGACAGCGGTGGGGTCGAGCGTCAGCTCGGGCGTTTGATGGTCTGTCATATGCGTTACGTCCTTTCTGTTCCTTCAAAATCAGCGGTACAGGTAGCGGGATCAAAGTTCCAGCTTAATGTCCGGGTCGGTTTTGGGTGCAGTCTCGGCATGGAGGCCGTCGCCGGTGAGCCCCTCTCGCGCCATCATACCCTCTAAAACCGTGATGTCGGTGGAGATGTCCAGCGCGTCGCTGCCAAACAGGGCATCCAGTTGCTTTTCAAAGGCGGCGACCACGTTGCGCATCATGCCCTCCACCCGGGTGATGGTGGTGTCGATATTCGTGCCGGAGACCCCTTGGGCGCTCATGCGGTCATAGGAGTTTAAGAGCTTTAGGGTGGTGGGCAGATAGTAGTCCATGAATTTCCGGATCTGGGGCAGCTTTTTGGGGTCCTCCTTCACCAGATCGAAAATCTTTTGAGAGACCTGTTCCAGCCGCACAATATCGGCAGAGATCTCGGCATCCTCGATATTCTCGTCCAGCCGCTTCATCTCGGTGATGGCGAGAAAGCCGTCCTTGATGATCTTGTCCAGCTCGGGATTGCCGGTGGGCTTGGGCGCTTTGGGCTTTTCCGGCTCTGCCGCCTTGGCGGCCTTGGTCACTGCCACGGATTTGCACAGCAGGGAGGCGAGAAAAAACACCAGAATCGACGCACCGCCCACCAGTACAAAGTGGAGGGGCGCATACAGGGGAAACAGCAGGGCATAGGTCAGCCAGACGGCGGCGGCGGCGTAAAACGGCGCCACGGATTTGCGAACTGTCATCGCGGAACCTCCTCAAATGGTTGCAGTATACAGATACTTGCAGTATAGCGTCTTTTCCCCCCGGGGTCAAGGTTTTCCGCAGGCGGGGCACGGCGGATAAACTCCCCAAAGCCCCCGGCGTTTTGCCGGGAGCTTTGGGGGAGAACTGTTTTTTAAAAAAACGCCGAGAGGGCAATCGCATCCGACGGTTTTGACTTTGCCACAGCGGTTGCCGCAGCTGCCGTCGTCGCCTCTCTGTCGTCCCTTACGCGGCATTGCCGGTGCCGCCGTAGGGATTGGCGGTGCCGAAGAAATAGTTGAAGAAATCGTCCATATCGCCGCTATAGCCGTTATAGCCGTCCTGGGGCTGCTGCTGCACCGGGGGCTGCTGGACAGGCTCCTCCTTCTTGGCGGGAGCCGCGGCAAAGGTCACCTCTACGGTCTGGGTCTTGCCGCCCCGATTGATGGTGAAGCTGGCCTTATCCCCAGCCACATGCCCCTTTTTCGCCGCATTCAAATCCACCAGCGAGCTGATTTTCTTGTCGCCCACCTTGACGATGACATCCCCGGCCTGCAAGCCCGCCTTGGCTGCCGCGCCGCCCTCGGTGACGGCATAGATATAGACCCCTTGGGTCAGCCCGGTCTGCGCCGCCATGGTGGCATCCACGGTGCCGGCGGTGATGTCTAAGTACGCCTTGTTGGTCACATAGCCGTTGGTCATAATATCCTGAATCATCGCCAGCACGTCGTTCATGGGAATGGCAAAGCCCAGTCCCTCCACCGAGTTGTTGGCGTATTGGGTATACTTGGCAGAGACGATGCCCACCACCTCGCCATAGCTGTTAAACAGCGGGCCGCCGGAGTTGCCGGGATTGATGGAGGCATCCACCTGAATCATGTTAAACGGCGTGCCGTCCACATTGATGGCGCGGTTGACCGAGGACACGATGCCGCTGCTCATGGAGAAGGTCAGCTCGCCCAGCGGATTGCCCACCGCCATCACATGGTCGCCCACCAGCAGTCCTGCGGAGTTGCCCAGCACCACCGGGCGGAGATTGTCCGCCTGCACCTGCAAAACCGCGATGTCATATTCCTCGTCGCCGCCGATGATGGTGGCATCCAGCGTGTCGCCGGAATAGAGGGTGACCTTCACCTTGGTCGCGTCGGCGATGACATGGTAGTTGGTGACGATAAAGCCCTCCTTGGAGATGATGAAGCCGCTGCCAGCCGACGCGCCCTCCACCTTTTGTCCAAAGACGTTGGAGGAGGTGGCGGAGTTGATGGACACCACACTGTCCACCCCTGCGGCATAGACCTGGGCTTCTGTCATCTGGGTTTTGCCGTCCACCTTCACTTGGGTCACCGTGGCGGGCATCCGGGCGCTGATTTGGATATCGGTATTGCCGCCGTGTCCCGCGCTCCACATAATACCCGCGCCCGCCGCGCCGCCCAGCAGGGCACAGGACAGTGCCAGCGCCGTGATTTTCAGTCCCCACCGATTCTTTTTCGTGGGCTGTAGCACGGGAATCGACGGCACAGGCGTTTGTGTCGCCTGGGTATAGCCGCTGTCCTCCGTGCCGTCCTTGCGGTAGGTGTAGTGATACAAATTCTGTTCGTCGTTGTACATGGAAAAAGTCCTCCTCTGTTGTGTCCCCTCACAGTACCTGTTATTGTAAAGGGCGTTTGTGTCTAAAGTATGAAAAAATCTGGGGGTATTTTTGAACAATTTCTTGTGTGAGGGCGTTGTGTGTGAGAATTGCAAGCCTTTCTTGCACCTTGGAGCGAAGTATACTATAATAAGCTGAAACGAAGTTGAAAGCGGGTGAAAAAGTTTTGCTGAAACTAGATGGCCTGAAGCTCTCGCCCCGGGAGGAGGTCTCCGGGCTGACGAAACAGGCGGCGAACATGCTCCGGGTAAAGCCGGGGGAGATTCTCTCCCTCCGTGTCCTGCGGCGGTCGATCGATGCCCGGGAGACGGTGGTGCGGGTCTATACGATTGCGGTGTCGGTGGCGGATGAGCCGGCGATTTTGCGGCGAAAGCTGCCCCATGTCGCCGCCTATACCGAGACGGTATACACCCCGCCGGCGGCGCTCACCGCCGCGCCCGCCCTGCCCCCCGTGGTCATCGGCGCGGGGCCGGCGGGACTGTTCTGCGCCCTGACCCTCGCCCGGGCGGGGGCAAAGCCCATTCTCTTGGAGCGGGGACAGCCGGTGGAGCGGCGGCAGGCGGACGTAGCGGCCTTTTGGCAGTCGGGGACACTGAACCCCCAATCCAATGTGCAGTTTGGCGAGGGTGGGGCGGGTGCGTTTTCCGACGGGAAGCTCAATACCGGCACCAAGGATCTGCGCCACGGCTTCATTCTCCGGGAGCTGGTCGCCCACGGCGCGCCAGAGGATATTCTGGTGGATGCCAAGCCCCATGTGGGCACCGATCGTCTCCACATCGTCCTACAGGCACTGCGGCGGGAGCTGCTTGCGCTGGGCTGTGACATCCGCTTTGGCCATCAGATGACCGGACTGTTCACCGAAAACGGCGTGCTCACCGGCCTCCGGGTGGAGAGCGAGGATGGCAGCTATACCCTCCCCGCCGGACAGGTGGCGCTGGCACCGGGACACTCCGCCCGAGACACCTTTGCCATGCTGCTGGATGCCGGTGTGGCGTTGGAGCAAAAGCCCTTTTCCGTGGGTGTCCGCATCGAGCATCGACAGGCGGACATAGACGGGGCGCAGTACAAGAAATTTGCGGGGCATCCCGCCCTGCCCCCGTCCTCCTATCAGCTGTCCTGCCACACGTCGGGCGGGCGGGGGGTCTATTCCTTCTGTGTCTGCCCCGGGGGCACGGTGGTGGCGGCGGCCTCCGAGCCGGGGCGGCTGGTGACCAACGGCATGAGCGAGCTGGCCCGGGACGGGGAGAACATCAACGGCGGACTGCTGGTGTCCATCGGGACAGAGGACTTTGGCAGTCCTCATCCGCTGGCGGGAGTGGCTCTCCAGCGGCAATTGGAGGAGGCGGCCTTTGCCTTGGGGGGCAGCGACTATCGCGCCCCCTGTCAGCTGGTGGGGGATTTTCTGGAAAACCGACCCTCTGTCGCCCACGGCAGGGTCACACCCAGCTATCTGCCCGGCGTGACCTATACGGATTTGCGCCGCTGTCTCCCCCCCTTTGTGACAGAGGCCATCGCCGAGGCGCTGCCCGTTTTGGATCGCAAGGTACACGGCTTTGCCGCGCCCGACGGGGTGCTCACCGCCGTGGAGACCCGCAGTTCCTCCCCCGTCCGCATTCTGCGGGATGGGAGCGGCACGTCGCCCCTCCGGGGGCTGTATCCCTGCGGCGAGGGGGCGGGCTATGCCGGGGGCATTCTCTCCGCCGCCGCCGACGGCATGGGCTGTGCCGAGAAAATTTTGGAGGTATTGTCATGAAACACTCTCTCTGCGTGGTAGAATCCTTTTTAACCGATGCCCATCGGGCAAAAATCGAGGAGACCGCCGCCCGCTGCGACTGCACCGTTCAATACTATGCAACGCCAGAGGAGGCCGATGTCTCCCAGTGTGAAATTCTCTACTCCCACTTTCCCCAGCTGGTGCCTCAGGCCAAAAACCTGCGCTGGTACTGCTGCTCCTATGCCGGTGTGGATCCCTATATCACCGAGGAGGGGAAGCGGCTGTTTTGCCACCCCGACTGTCTGCTGACCAATTCCTCCGGCGCGTATGGCACCGCCATCTCCGAGCATATGGTCATGGTGACGGTGATGCTTTTGCGTCGGATGCCGGAATACGCCGCCATTGTCCGGGCGCGGCAGTGGACGAATAATCTGCCTGTCCGCTCCATCCGGGGCAGCCGGGTGACGGTGCTGGGCACCGGGGACATCGGCAGCAGCTATGCCCACCGCATCCGCGCCATGTATCCCGCCAGTCTCTCCGGTGTCAGCCGCAGTGGACGGGCGGTTCCCGACTTTGACCGGGTGGTGGATGTGGCGCATTTGGACGAGCTGCTCCCAGAGACCGATATTTTGGCGGTCTGTCTCCCCGCCACCGGGGACACGGTGGGTCTTCTCAGCCGGGAGCGCTTGGCGCTGCTGCCCGAGACCGCCATCCTCATCAATGTGGGGCGTGGCTCCGTCCTCGACCAAGAGGCGCTGGTAGAGGCACTCCGCGCCGGGCGGCTGTCCGGGGCGGCACTGGACGTGATGACCCCCGAGCCGCTGCCCCAAGACCATCCCCTGTGGAGCATGGAAAACGTCCTGCTCACCCCCCATGTCTCCGGCAACATGACCGTGGGCTATACCTGCGATCGGGACGTGGAGATGTTCTGCGACGATTTGGAGCGCTATGGGGCGGGCAAGCCCCTCACGCATCTGGTGGATCGGACGCTGGGCTATTAAAGGCAAAATCCCAATATCGCAGAGAGGAGAGGGAACGTTCCCTCTCCTCTTTTTTGGCGCAAGCGCCCGCCCGTGACGGGTCTTTGGAATCTATTTTGGAAAGCCGTATACAAAATCCCAATTCCGTGGTATACTATCTTATCTATTCCTTTGTATTTTACCGGACGCTTGCTTCGGTTAAATAATATAAGCGATCCCCCACAGAGCTTTGTGCGGGGTTGCCAGCGAGGCGGCTCTGCCGTCCCAAACAATCTCACAGGCTTCCATGGGCGTAACCTGACAGTCTGCCGGCGAAACGGGGTCGGACAGCAGACGGGCGCCTCTGCTTTGCGTCATGCATTTTTTGAATGCCGCACAAGTCGTGTGTCCTTTTGCGCCCATTTTTGCCGGACTGTTTGAAAATTTTGAAATCAACACATTTAAGGAGTAACTCTATGGCAGAAAAACTGAAAATCATCCCCCTTGGCGGTTTAAACGAAATCGGCAAAAACATCACCGCCTATGAATGCGGCGGCGAAATCATCGTGGTGGACTGCGGCATGGCCTTTCCCGGCGACGATATGTACGGCATCGATCTGGTGATTCCCGACGTGACCTATCTGGTGAAAAACCACGCCCGCATCCGGGGTCTGTTCCTGACCCACGGACACGAGGATCACATCGGCGCCATCGCCTATGTGCTAAAGCAGGTCAACATGCCCATCTTCTGCACCCGGTTCACCGCCGGCTTAGTCAAGCTGAAGCTGGAGGAGCACGGGCTGGCAAAAACCACAAAGCTGACCACGGTAGAGGCGGGACAGACCGTCCGCGCCGGAAAATTCAACGTGGAGTTCATCCACGTCAACCACAGCATCGCCGACTCTGTGTCCTTCGCCATCCACACCCATCTGGGCACGGTGGTACACACCGGCGACTTTAAAATCGACTCCACCCCCATCGACGGAGAGGTCATCGACCTCGCCCGCTTCGGCGAATTGGGCAAGGAGGGTGTTTTGGCGCTGCTGGCGGACTCCACCAACGTGGAGCGCCCGGGCTACACCATGTCCGAGCGGTCGGTGGGCAAGACCTTCCACCGCCTGTTCGCGGGCTGTGACCAGCGGATCATCGTCACCACCTTCGCCTCCAACGTACACCGGATCCAGCAGGTCATCGACGCTGCCGCCGCCGTGGGGCGGAAGGTGGCGGTCACCGGGCGCAGCATGGAGAATATCATGAAGGTCTCCACCGAGCTTGGCTATATGAAGCTGCCCAAAAACACCATCATGGACGTGACGAAAATCAAGATGCTGCCCAAAAACCAGCAGGTGATCGTCACCACCGGCAGTCAGGGCGAGGAGATGTCCGCCCTGTACCGCATGGCGTTTTCCACCCACAAGCAGGTGGAGGTGGGACCCGGCGATCGGGTGATTATCTCCGCCTCTGCCATCCCCGGCAACGAGAAAACCGTCAGCCGGGTGATCAACGAGCTGTTCCGCAAGGGAGTGGACGTGGTCTATAACCGGGGCGACATGCTCCACGTCTCCGGCCACGCCTGTCAAGAGGAATTGAAGATCATCCACGCCCTGACCAAGCCCCGGTTCTTCATCCCCGTCCACGGCGAGCAGCGCCATCTGCAAATCCACACCGGCCTCGCTGTGGATATGGGCATGGATCGGGATCACATCGTGGTGGCTGAGAATGGCAACGTCATCGAGCTCACCGCCAAAACCGTGAAAATCAACGGCTCCGTCCCCGCGGGCGAGGTCTTTATCGACGGCTCCGGCGTGGGCGACGTGGGCGCTGTGGTGCTCCGCGACCGCAAGCGTCTGGCGGACGATGGCATGGTGGTGGTGATTCTGCCCCTGTCACCCACCAGCAACGAGCTCATCTCCACACCCGAGATCATCACACGGGGCTTTATCTATGTGAAGGAGTCCGAGGACTTGATGGGCGAGCTGCGCAACGTGGCGGCAACCGCCGCCGCACCCCTCGCCGGCAAACGGCGGGACGACGGCGAGATGAAGTCCGTGGTGAAATCCGCCATCAGCAACTACCTGTATAAATCCACCAAGCGCAGTCCCATGATCATCCCCGTCATCACCCGCCTCTAAGCGGGGGACGCGGACGCGGGGGCTAGATACGCGCTTTTTCGAGAAAAAGCTGTGCAAAAAGCTTTCATGATCTGCTTGCATAGGGCTTTTGCCTTGCATGGGCAGGACAAAAGTTAGGATAAAAGCTACAGTGCAGGGGGCGGATGGTATCCGCCCCCTGCCGGTTATTTCCCCCTAAAACGGTATCCCAACAGCGCAAAGGGGCGGATACCATCCGCCCCTTTGTCCGTTTCCTCATTGCCCCTGTCAAAACTCTCATTAAAGTTTTTGCCAGGCTTTTTTCAAAAAGCCGCGTATCTAACCCTCGCGCGCGAAAATCTCCGCCAGCAGGGCGATGGCGTCCTCGGGACAGTCCCAGCCCGCGCCGGAGTAGTTGACCACCAGCGTGTGGTCGAAGTCCGGG
>JAVVOA010000020.1:26088-26340 GCA_036656515.1 Oscillospiraceae bacterium | reverse complement strand
CTCGCCGTCCCCGGGGATGGTCTCGCCCAGTCGCACCAGCACCACGTCGCCCCGTTTGAGGACGGCAGAGCTGACAATGGTCTCTGTGCCATCCACGGAGACCAGACAGGCATCCGTGTCCTTTTGGGTTTTCCGCAGGCTCTCCGCCTGCGCCTTGCCCCGCCCCTCGGCGACCGCCTCCGCGAAATTGGCGAACAGCACGGTGAGAAGCAGGATTCCGGAGACGATGCCGTTATAGAGCCGCAGGCTGCC
>JAVVOA010000020.1:0-26078 GCA_036656515.1 Oscillospiraceae bacterium | reverse complement strand
CCGTCTCCCCGACATCGCCCAGCAGTCCGGGGGCGATGGTCAATAGCAGGGTCAGGGCAAAGCCAATCTCCACCACAAACATCACCGGGTTTTTGAGCATATACCGCGGGTCTAATTTTTGGAAAGCGCCCGCCACGGAGGATTTTAAAATCGCTTTGGTCATCAGCTTGGTCGGTTGTTTTTTGCCCATGGATTTCAGTCCTCCTTAACCCCAAAGGGTGAGTTGCTCGGCGATGGGACCCAGCGCCAGTGCCGGGAAAAAGGTCAGCGCCGCAAAGATATACACCACGAAAACCAGAATCACCGCAAAGCCCAGATGGTCGGTTTTCAGGGTGCCGATGGTTGCATTGACCCGTCTCTTTTGCAGCAGCGACCAGGCGATGGCAAGCTGTAGCACGATGGAGACATAGCGCCCGAAGAACATAGCCAGTCCTGTGGTGATGTTCCAAAAGGGGGTGTTGTCCCCCAAGCCCTCGAAGCCGGAGCCGTTGTTGGCGGCAGAGGAGGCGAACTCATAGAGAATTTGGGACAGTCCGTGGAAGCCGGGGTTGGTGATACCCGAAAGCCCCGCCGGGGTGGACACCGCCAGCGCGGAAAAGCCCAAAATCAACAGCGGATGCAGGATGATGCAGAGGACGAGGAGCTGCATCTCCCGCCCCTCGATTTTTTTGCCCAGATATTCCGGGGTTCTGCCGATCATCAGCCCGCAGAGAAAGACGGCCAGCATGGCGTACAGCAGCATGTTCATCAGTCCCACGCCCTTGCCGCCAAAGACGCAATTGAGCATCATGTGGAGCAGCGCCACCATCCCCCCCAGGGGGGTCAGGGCATCGTGCATGTTGTTGACGGCACCGGTGGTAAAGGAGGTGGTGACGGTGGTGAACAGCGCCGATTGGGCGACACCGAATCGCAGCTCCTTCCCCTCCATGCTGCCCATGGACTGATCAAGCCCCAGCCTTGCCAGCGCCGGATTGCCCGCGCTTTCCGCAAGAAAGCAGACCGCAAGTCCCACGAGAAAGAGCAGACCCATAGCGGCAAAAATCGTCCGTCCCTCGCCGCCGAAGAACACGGGGCGTTTTTTGACGGCATTTTTCGGCGGGGTACCCTCTGCCCGTTCCCGGTTGTGGAACATCAGCCCAAAGGTGACCACGCAGGCACCGGGCAGCACCATCATGGATAAAAGCTCCACCAGATTGGTGAGGATATTGGGGTTTTCAAAGGGGGTGGCGGAGTTGGCACCGAAGAAGCCGCCGCCGTTGGTGCCCAGATGCTTGATGATTTCCAGCGATGCCACCGGCCCCAGGGCAAGGACTTGGTGCTTGCCCTCTATAGTGGCGACGGTGACATTTTGAGAGAGGGTTTGGGGCACGCCCTGCGCCACCAGAAACAGTCCCAAAACCAGACAGACCGGCAGCAAAATCCGGGTGGTGATCCGAATCATGTCCACATAAAAGTTGCCCATGTCCCGCTTCGTCCCGGTGATGCCCCGGCAAAACGCCATGCAGGCGGCATAGCCCGTGGCGGCGGAGGTGAACATCAAAAAGGTGATCACCAGCATTTGGGAGAGATAGGACAGCCCGGACTCCCCCCCATAGTGCTGTAGATTGGTGTTGGTGACAAAGCTGAGGATGGTGTTGAAGGAGAGGGTCGGCTCCATGCCGGGGATGCCGTTTGGATTGAGCAGCGGCAGGGCTTGCAGCCGTAAAATCAGATAGCCCGCCAGCACCATGACGGCGTTGGTCAGCAGCAGGGACAGGGCGTATTGCCGCCAGTCCATGCCCTCCTCCGCCCGGATGCCGCACAGGCGATAGATGCCGCCGTCCACCCGATCCAGCACGGGGTCGGCGAAGGTGTGCTGCCCGGTGGCGATGTGATATAGGTATCTGCCCATGGGCAGCACCAGCGCCAGAAAGAGGGCAAGGGTCAGAATGATTTGCAGCATAAATGCCTCCTAAAATTTCTCGGGGTGAAACAGCACATAGAGCAGATAACTCGCCAATAGGGCGAGAATCACCGTAAGCAACAGCATACTCATTTTCTCCTCACTTCTTTAATGCGCGGTCAAACAGGCGAAGCAGCAGCCCGACAAGGACAAAGGTGATCAGCAGCAGCGCCACCATCCAGCAATCCATCCAAACGCTCATGGGGAAAGCCTCCTTCTTTTCTTGGAATCAGAGATTCCCTTGGGATATGCTTCATTGTAGCGCCGCCTGTATAAGAACGGGTGTAAGCTTCCGCCATCCGTATTAAAACGGTATAAAGAGAACGGCAAAGTGCGCTCAAACAATGGGGTATCCGGGACTGGACGCTTGACAGGTCGGCGGCGGCGTGATACTATAGATACCAACGGTATGTATGAAAGGGGGAGGTGCGCGATGGCCAGAAACAAATATCCAGAGGAAACCGTCCGGCTGATTTTAGAGGAAGCCCTCAAGCTCTTCATGGAAAAAGGCTATGAGCACACCTCGATTCAGGATATCATCAACAACTTGGGCGGACTGTCCAAGGGCGCCATCTACCACCATTTCAAGTCGAAGGAGGAGATTTTTGAAGGGGTCTGCCAAAAAATCGGTGCAGAAAATCAGATTTATTACGACAAAATGCGGGACGATCCCACGAAAAACGGCTATGAAAAATTAAAAAACCTCATTCGCTCCGCCTATACCAACCCCAATAACGACGCTGTCCTCGCCATGATGGATCAAATCATGTCTGACCCCAAATTCTTGATGAACCAAATCCACGAGAGCTATGAGCTGGTCGCCCCTCGGTACATCGAGCCGATTATTCGAGAGGGCATGGCGGACGGCTCCCTGCAAACCGACTATCCGGCAGAGCTGGCGGGCGTTCTCATCACCCTGCTGAATGTCTGGGTGAACCCCATGATTCAAAAAATGACCTCCCTTGAAATCCGAAAAAAGGTGGAGTTTTTCGACCTCCTCCTTCAGGGCATCGGCATCCATCTCTTTGACGAGGAAATTATGGAGCAATATGTCAAGTACTGCGATCGGTACAACCAACTTAAGAAACCTCTGATTTAATCCCATCGCACATCTTGGCGGCAGATTTTTCGTCTGGACATCGCCAAAAAACCTTGCAATACGTCAGTATTCCTGCGATTTTTTGGCTTGCCAGTCAAAAAATCTGCTCGCCAATCTGCACAACAGGATTTAATCAGAGATTCCTTAAAAAAATAACTGCCCCTGTTCGGGCAGCTTATTTTTCATCAAATACATACCGCCAGTCGGTATTATAAGGAGACAGCTATGCATAGGAAATTTGGCAAGGACTTTATTCTGGTGGTCATCGGACAGATCATCTCTCTGTTTGGCAACGCAATCCTGCGGTTTGCCCTGCCCCTCCATCTCCTGCGGGAGACCAATTCTCCGGCGCTGTTCGGTCTGGTCACCGCCTGCGCCTTTCTGCCCATGATCGCGCTGTCGTTTTTGGGCGGCATTTTAGCGGACAGAGTGAATAAGCGCAACATCATGGTCATTCTGGATTTCCTGACGGCGGGTCTTCTGTTCACCCTGATGCTGTCCATCGGGAAATTCCCCCTTGTCCCGCTGCTGACCGTGCATTTGATGCTGCTCTATGGCATCAGCGGTGTCTATCAGCCCACGGTGCAGGCCAGCATCCCGGCTCTGGTCGCCGGCGAGGACGTTTTATCCGCCAGCGCCATTGTCAATCAGGTGGGCGCTTTGGCTGGGCTTTTGGGTCCCATCCTCGGCGGATTGCTGTTTGGTACCGTTGGCCTCCTGCCGATTTTAGCCCTCAGCATTCTCTGCTTTACCGCCTCGGCCGTCATGGAGCTTTTCATCCATATTCCCTTTGAAAAGCGGGAGACCCCCATGGGCGTGCTTGGGATTATCCGCAGTGATTTTCGGGACAGCGCCCACTATATGCGGCGGGAAAAGCCGATTCTCCTGCGGATCATCGGGCTGATTGCCCTATTCAATCTGGTTTTGACCGCCATGCTGATTGTGGGCATGCCGGTTTTGATTGTGGAAACCCTCCATCTCAGCGATGCGCTGTTGGGCTTTTCCCAAGGGATTCTGGCGCTGGGCGGACTGTGCGGCGGCATCACAACCGCCCTGTTGGGCAAAAGGTTGCAGCTCTCCCACTCCCCCACTCTGTTGCTGCTGTGCAGTCTGTCTGTGGGTGGGATGGCGATTCCCCTGCTGCTGGGCATGACAGTCGGGGTGAGCTATGGGGTCATCACCGCCGCCTGCTTTGCCATCATGGGGCTTGCCACCATGTTCAGCGTGCAGATGCTGGCGGCGGTGCAGACGGAAACGCCGCCGGAGCTGGTGGGCAAGGTGATTGCCCTGATGCTGTCCGTCGCCCTGTGCGCCCAGCCCCTGGGACAGGCGATTTACGGCGTGGCTTTCGATCTTTTTTCCCGTCATACCGGCCTGATTTTGCTCTGCGTCTCCCTGCTGTCCGGACTGATCTCTCTGGCCTCTCGAAAGACTTTCAAAGGCATGGGAGCGGACAGGGCATATCCGGGAACCTCTGATTCCATCCACCACATGGATTGAGGGGCGGGATGGATGTAGCAGTCCTTTAAATTGCGCGGCTGTCCCCTCTCGGTGACAGCCGCGCAATTTTGCCCCGGTCTCCACAGGGAGGCTCAGGCATCGACGTGATTTCCCCTATGATCGGTCTCGCACATTTTGACTTCCTCATAAAAGGCAGATTGGTTTTTGCCATGCTGCTTTGCAAAATAGAGCGCCTCGTCCGCCTTGCGAAACAGCTCTGCAAAGTTCTTGCCATCCCGGGGGAACAACGCGATGCCAATGCTACAGGAGATGGCACATTCCGTTTTATCCTGCTCGAAGGTACGGTTGAAAACCGCAGATATTCTTGAGAGCTTTTGCTCCAAATTGCACTCGCGTCCCTCCCAAAAGACCACAAATTCATCTCCGCCAACCCGTCCGATGATGTCGGTCGTTCTAAATATCGACCGCAGCTGTTGTGTCACCTCCGCAAGGGCAGCATCGCCGATGCTGTGTCCCAAGGTGTCGTTGATGCGCTTGAAGTTGTCAATATCCACCATGAGAAACACTGCAAATTCGCAGGGCGGCAGCAATTGTTTTTCAATTAACCGCCGGGTTTCGATTTTATTATACAGCCCGGTCAGTGCATCTCTTTTGGCGCTTTCCGTGATCTTTTCCAAGTTGCGTTTGGCCTCGTCGATATCTTCCATAATGCCCACAACACGGCTCATGCGGTTTTTCTCATCGCGTATCGACGTCGCCGAGATCTTGAACCAAAGATAGCTGCCGTCTGCCTTTCGGATGCGCACCTCATCCGTTGAAAACTTCTCCCCGCCGTCAATACGGCGATAAATATTCAAAAAGGTCTCCTTGTCTTGGGGATGAATGATGCCGTCCTCGATCACGCTTTTGGGGAAATTTTCGGCAGGCGCGTCATAGCCGAATTTTTTTCGGTACATCTTTGAATTGAAAATGGTCTTGTCGGTGGGATTCCATTCAAACACAATATCTTCGGTTTCCGCCAGAATGAAATCATATCTCTGCTTGGCACGTTCCAGTTCCTCCTGGGTCTGCTTCAGCTCTGTGATATCCGTAAAGCAGCAGTAAATCGCATGTGCGCCAACCGGAAGGGGCACCACCTCGCCGCGGATGAGCAGCCACTTCACACTGCCGTTGGCACCGATGAAACGCACCTCGTCGCTGGTGGTTATCCGCACCTCCAACTGCTCTGCCAGGGACTGTTTGACACGCCCCACATCCTCCGGCTGCATCAGCCGCACCAGCTGATTGCCGCACTGCATCTCAAAGCTCTCCTTGGTGTAGCCGATGGCTCGATAAAAGCCGTCATTTGCATCTGTCACGGTGAAGGTGTCGTCCAGCAGGCATTTGAAAATGCCGCCCGGTATGGTATTGTAAATGACCAGCAGCTCATCATTTGCAGTTGTAAGCTCTTTCCGGCTTTTTTGACGCAACAGATTCAGATAGAAAATGAGCGCAAGCAACATGACCAACAGTCCGCTGGTTAAGAAAAACACCTGCTGCAAATATTTTGTCGTAAGCGTTGTGACAATTTCGTCGGGGAGGACAGATAGAAAATACCAGTCGTTGATGCCGATGGGCGTATAGCTCATGGTTCGTTCTTTGCTGTTCCATTCATAGAAAATACGCCCCTCCTTGCCACTTTGCATGTTTTGGAGCATCTTTTCCAGCTCCTCGTCCGAAACAGAGGGAATGGGCTTAAAGCCGCCATAAATACTTGTGAAATTCGGATCTGCGTCAGGATGATCCGCCATCACAAAAACCACGCCGTCCGCATTTGAGATATAGCTGTAGCCACGCCCGTCGAAGCTGTTTACCGTTAAAAATTTGGTCAGCTCCGTCATCAGAAATCTGCCGTTTACAATTCCGATAATCTGGCCGTTTCTGCGGATCGGCGCTGCAACCGTGATGATGTTTTTATCGCCGTCCATGGATTTTTCAATGCTGCTGATCACGTTCTTGCCCCGCATCGCCTCTTGAAAATAGCTGTGTCCTTTGATATTCCCGATGATTTCCCCGGATACATTATACAGGTTTCCATCTGCTGTGGCAGTGGTGATGTTCTTCAGCATATTTTGCGCGGTGTCCTGACTCTGAATGGACTTCAATACTTCTGGGGAATCAATCGGCGCGTCCTGCCAGCCGAGATACCGTCCCACATTTTCCATGAATTGCATGTCGTTATAAAGCCGTTCTCGAATGAGTGCAACAGATTGTGCCGCACTTTCCCGCATGATTTGATCCACACGCTCCTGCTCCATATCGACAACATCCTGCAAATATTTGGACATCGCCGCAGAAAAAGTCACAATGGCGCAGAGGATGACAAGGCTGTTGAGCAGCCATTTTTTCAAATGCTTTTTTTGCGTACCTATCTCTAACACCTCATCTCTATTTTGCTGTTTGCAGTCCCCGGTACTCCGTGCATCGCCGCAACTGCCCGGACAATCCATCCGCCGGAAAGGAGCTCTGCTCCTGTCCTATCCTTCGGCCAATTGGAATTTTACCGGATTTGTAATCAGCGCCGTAAATTCCTCTGCCGGCATCGGCTTTGCATAATAGAAGCCCTGCGCCATATCACAGGGGAGCCCGCGTAAAAAGTCAACGCACTTCTGTTTTTCAACGCCCTCTGCCACAATGCGCACGCCCAAATCAGCCGCTCTTTTGATGATGCTGACAACAGCCGTTTTAGCGCGCGCCACATCCGTTTGGTGGGCAAAGAAGCTGCGATCCAGCTTCACCACATCGACAGGCAAATCCTCCAGCATAGCCAGCGAGGACTTCCTACTTCCAAAGGCATCCATGGACGTGACAAAGCCGTTTTTTTGAAGCCCTGTCACCAGACCCCGCAAGGTGTCCAGATTTTCATAAATCACGGTTTCGGACAGTTCCACCTCAATATATTTTCTGTCAATGCCCACACTGTCCACAATTTTACACAGCTCCTTGACAAAGCCGTCGTTGCCAATATGCCTTCTTGAAAAATTGACGGAGACACGGGCCGGTGTAATTCCGTTTGCTATCCAGCCCTTGATCATTTCACAGACTCGCCGCAGGATGTAAAAATCCAATTTTGTAATCAGTCCGTTTTTCTCCAGCGTGGGGAGAAACGCGCCGGGCAAAAGCAGACTGTCGCTCTTGTTTTTCCAGCGTGTCAATGCCTCTGCCCCGCCTATCATTTCTGTATCCAGATGATATTGCGGCTGCAAATAGACAACGAATTCTTCATTTTGCAGCGCCTCTATCATTTGTTGCTCGCTTTTTTGGTGATACAGCGTTTTGGGGGTCATGTTTCTCGTATAGGCAACACAGTTCGACGTTTTGTTCAGCCTTGCTGTTTGATGGGCAATCTCCGCTTTTTCAAGCAGAGCCTTCACATCTGCTTGGGGGATATCCTCCGGCATAATCAGGACAAACCCATTGCGAAAAACACAATTCCCTGCAAAATCGCCCTCCATCAAAGCCTTAAAATTCCCCAGGAATTCCCCATGGATTTTTTCCATTGTGGCGCTGCCCACAAGTCCAAACAGCCCGATAAACGCATCATCTGCCAGACGCGCAAAAATGTCGCCGTCGCCCTTTGCCGTTTTTTCCAAGGCCTGTGCCATGCAGCACAAAATTTTGTCGCCCTTTTCATAGCCATATGTCTGATTGATGCATTGGAACGCGTCAATATCCCACTTGACAAGAACGTGGGGGATATCCCGCTGCCTCTCCAACACGCACTTGGCATCCACCTCAAATTTATGGCAGGTGCGGCTGCCTGTCAGCGCATCAAAGGAGTGGAGACTCTGCCTCGCCTGCTGAGAGACAGTCCCCTCAGTTTTCAATGCGTCCAGCGCATGATCCACCACCCACTGAAACTCCGCTCTAAAGTGGTTGCTGCCGTCACACATCTGGGTATAGATGGCGATACGCTCCATAAAACCCCATATCACCCCCCACAATGTCAAAAATTGAGACTGAGCCGTCTGCGCGGTGGAAATGGAGCCATCCTCTCTGCCCCGCTCCAGCGCCTCAATAAATGTGCGGTATATGGGCTCCAGCGTCTCATTGAAGCGCTGCTCGGACTGCTGGATGTGGTTGCGCACCAAAAAGAGCTTATAGTCGCAATAAAACAGGATATAGCTTCCGTAATTTTCATATAGCTTGCTAAACTGATTTGTATAGATACGCACTTCCTCCAGCCCGTTTTTTGCGGTTGAAAGCGCACTGGTGCTATCTGCTAAAATGCGATTTGTCACATCTTCCCACAAGATTGTCTGTGTACACTGCACCAGCTCCGCCTTGCTGTCGAAATAGCGGTACAGTGAATTTTGGCTGACTCCCGCCGCCTTCGCAAGCTCCATTAAGGAGACACCGTCGATTCCATGTTCGCAAAAAAGAGCATAGGCCGTGCGCAACATTCGATTGCGGCGAATGTTCTGTTCTTCCTCGGTAATCCGCATAGATTTCCCCCTTTTTTCAGGGCAATCCCACACAACCCTCGTTGTGTCACTGCCACCATGCTCTGCCCCGCCCTTATATGGAAATCATACTGCCATATAAGTGGCCGATAAAACGTCGACATCAAGATACCATCTTCCATCGACGCGGATACAGTTTTTTTGTTTTCCTGCAACAAACTTATATTTATGTACAGTATATCGGTTGTTCTCTGATTTGTCCATCTATTTCCCAAATTTTCCAAACAAATTTCCAAATTCAGCGCAGGATGCTGGAATCAGTATCCAAAAGCAAGGGCGGCAACCGGGAATATCGGGCTGCCTGAGGGCTCTGTCCACAGCAGTCCGCCGGTTTTCCGCAAGGCGGCGGCTCCACGGAATCTGTCATCGCCGAAAGCGATTTGATTGCGTTATCATCGTTTTAAGGATTTGACAGAAATGCCCATTGCAGATACTATAATACCGTTTGTTGCTGTCATAATTTGAATTTTTATGGAGGAATTCGGATGTATCAATGTGCGGACTGTACCCGGCACGGCTGTGCCGATTGCGATATGGAAAAAACCATGGACGACTGCCCCTCCAAGGAGACGGCGGTGCAAGAGACGGCGAAAAAGCACTATGGAGAGGCGGAGAACTACAACCTCGCTCACAGCGCGGCGCTGGTGGAGGCCGAGGGCTATGGCAAGCTCTGCCGGATGGAGGAGATCATGCGCTTTGCCCACCGGGCGGGCTATCAAAAACTGGGACTGGTCTTTTGCATCGGACTGAAAAACGAGGCGAAGACGGTCAATCGGATTCTCACGGCAAATGGCTTTGAGGTGGTCTCCGTGGTCTGCAAAAACGGCGGACTGCCCAAGTCCTCCATCGGCATAAAGGACGAGGAGACCCTGTCCGGCTGCGGGGCAGAGGTCATGTGCAATCCCATCGGACAGGCGCTGTTGATGAATGCGTCCCAGACCCAGCTGAATATTTTGCTGGGTCTGTGCGTGGGTCACGATACCCTGGCGATGAAATATCTGGAGGCACCCACCACCGTGCTGGCGGTGAAGGATCGGGTGACGGGACACAATCCCCTTGCCGCCATCTATCTGGCGGACGGCTATTACAAGAAGCGCTTTTTTCAGAAATAAAAATCCACTGTTTGGCGAAAAAACCGACGGCGCTTGCCGGAAAGGAGCACCCCATGAGACACCCTTCTATTGAACTGATCACCGCCTGTAGCTGATGCGAGGTCTTTGGGGGATTCGTGAAATCCCTGGCAAAGGACTATCCCGACATCGAGGTGCGGGTCTATTCCGCCGGTGTGGATGTGGATTACATCCCCAAGTACGGGATGCTGTCCAGCAGCCTTTTGGTCATCAACGAGACCATCGCGGTCACAGAGATCAACAAGAGCACCATACGCAAGGCGTTCGAGACGGCGGCGGCATCCGGGAGCTGAGCCGATCCGGGGGCGGGAAGGAAGCACAGAAACCATGAACAGTATTTTCAAATTTATCTCCGACGTGGCGCTCTCCGCCATGAGTATGCTCAACAGCGCCTCGGCGTGGATGCTGTTCAGCTTTATGGTGGCGGGCGTTTGCCGGGAATTTGTGGGGCCGGAAAAGATGAAGCGCATGTCCATCGGCTCCTCCCGGTTCTCCGGCGTTCTGTGGGCCACACTGATTGGCATGTGCCTGCCCATTTGCAGTTGCGGCACCATCCCGCTGGGGGTCAGCCTGTATTACTCCGGCGCGTATCTGGGCCCCACCCTCGCCTTTATGACCTCCACGCCCATGATCAATCCCATCGCCATCATCCTCGCCTATGGTCTGTTGGGAAAAGAGATTGCCACCATCTATGTGTTGACCGGCTTTTTCGGCCCGCTGCTCATCGGCTTGATTGCCAACCGCTTTGCCGGGGAGGAGCTGTTTTACAAGCCCGCCTATGAGGCGACCAAGCAGCCCAAGCTGAACCTGCTACAGGAGAAGGTCAGCATTCCCAAGAAAATCAAGCTGGGACTCCACTGGTCGTTTACGGAGCTGGCGGTGACCATCAGCAAATACACGGTGTCCGGCATGCTCATTGCCGGGATTCTGTTCACCGTGGTGCCCCAGAGCGCCATCACCCGCTATCTGGGAGACCCCAGCATGCTATCTCTGCTGGGCATCACCGCGGTGGCGGCGCTGATGTATGTCTGCGCCGTGGGGCACATCCCCTTCATCGCGGCACTGGTGGCCAGCGGCGCGGCACCGGGTGTGGCGGTGACCTTCCTGATGGCGGGCTGTGCCACCAACATCGCCGAGCTGCTGTCCATCCGCAAGACCATCGGTCGCCGTGCCATGTGGCTCTATTCCGGCATGGTCATCCTCATCTCCGAAGTGGCCGGCTATCTGACCAATCGACTGCTGCCGAATTTCGAGCCGGCACTGGACTACGATGCGGTGACCCACAGCATTTCCAGCGCCAACGCGCTGATTGTGGAGACCCCGGACTGGCTGCAATTCGGTTGCAGTCTGGTGCTGATTGCCTATGCCTGCGTGGCACTGGTGCGTCAGTGGAAGAAGAAAAATGCCAACTGACAGCAGGCGATGCCTGCAAAATAATTGAAAAGGAGAACCCAACATGAAAGTTGCTTATTTATTGGAGTCCGATCACGCCAGAGAAATTCTGGAGACCATGGTGATCCCCCAGCTGGAAAAGGGCGGTCACGGCGCAGATGTGGTGGGCATGATGTTTTTCTTTGACAACTGCTATCTGCTGGTGGAGGGCAACGACCTTGCCAGCCGTCTGGCGGCGCTGTCCGAGAAGACCGGTATGCTGCTCATGGCCTGTGATCGCTGCTGCTATCAGCGGGAGATCGACAAAAAGCTGATCTCCCCCGCCGGCATCGGCTGCTTCCCCCATGTATATGCGGCGCTGGACGGCTGTGGCGTGGATCAGGTCATCACCCTCTAAGGACGCATGGATGCATTTTGTCTCGCCGCCTTTCTAAACGGCAATACAGCGGCAGCGGCACAGCGGACACTGCGGGAGGGCGGCCTGCCAGCGGTGATGATGCCCACACCCCGGGGGCTCACCCGCGCCTGCGGACTCTCTCTGCGCTTCAGTCCCCAAAACGCCGCCGCCATCCGCAACGCCCTGCGTCTGCTCCCCGCTGAGGCCTGCCGCTTCTATCGGGCGAGCGAGGCAAATGGACAGCGGGTCTTTTCCCCACTGGGCGAGCAGTCTCCCGACAGCGGGGCTGTCCTCCGGAGGCGGACTGCGGATACGCCGACTGTTTCAAACAGTCAGACAGACAGCAAAAGGAGTAAAACAGCAGATGTTTATTGATTTACACGTCCACGAGCGGGCGTTTTCGCTGGATACAAAAATGACGCTGGCGGAGCTGGTGCAGCGCGCCCGAGAGATGGGAATGGGCGCGGTCTGTGTCACCGACCACGACAGCCTTGGCATTCAGGAGGAGGCGGCGCGCTATGCGAAGCAGGTCAATTTTCCCATTTTTGTGGGGGTGGAGGTCTTGACCCGCCAAGGGGACATGATCGCCTTTGGCAGTCCCTATGCCTTTGCGCCCCGGACACTGGATGCCCAGGAATTCATCCACTATGTACACGCGGGCGGCGGTGCCTGCTTCTGCGCCCATCCCTTCCGCGACAACGGCCGGGGCGTGGGGGAGCATTTGGAGCAGCTGCGTATGCTGGACGGCGTGGAGGTGCTCAACGGCAGCACCTCGCTGGAGGAAAATCGCAAGGCGCTGGAATACGCCAAACGGCTGGGCTTGCAGCCACTGGGGGTCAGCGATGCCCACGACCCCGCACAGCTGGGAAAATATGTGACTTGGCTGCCGGAGGAGCCCTTCGATTTGCAGAGTCTGATCCGCATTCTGCGCTCCGGCGAATGCCGCCCCGCCATCTGGGAAGACGGTGCGTTCCGCATCGTGGACACCTTCTGAAAGGAACACAGGTATGCCAATTGTTGTCGATCACGTCTGCAAGAGCTTTCCGGCGCAGGACAACCGGAAAAAGCGCAAGTCCGTTCTGGACAATGTCAATTTCGAGGTGCCCGACGGCTGCTTTGTCAGCCTGCTGGGTCCCTCCGGCTGTGGCAAGAGCACCACGCTGACCATCATCGCAGGCTTTCAGTCCAAGGACAGCGGGGAGATTTTGGTGGGCGGCAAGCCCGTCACCACCCCGGGACCTGACCGCGCCTTTGTGTTTCAGGACTATGCCCTGCTGCCTTGGCTCCGGGTGGGGGAGAACATCGCCTATCCCATGAAAAAACAGGGGCTGTCCAAGGCAGAGCAGGAGACGCGGCTGGCAGAGCTGCTGGCGCTGGCACAGATGGAGGAGAATCGCAACAGCTATATCTTTGAGCTCTCCGGCGGCATGAAGCAGCGGGTGGCACTCCTCCGGGCTCTGGCCTGCGATCCCAAGATTCTGCTGATGGACGAGCCTTTGGGCGCGGTGGACTTTCAGATGCGAAAGCTCCTACAGCTACAGCTGGAGGCCATCCTGATGAAGCGGGATATCACCACCCTGATGGTGACCCACGACGTGGAGGAGGCCGTCTATCTCAGCGACCGGGTCATCGTCATGGGACGGGATTGCGGCAATATTCTCGCCAATGTGGCAATTGATTTGCCCCGCCCCCGGGATCGCAGTCTCCCCGCCTATCACGCCTATACCGACCAGCTGACCGAGCTGTTAAAGCAGGCGCTCAACGGCACGGTCTATACCAAGGAAGACGAGGACATCATGAATTTTATCCGCAATGCCGAGCATGAGACAAAGGGAGGTGCCCGCAATGAGTAGGGAGAACAGTCAGCTGAAAAGCATCTCCGGCAGAAGCAAAGCCCCCAGACAGGCAGGCGGCAAACGGCTCAATCTGGCGGCAGTGGTACTGCTGTTGCTGATTTGCGTGTGCTGGTATTTTGGGGCGCACCTGATGAACAAGCCCTTTGTCTTCCCCTATTTAGAGGGAGTGGTGGACAGCCTGCTCTATGCCCTCAGCGATCTGGCGGTGCTCCGCGCCATTGCCATCACCCTGCGCCGGGTGCTGCTGGGCACCCTGTATGCCATCTTCATCGGCGTTCCCGTGGGCATGGCGATGGGCTTTTCGCCCCTGATGATGCGGGCGCTGGCACCCTATGTCAACGCCCTGCGACAGGTGCCCACCACCGCGTGGGTGCCGCTGGCGATCATCTGGTTCGGACTGGGGGACGGCCCCACCCTCTTTGTGCTGGCGCTCCACGGGGTGTTCATCATCATATTGAACACCGCCGCCGGTGTCATGGAAATCAACCGAGAATACTACGATGCCGCCCGCAGCATGGGGGCAAACACAAGGGATATCCTCACGGACGTGGTGCTGCCCGGCTCTCTGCCCGGTATCATCACCGGCATTCGTCTGGCTCTGGGTATGGGCTGGATGACCGTGGTCTGAGCAGAGTTCATTGCGACAAACTCCGGCTTTGGCTATATGATCCACTACGCGCAGATGGATATGAGCACAGAGACCGTCATGGCCTATATGCTGATCACTGGGATTTTGGGCTTTTTGCAGGATCGCATTCTCGTCCTGCTGGAAGCCTCCCTGTTGCGCTGGAAACGGTAGTTTGTCGTCACTTCCCGGTTCGGGAAGACGTTGTGCCCCAGCGGAAATGCCGCAAGTTCCGCATCAAATAAAGACAAAGAAAAAGGATGGAACCGAATGAAAAGAATGCTTGCACTGAGCATGGCGCTCCTGCTTTCCGTGGCTTGCCTGAGCGGCTGCCGCGACAGCAGCAAAGAGACCCATATCAAGCAAAACGACTATGATCCCGCCGCCGCCGCTGCCCCCTATCTGGACAAGCTGATGGAGATGACCGACGAGGACAAGAACTATGCCATCGAAATGGGCTATAACGACTGCGACCACATGGTCACCGCCATCATCGGCGACAAGACCGGCATCTATCAGGCACTGGGTCTGTCCGTCAACGTCACCAAGACCGGCAAGACCAAGGACGGTCTGGTCTCCGGCGAAATGGACGTGGGCTATGCCAGCCTGCACGGCATGATCAAGGCAGGTGCCTCCGGCGCTCCCGTCATGATTCCCGCGGGCAGCCATCTGGGCGGCTCCAAGTATCTGGTGGTCAGCCCGGACATCAAGACCCCGGCGGACATGCTGGGCAAGCGTCTGGTGGTGGGTGCCACCGATATGGCACAGCCCAACTGGCGCTCCTTCTGCAAGCAGGTGGGCATCCCCTTTATCACGGACTACTACGAGCAGATCGACATGGGCTCCGAGGAGAAGCTGACCGCCTTAAAGGCGGGTGCCATCGACGGCTTCATCGAATGCGACCCCTATGCCTCCATCGCGGAGATGGAGGGCTTTGGCAAGATCATCGGCACCGAGTGGGGTGCCGCCAATGTGTCCGAGGATCGCACCCAAGGCTGGGGCGTTCACTGCGGCTATTACTTAAACACCGATTTCATCGAGGCACATCCCGCGCTGGCACAGCGTCTGGTGCTGGCGCACTGCCTGTCCATCCAGTACATGTATCTCCATCCCTACAACGCCGCCATGATGTTTGCCGACGGCTTTGGCGTGAATCCCACCGTGGGTCTGCGCACCATCTACATCAAGCTCTGTGCCGAGGGACGCACCATCTGCTATAAGATTGATGACACCAACATCCAGAACTACAAGGACTATTTCGCCAGCTATGCCATCGACGAGAAGGATCGCCCTCAGGTGGAGTTCCTGTCCGACTTTGTGGATACCTCCATCTATGAGACGCTGGGCATGACGGATTTCTATGCATTCATCTCTGCCCAGGTGGATCCCCTGTACAAAATCGGCACCACCTATCCCGAATTCTTGGAGATTGCCGAGACCATCGACGGTGTGGATCACGCCGACACCACCGGCAAAACCGTGGAGAGATGGATGACCGACACCGCCATCGTCACACCGCTGGATCAGACCCAGCGCCTGTGCGAATACGATTTCAGCCACGGCAAAATCGAGATGACGTGGAACGTTTCTCCCGACAGCCTTGGCGTGGAGGATCTGTACGCCAACTATGTGGCCGGCGCGCTACAGTAGAAAAAACGGTGCCTCCCTTCCACAGCTTTTGTGGAGGGGAGGCTTCCGCGCTCTCAAAAACAAGGAGGATGGCATGAAGAAATCACACAAAACGCTGCTGACCATCGTGCTGCTGGCGGCGGCGGTGGTGGGACTGACAGCGGTGCGAGACTATTTGCAGCGGGCGGATGAGGCAGCGCCCCAGTCCGGCAGACAGTATGCCCAAGCGGCACCGGCAGAGCATCCCGCGCTTCTCTGGTATCAGGAGCAGTTTTCCGAGAAGGAGATCCTCCTTGCCTGCAACGCGGACATCAACGGGGATAGCCGGGAGGATTTGGTGGTGATCACCCGGGCGGAGCAGGGCGCGGCAGAGGCGGTCGCCCTGCTGGCAGAGGAGGCCGGCGGCTATGCCGTGACAGCGCCCATCCCCGCGCCGCAGCAGCATCAAAAAATGCGCTTTTTCAACATGGACAAGGAGCCGGAGCTGGAATTTCTCATGACCGGTGACAAAAACGGCATGGTGGGCTATGCGGTTTATCAGGTGACGGAGGGTGCCCTCACCAATCTCTTTGGCGAGGGGATGGAGGACTGCTGCTGATGGGGCGGCGCTCCCTCGGTCAACGGCTGGTGACAGTGGGGGGCTGTCTGGTTCTCGCCCTGCTGGCTGCCACCTATCTGCTGCCCCAAGAGGCGGCAAAAGCGCCGGCGGCACTGCGTCTGGGGGCGGGGGATGACATCACCGGCGTGCTGTTGGCGGAAATCACCCGCTGTGCGGCGGCGGATGACCGGCAGGATCTGCTGATTGGCTCCTATCTCTTTGTGGACTGCTGTGCCGGCACGGCGCAGTGGGCGTTGCAGAGCGAGGAGATTGATCTGGGCTTCTATTGCTCTCAGGCGGCACTGCACATGGTCAACGGCGGCGACGCGTTTGAACTCTATGGCCCGGTGGTGATGAATGGCGAGGTGCTGGCGGTCATGGACGGAGCAGGCAGCCCCGTGCGGGCGGGACTGCCCCGAAAGCGCACCTTTCTCAAGCCCTTCGCCCAGACCGCCTATCCCACCATCGAGACTTGGCAGGAGGTGAACAGCGCCTATTCCCTGTACGCGCTGGAGGAGGGCGAGGTGGACGGCGTGCTGCTGGATGTGTCTGCGGCCCACCGCGCCGGTGCCGGGGTGACGTTTTTGCCCGCCTCGAAAACGCCCTATGTCTCCTATTGTCTGGTGGTGCGAAAGGGGCTGGCGGAGACCGCGGAATTCGCCCAATTTCTCACCTATTACGAGCAGGCGATCGCCAGCCTGAACAGGCCGGAGCGGCTCATCGCCCTTGCGGGCATGGACAGCGGGTTTTGGGCGGACAGCGGCACAGAGTTTTTGCATCTGGCATAGCGCCGCGCTCCCTCTATCTCCCACCCACCGGGATACGCAAAAAGACTTCCGAAGCAGCGCTTCGGAAGTCTTTTCATCGTTTTATGCGGCAGGTTCCGGGACTGTCTCCACCGTCGGCGGCGGAGGAGGCGTGGTATTTTTCTCGTAAAATGTCACGGTGGCATTCACCCGCACGGGCTGTGTCACCACATCGTCCAGCCTATCATCGGCGCTCTCCTCCACCGACACATCCACGCTGTCGATGGTGCAGCGATAGCGGCAGCGGGAGAGATTGAGGACAATTTTCTTGGCATCGGCATAATTCTTGGCGGTGAAGGAGATCTGGATGGGGCGCTTGATGATGCGCGTCCCCTCCTCCACCTCGGAAAAACCGATGTCATAGCTCTGTGCCAGACCCAGAATGGTATTGAGCTGCTGCATGACACTGCGCAGATTGTTATAGAGCGGAATCTCCGCCGACAGCTGCTGTCCGGCGGCCTTCATGGACGCAATCTCAGCCAACATTTTCGTGCGCATGGCGGCACGCGTCTCCTCTACCAGCATGGCATCTTGGGCATCGGCACTCCGCACCTCTGCCGCCGCAATACGGGCTTGCAGGGGCTGGAAGGTCAGGAAATAGTAGACCGCGCCCAGAATCAGGACAACCAAAACACCCAGCATCACTTTTTCTCTTCGGCTAAAGGCTCTGTTCATTGGGCAGTCCCCCCTTCCGCAGTATCTGCGGCGGTCACGGGAGCATCCTCCACAGGAAGGAAAATGGTGATGGTGGCCGTGGTGGTATCGTTGCGCTCGCCGGTGGTGGCGGCGGTATAGACCTCCACTCCCTGGATTTTTTCATCGCTGTGCAGCGCATTATAGATATCGGAAATCTGATTCAGAGACACCCCGCTGAACTTGGCGGTCATCACATCCCCCACCACGGCAAAGCTCTCTACCTTGGAGGCGGGCAGCAGATATTTTTCAATCAGCGCCATCCCGTCCATGGTACTGACCAGCGAGCCGTTCATGGAGCTGTGTTCCAGCCGATAGTTGTCGTATTCCTCCTGCACGGAGTCATAGTCGGCCAGCGCCACCCGCATATCGGTGACCAACTGCTCCTGGGCGGTGGCGGCGGCCTCGGCACTCCCCGCCCGCAAGAGCATATCCAGCACGCCAAACTTTAAAAATCCACACAGGCAGACCAACAGCAACACTGCTGTCAGCAGGGTGACCCGGGTATTTTTCTTGGGGCCATCCCGCATGGCCAGATTGACCGTCGCCTTAGTCGGATATTTTTTTGCCCCGCCTATGGGCTTGTTCAAATTCATATTCAAAGCAATCACCTTCGCTCACTGCAGCATGACGCCGACGGCTGTCGGACAGCGCTCTGCATTTTCATCCTCGGTCAGAGGCGGCATCAGCTCCCGGATGTCGTGGAGCTGCAAATCGGTCAGGGTCTGGCGAATGGCCTGTATCAGCGCGGGGGTGCGGGAGAGTCCGCCGCAGAAATAGATGTCCTGTAGATTGCTCTCCGGGTTATTATAGCTGTAGAAATTGATGGCGCGCAAAATTTCCACGGCGATGCGGGCATAGAGCTCTTGACAGCTGTCCAGCTCTTGGGCACCGCTGTAGTTGGCGATTTTATAGCCCACAGCCACTTGGGTATCCACTTCCATTTGATCGGCAATCAGATCATCCACCGTGGCACCGCCGCACTCGATGGCACGGGTGGTGTCATAGGCATCGCCGCAGAACATATGTGCCCGGATCGCCTTATGTCCCAAGTCCACGATGCAATACTCCGAGGGGTGCTTTTCGGGATTTTTTGCCTCGTATGCCCGGATGAGATTCCGATAGGCAAAGCCCTCTGGCAGCGCGATGGTCAGCCGCAGACCCGCCTTGCTCAACAGCCGTCGATAGTCTGCGATCACATCCTTGGACACCGCCGTTGTCAACAGCTCCATGGATTTCGGCTCCCCCAGTTCGTCCCTCATGATATCCAAAACGGCATAGTCATAAAAATACATGTCCTTGTCCTTCTGGATATAATCGTGAAATTCATAGGGCAGATTCAGTTCCAGCTGACTGACGGTCATATAGGGCATGGTGGTTCTGCGGATGAAAACCTGCTCGGGCGGCAACACCAGCGCGCAGTTTTTGATGGAGATCTTCTCCGCTTTCAATGCGGTTTTCAGCACCTCTGCCATTGCCTCCGGTGAGACGATACGCCCCTCTCGCACCAGATTTTGGGGGATGGCCTCTGTGTGCAAGCAGCGGATGCCACTGCTGCCGGAGACTGCCAAATGCAATTCATTGGTACCAAAATCAACACCCAGACAGGACTTAAGCATGGGCGATTCCTCCTACTTTTTCTATCTATGGAGCGGGGTTTTCAGAAAAAATCTCGCTCCTCTATGGTCATTCCGCAGGGGCGGATTGATCTCAAATTTAAAACAGGGACAAATACCACGCGATGAGCGGTTGACCCACCAGCATGGAGACCAGCGCGGCGGCGGCAATCGCCGGGCCAAAGGGAAACGCAGACTCCCCCTCCCCGGTGCGAATCCGGCTGACAAAGGGAAACAGGATGCCCAGCAGGCAGGCGAAAATCAGGGTGAGCAGATTGACCTTCCAGTCGAAATACAGACCCACCACAAAGAACAGCTTGATATCTCCCCCACCCATGCTGTCCTTTTTCAACAGGCGATCCATCAGCAGGGACAGCAGCAGCAGGGGCAGGGACACAGACAGCCCCGACAAAACGCCGGTGAGCAGGGCGGTGAGAGGGTGCTCTCCCCATGGGAGAAAGAGCAGGAAATTGGCGATACCCGCCAGAAGCAGACTGTCCGGCAGCTCGCCGGTGTCCAAATCCACCAGCGCAAGCACCAGCAGCACACAGGTGAACAGGCCGAAGCGCAGGGCGGTGCCGGTGAAATCATGGCGCAGCACCAGCAGCACCAGCGCCACCGCCAGCAGCAGTTCCACCGCCGGATAGCGGGGGGAGATTTTTTTGCCGCAATGGCGACAGCGCCCCCTTTGCAGCAGATAGGACAGCAGGGGAATCAGCTCTGTCGCCCCCAGCGTATGACCGCAGACGGCGCAGTGACTGCGCCCCCGGGCGACGCTCTCCCCATGGGCGAGACGCCAGGCCATGCAGTTGCAAAAGCTGCCCAGCACCAGACCCAGCAGGGCGGTGACGCAGAGACAATAGCCGGCGAAAAAGGGTGTGAGATAGCGCATGGCGACCTCCCGTGTCGGTGATAAACCCACGGGGAGGGGCTGCAACCCGTCAGCCCCGCCCCGTATGATTTCAGGTTGTAAGATCTCTGTAGAGCTCAGCGATGATCGGTCGTTGAGTTAGGCGCCGGGTGTGGCGGTTTTGGGGTTCCACGTGACTTCGCCCTTGCCGTTCATATCAATTGTAGCGCCCTTGGCATGCTGTGTCTCGCCTGCGGCCGCTTCCTCTGCCTTGGCTGTATAGCCTCCAGTTGCTCCAAATGTACTTGTCTCAGCATTGAAACTTCCAGTGGTAAGTGCTGCTCCGCTATCCTCAGAATTCATGAGTTGAACAGCAGCGACAGCCTTGGCTGTGCGGAAGTTGGCGTTATCCGCCGCGAGCTTGGCTTTGTTCAGGGAGCCGCTGAAGGTGGGGATGGCGATGGCAATCAGAATGGCGATGATGGCGACCACAATCAGCATCTCCATCAGGGTAAAGCCTTTTTTGGAGCGGATCTTTTTCAGGGTATTCTTTAACATCATTTTTTCCTCCTTTTTTTGGGTGTTTCTCGGGGTTTTATATCGTCCGAAAAGGGGTTGTTCTCTCCGGTAGATAACACAGGTTACAGTCCTCCATACAGGGAGAACATGGGCAGATAGACCGCCAGCAAAATGCCGCAGACCACCACGGCCAGCACGCAGATGATAATCGGCTCCATCAGGGACAGCACCCGCGCGGAGAGGGTGTCCGTCTCGTTGTCGTAATAGGCGCCGATCACGTCCAGCGTGCTCTCCAGCGTGCCGGTCTCCTCGCCCACGCCGGTCATCTCCACCAGCAGCTCCGGCAAAAAGGGGAGCTTTTTCATGCTGCCCACCAAGGTGTGGCCGTCCTCTAACTCGGGCACCAGCCCTTGGAGCCGGGTGCCGATATAGTAGTTGCTCATGGCGCGTCCGGTGACGGAGACGGCGCGGATGATGGGCAGTCCCGCCGCCAGCATGGTGCTCATGGTGTTGGCAAACTCAGAGGCGGACTTCATCAGGGCGATTTTGCCCAGCAGCGGCACGCGGAGCTTCCACGCCGAAATTTTCAGGTGTCCGCTCTCGGTCTTGTTATAGAAGGTATAGGCCAGAACTCCGGCGGCGACGAGCGCCAGCATCAGCAGGATATAGTGGGAGAAAAAGTTGGAGACCGCAATGAGAATGCGGGTGGGCAGAGGCATCTCAATGCCCATATCCAAAAAGCTGCCGGTGAAGGCGGGGACGGCGAACACCATGATGACGATGATGACCACCACCGCCACCACGCAGGTGAACAGCGGATAGGTCAGTGCGCCGATGACCTTGCCCTTTAGCTTGGCCGAGCGGTCATAAAAGGTGTGCAGTCGGGCAAAGGACGTGTCCAGCGTGCCGCCCTCCTCGCCGGAGCGAATGGTTTCGATAAAGGTGGTGGGCAGCTGGGGGCCGTTGTTTTCAAAGCTCTGGGACAGGCTAAAGCCCCCCGCCACGTCCTGCGCCACCTGTTTTAAAATCTGTTTGAGGGTGCGATCCGCCGTCTGTTCGGCGATCAGCTCCACGGCGCGAACGATGGGCAGTCCCGCCCGCATGATGATAGAAAACTGGGAGCAGATCAGTGCCAAGGCCTTGTCGCTGATCTTTCCGCCCGTGTTCTTCCCCCGGGTATCTGCGCTTCGAATTTCGCTGATGGTCAGAAGGACGGGGCAGGTCTCCTTGATGCGGGCGATTGCCTCGTACTCATAATTTGCTTCCACGATGCCATTGACCTGCACGCCATCAGGGGAAAGCGCCTTGTATTTGAAGGTGAGCATGGGCAGACCTCCCTTTCTGTCTGTGTTGCCTTAGAGATTTTTGCGGAGATACTCCGGGTCGCGGGCGGCGGATTTTGCCGCTCCTGAGGTGATTTTATTCTCACGGCAGAGTCGGAGCAGGGCGTTGTCCATGGTGATTGCCCCCTCCTGTCCGGTGGTGGTGATAACATTGCCGATCTGGGGGGTTTTCCCCTCCCGAATCAGGTTGCGGATGGCGGCATTGACCAGCATCAACTCGCAGGCCGCCACCCGACCGCTGCCCTTCCGATGGGGCAAAAGCTGTTGGGAGAGCACCGCCTGCAAGGTCATGGAGAGCTGTAGCCGAATTTGCTTCTGCCGCTCTGCCGGAAAGACATCCACCATGCGGTCGATGGCATCTGCCGCCGAGCCGGTGTGGAGGGTGGTGAGGACGAGATGTCCCGTCTCTGCCGCGGTGAGGGCAGTCTCGATGGTGTCCAAATCCCGCATTTCGCCCACCAGCATGATATCCGGATCCTCTCGCAGGGCGGCGCGCAGGCCGCTGGCATAGCTGGCGGTATCCCGCCCGATTTCCCGCTGGTTAAAGATGCAGCGATCGGGGGTATAGACATACTCGATGGGATCCTCCAACGTGATGATGTGTGCGGCGCGGCTGTGATTGATGCTGTCAATCATGGCGGCGAGGGTGGTGGATTTGCCGGAGCCGGTCTCGCCGGTGACAAGGACAATGCCCCGGGGCAGCTCTGTCAGTCCCGCCACCGCAGGGGGCAGACCCAGACTTTCCAGCGCAGGGATTTGATTGTTCAAAAGCCGAATGCTGGCGGAAAAATGCGTCTGCTGTCGAAACAGGTTGATGCGCACCCGGATGCCGCCATAGGTCTCGGCCAGATCCAGCTCGCCGGCGGCGGGCAGCTCCCCCGCCATCTGTTCGGCGAGGTCGGTGCAGAGCGCATCGGTCAGGCAGGTCTCTTCCAGATTGCGCAGCGTGCCATCCACCCGGCATTTGGGGGGCAGGCCGCAGATCAGGTGGATATCGGAGGCACCCAGCGCTGCCGCCTCCGCCACCAACTCACTAATCTGCATAGTCTTGCTCCGCCGAACCGATGGTACGTCGTGCCTCGGTCAGGGTGATGGTGCCATCCAATACCAGACGGCGACAGTTGGCGGCGAGGGTGGTAAACTTTTTGCCTTGGTGGACGATCTTATACAGCTCCTCCCGCTTCACACCTTCTGAAATCGCCGCCTTAATGCGTCGATCCAGCAGGAGGATTTCGAAAACAGCGGTACGGCCACGGCTGCCGGTGCCAAAGCAGTTGGGACAGCCCCTGCCGCGATAGAGCTTCTGCCCGTCCGTGGGTGGAAGACCCAGCTCTGCCAGCTCCTCTGGCGTGGGGGTGTATTCCTCCCGGCAATCGGGGCAGATGCAGCGCACCAAGCGCTGGGAAATGACACCGTTGAGGGCGCTGGCAATCAAATATGGCTCCACGCCGATGTCCAGCAGACGGTCGATGGTGGCAAGGGAATCGTTGGTATGGATGGTGGACAGCACCAGATGTCCGGTGATGGCGGCGCGCATGGCGATCTGTGCCGTTTCGCCGTCTCGAATCTCGCCCACGGCGATGATATCCGGATCCTGTCGCAGGATGGAGCGCAGTCCGCCGGCAAAGGTCATGCCGGTTTTTTCGTTGATCTGCACCTGATTGATGCCGGAGATGTTGTACTCCACAGGATCCTCCAGCGTCACAAGATTCACCTGCTCGGCATTCAGGGCGCGAATCATGGTATACATGGTGGAGGATTTGCCGGAGCCGGTGGGGCCGGCGATGAGAATCACGCCGCTGGGCGCAGCCAGCAGGGTCCGATATTTCTCCAAATCCTCGCCGGTAAGTCCGATTTTGCTTTGCTCTAGCAGCTGGGAATCCTTGTCCAGCAGACGAATGACAAACTTTTCGCCATAGATGGTGGGCAGGGTGGACATCCGCAAATCCACGTCCGATTGGTGTACGCGGACGGCACTGCGTCCATCCTGGGGAATTTTACGCTCGGAGATGTCCATGGAGCCCATGACCTTGAGTCGGGAGACCACGGAGGCTTGGAGGTTTTTGGGCACCACCATGACGTTGCGCAAAAGTCCGTCGATGCGCATACGCACCCGCATTTCCTCCTCATAGGGTTCCAGATGGATGTCGCTGGCGCGCTCTACCACGGCGCGTTCGATGATGGAGTTGACCAAGCGCACGGTGGGCGCGGAGGAGGCATCGTCGCCGCCGATATTCCGGGCGGTGAAGGACTCGGAGGCGGCGGGGCCACTGTCGGTGATCTCTCGCTTCATGTCCTCGATGGCACGGGCGGCACCCTCGCCGCCATAGAGGGTGGCAATGGCGCGGGCGATGGACTCCTCTGTGGAGATGACCGGCACCACACGCTTGCGGGTGGCGACCTTAACCTCTTCCACAGCCATAAAGTTCAGCGGATCGCTCATGGCGAGATAGAGCGTGTTTTTATTCAGACGAACCGGAACCACGCCGTGCTTTCTCGCAAAATTTTTGGGGAGAACCTGCGCCAGCTCTGCCGGGATAATCAGCTTGGACAAATCCACAAACTCCACGCCCAGCTGTAGCACCAAGGCATCAATGAGCTGTTGCTCTGTGATGATCCCTTCGTGAATCAGTTCTTTGCCCAGGCGAAATTTAGTTTTCTTTTGGTTTTCCAATGCTGTATCCAACTGCTCTTGGCTGAGAAGTCCGATGGACAGCAGCAGGTCTCCTAATCTGGGAGGCATCATAAGCGGATCGCTCCTTTTTTGGTTTTCAGTCGAATGCCGCGCCCTTAACAGACCAGTGTGCGGTAGGCGAAGTTTACGGTTTTGGTGAGGGTGCTGTCCCGGGTGCTCACCAGCGTATAGCTTCCGGAAAAGACGTGGGTGGTATCCTCATACTTCAGGGTCAAGTCCCGCAGCGACATGGTGCTATAGGCACTGTCGCTGAGGAGATTCAGCAGGGTGTCCTTCGTTGGTGCTCCGTCGGTGGGGTTCATTTTCAGCCGCCCCTCATAGGCGAGAAGACTGCCATTTACCACGCGATAGTTGGTATTGGAAAAATGGGCGGTTGTGTCACCCTCTTCCTCCGTTGCCGCTTTTTCATACTTGGCATAGCGCAGTACGTCGGCGAGGGCGGTATCCAGCGTGCCGGTGAGAAGCTGGCTCTCGGAGGTGAAGACACTGGTGTGGTAGACCCCGATGGCGGAGGAGATCCCGGTGGTCAGCCCCACGCCCACAATGGCCAGAATCAGCATAGCCACCAGCATTTCCACCACGGTAAAGCCCCGTATAGCTCTCTTTTTCATGCGCTGCCTCCCTCCGCCCTTGGCGGCTTATCATAGGAGTGCAGCCGGTCGCCGCCTTTATATAGCACATCATATCGATAGATGGCGTGACTACTGTCATTCTGGATGGTGATTTTTCCCGATTTGGTTCCCCCACCTTTCTCCGCTTCAATCAGCTCAAGGCGAAAGAAAACGTCCGCTTTGGCGGTTCGCCCGTTGATATTTGCCGCTGTCAGAGCCATGGTCATCAGAATCAGGCTGGAAAATACGATGATCAAGATGGCGCAAAGTGTCTCCACCATGGTCTCCCCCCGGGCGCTGCACAGTCGCTTTTG
>JAVVOA010000019.1:0-27227 GCA_036656515.1 Oscillospiraceae bacterium | reverse complement strand
TTGCCTGATAGCCCTAACTAAACTGATCACAAAAGTTTTTGCCAGGCTTTTTTCAAAAAGCCGCGTACTCAGCCCCCGCGTACTTGCCCCGCGTCCCCCGTCCCCGCGTCTATCCCATGGGCAGGGCGTTGAGCAGCTGTCCCACGCTGACGGGTGACTTGCCCAGCAGCTTCACGTCGCCGCCCACCATTTCACTTGCCTGCTCCGCCGGAAAATAGACGGTGAGCAGGGTCTCCGCCCCATCCTCTGCCACGGCGGGATAGCTCCACTGTATCTCCTCGGCATTCCCAATCAGCGCCAGCAGGAGACAGGCGTTGCGGGTCATGGTGCGATCCAAGGCATCCGCGTCCTTGGGCTTGTCCTTAAAATTGACCCGCAGGATGTAGGGGGGCGCGGCGGTTTCCAGCTCAAAGGAATAGTCGCCCAGCTCGCCCACCCCCAGTGCCTCCAGCAGCGCACTGTCCCCGGACGTGTCCCCGATGTAGGGCGTGCGTAGCTCGTACAGTGTCCGGGCGGCAGACGTGGCGGATAGATTTTCCAGCAGGGTGTCCAGACTGTCCGCGGAGAGCGCCAGCCGCACCAGCACCAGCACACAGGGATTGTCTGTAAACGCCTGCATCAAGTCCTGATTCAGCGCTTCGCAGGAGACGGCGGTCAGTCCGTCGTTCTGATTGCTATCCAGATAGCCCGCATAGACAATGGTGCTGTCGCCCATGGTGAGGGCGGTGGACTTCTGTCCGTCCTGCCCCAAAAACATAGGCGCATAGCTGGTATAGGTATGGGGCGGCAAGGGCGTGCTGCGGTTGAAGCCGGTGCCCCCAAGGGTCACCCGCCAGTCCAGACGATCCCACGCGCCCGGCACCTCCCCCTCCGGCTCCACCGCCACCGAGACCGTGCCCTGCCGCTGGGCTGCCCCGTCCTTCCCCAGATTGTCCATCAGCACCGGGGTGGAGGACAGCAATACCCCGTTTTCATAAATCTCCTCCACCAGGGCAAAGGATCGGACAGTCTCGCCTAGCGTATAGGAGAAATTTTGAATGGTCAGCCCCACCTTCTGCTCCATACCGTCAGAGCGGAGGGTGCCGCCGGAGACATCGGTGGCAGGTGCCTTCCTCAGGCGCATACGGAGCAGTACCACCTGCTCTGTCCCGGCAAGGGCATCGCCGGCAAAATTCTCGTTCAAAGCGTCGATGGTGGGCAGGGTCACCCCGTGATTGGTACTGCCCAGCATCAGGATGGCGGGGACTTCTGCATCCAGCCGGATACTGCCAGCTCCCTCCAAGGAGGAAAAGCCATAGGAGCCATAGTCCCCCGTCGGCGCGGCAGAGGGGATCGTGGAAAACACGTCTGTTTTTCCATTGACCGTCTCCGCATTGTACCACACGATTCCAGAGCGACCGTCCTCGCCCAGCACCCGTGCCATCCCCAGCTCCAAGCGCCCCCGTCGGGTGGCTTTGTCCAGAGAATCCGACTGCAAAATCGGGTGGACCGCAATCAGCTTGCCGTGGTCATAGACCTCCTCGTACAGGGTGAAGTCGGTCACGTCTTGGGCGAGGCTGTAGTCCAATTTGGTGGTGGTAACCCTGCCCTGCTCCGTCTCGATAGACCCCTGTCCCTGCTTTTGGAGACTGCTGGCGGTTGCGCCGGGAAAGGCATCCGTCCCCAGTGCCAGCGCCGCAAAGAGGCAGACCGTCACCCCCAGAAACGCCATCCGGGGCGCGGCGGGCTTCCACCGCAGGACGTGCTTCACCCGGCGGGAGGCATCGGTCTCCCCAAAGGCGGGGGTCGCCGGAAAGCGCCGCGCCGTGGCAAAGGACAGCAGGGACAGACTGTAGTCCCGCCGCGCCTCGCCGCCCAGCTCCTCCAACACCGCCTCGTCACAGGACAGCTCCAAATCCCGGCAAAACAGGGAAAACGCCAGCCACAGCAGGGGGTTCATCCAATAGACCGACAGCAGCGCATAGGCCAGCGGCTTTTGCAGATAGTCCCGCCGCCGGATGTGGATCTCCTCGTGGCGCAGAATGCAGCGCTGTTCCCCCTCAGTCATGTGGAAGGGGATGTAGATGCGGGGATGGAGAAAGCCCAACACAAAGGGGGTGGGCAGGGTGTCGCACTGATAGATGTTGTCCCGCAGAAGCACCGCCGTCGCCACCTGTCGATGCAATCGCAGATAGGATACCGTCCCGCAGAGCAGCAGCACCAGCAGTCCCACCGCCCAGATCACCGCCAAAACAGTCGCCGGTGACAGTCCGGTTTGGACAGGGAGGGGCGCAGTCATCACCGGCAGTCCCGGCGTCAGGGGCGTCGTCAGCTCCGCCGGGGGAGGGAGTGCCGTCTCTCCCAAGCGGGGCAGGGCGGTCTGTACCGCCGTCGCCGCCGACTGGGCGGTATTCCAGTTAAACAGGCTCAGCGGCGACGGGAGGGTCACCGGGCACAGGAGACGAAAGCCCACCACCCCCCACAGGACACAGCTGTATTTCCGGGGCAGGTGCAGTGTCCGCAGCAGCAACACCGCCGCCAGCACCGGCAACGCCTTGACACCCATGGAGACCAGCTGCAAAAACAGTGCCGTCAACCACGTTAGCATAGTCCCTCCTCCCGCTGATTGTCGTCAATCAGCCGCTTCAATTCCGCCGCCTCGTTCGCCGACAGGGTCTTGCCCCCCAAAAACGCCGCCACAAAGCCGGGCAGCGAGCCGTCGAAGGTGCGCTCCACAAAATCGGCGGAGACCGCCGCCGTCACCTGTTCCCGGGGGACGACCACCGTCACCACGGCATTTTCGTTTTGCAGCAGGCCCCGATCGCAGAGCTTTTTCAGGGTGGTATAGGTGGTGGATTTCTTCCAGCCCAGTCTCTCCCGGCACAGCTCTGCCAGCCGTCCCGACCCCACCGGCGCAGTCTCCCAGACCACTTGGGCAAAGCGATATTCGCTGTCACACAGTCTATTCGTCTCCATCGCGCTCCATACCTCCCACGTTCTTTCTCGTTTGGTCTATAACTATAGACCTGCTGTCAGTCTACAACAATAGACCGGGCTTGTCAAGCGCCCGAAAAAAATTTGAACGCCCCTCTTGTCAGCGGATTCCCCTTGGCATACAATAGAGGAAAAATCACAGAACGAGGTGGCTTTGGATGGATGCCGGAATTGTCACGCTGGATCTCCACGGAAAGACCCAATATCAGGCGCAGGTGGCGGTGGACAGTCTGTTGCGGCGGGCGGGTGCCGGCACCTATCGCCTGCGGCTCATCCACGGCTATCACTGCGGGACGGCGCTGCAAGAGCAGCTGGCGGGCTATGCCCGGCATCCCAAGGTGCGGCGGGTGCTGGTCGCGCCGGACGGCGGTGTCACCGAGCTGATTTTGCGGGAATTTTAAGGGACGTTTTTTGTGTGACCACGAAAGCGATGGAAAGGAAGGATTTTTATGCGCGTTGCACTGATTCAAATGTCGGTCACTGCCCAAAAGGCGGCAAATCTGGACGTGGCAGAGGAGAGGATCCGGGCGGCAAAGGCGGCGGGGGCAGACCTTGCGGTTTTGCCGGAGATGTTCTGCTGCCCCTATGACACCGGCTGTTTCCGCGCCTATGGCGAGGAGAGCGGCGGCGAAGCCCGCACCCGGCTGGCGGCGGTGGCGAAGGAGCAGTCCATCTATCTGGTGGGTGGCTCCATTCCCGAGCTGGCAGAGGGCAAGGTCTATAACACCGCCTTTGTCTTTGGGCGGGACGGGGCACAGCTGGCGCGGCATCGGAAGCTCCATCTGTTCGACATTGACATCGACGGCGGGCAGCGGTTTATGGAGTCGGACACCCTGTCGCCCGGCGACGATATCACCACCTTTGAGACGGAATTCGGCATCATGGGGCTGTGCGTCTGCTTCGATTTTCGGTTCCCGGAGCTGGCGCGGCTGATGGCGGTACGGGGGGCGCAGGTGCTGTTTGTGCCCGGTGCCTTCAATCTGACCACCGGACCCGCCCACTGGGAGCTGCTATTCCGTCAGCGGGCGGTGGACAATCAGGTGTTTACGGTGGGGGTCTCCCCCGCACGGGACGAGACGGCGGGCTACGTCGCCTACGGCAACTCCATGGCGGTGGATCCGTGGGGCACGGTGCTCTGCCGCGCCGGGGGCGAGGATGTCACCCTCTATGCCGACTTGGAGCTGTCCCAGATCGGCGACGTGCGCCGTCAGCTGCCCCTGCTGTCCGCACGACGCACCGACCTCTATGAGTTGCGGGAGCGGCTGGACAGCCCGGAGACCGACGAGTTTTAGAACGCGCGCGGGGGCAGGATACGCGCGGGGGTAAGATACGCGGCTTTTTGAAAAAAGTCTGGCAAAAACTTTACTGAGAGTTTCGTCAGGGCTACACCATTGATTGAGAAACGGACAGGGGGGCGGATGATATCCGCCCCCCTGTTTGATTAGATCGCTAGATACGACGGCTGTTTGGGCATTGACGTAGGGTCGGATACCATCCGACCCTACTGGCATCATCGCCCTCAATATGCGCCTTGCCTAGTTAATTGGAAAGCCAACAGAATGTGATCATTAAAGTTTTTGCCCCGCTTTTTTCAAAAAGCGGGCGTACTCCCCCCGCGGCTGGTAAAAACTTTTGTGGGATGGAAAGAAAAGCCTATGCAAAAACGCCGCTGTCTGCTATACTGAGGGCAATCAAATGTACAGTAATTCGGAAAACTAAATCAAATATCCACAGACGTGGAGGAAGCCGGTGAGAATCCGGCACTGCACGCAGCAACCGTATGGAGCGACCGCTCTCAGTCGGATCGTCCACGTCTGGGGAGTTTATGCAAACCTCTGTGTGGAGAGCCGCCCGGCTCAAGGCTGCGTAAACTGCAAGTCCCTGCCGCGCCCGTCTGTCGGTGCCCTTCCCGGCAGGATCAAAAGCAGTTTATGCCGAGATGCATCCTTTTTTGGATGCTCTCGGCATTTTGCATGGTGTCTCCATGCCCACACACAGGGGGATTTTCCCCATTCATTGCGGGTATGACTGCCTGTGTGATAGAATAAAAAATGCGGAGGACTCTCATGAAAAAGCTTTCCCTTGTCCTATTGATCTGCGCGTTGACCATGACCCTGTTGGCAGGCTGTGGACAGCCCGTCCCCCCTCCCGCGCCCCCCAGCGATCAGGCGATCCTGGTGGTCAGCTTCGGCACCAGCTATAACGACAGCCGGGAGAAAACCATCGGCGCCATCGAAAAAGCCATCGCCACCGCCTTCCCGGACTATGGGGTGCGCCGCGCCTTCACCAGCCAGACCATCATCGACAAGCTGGCAAAGCGGGACAACTTAATCATCGACAATGTGGAGCAGGCGCTGGAGCGCGCCGTGACTGACGGGGTCAAAACCCTGATCGTCCAGCCCACCCACCTGATGAACGGCAACGAATACAATGACTTGTCGGCGGCCTTGCAGGGCTATCAGGGCAAATTCCAGCACCTTGCCTTGGCAGAGCCTCTGTTGACCTCGGACGCGGATTGCACCGCCGTCATCAACGCGGTCACCGCCGAAACTGCCTCCTATGACGACGGCAAAACCGCCATCTGCTTCATGGGACACGGCACGTCGGCGGACTCCAACGGTGTCTATGCCAAACTGCAAGCCCAGTTTACCGCCGAGGGACACAGCAACTACTATGTGGGCACCGTGGAGGCCGCTCCCACGCTGGCGGATTTGATGACCGCCGTCAAGGCCGGGGACTATGCCACGGTGGTCTTGGAGCCGCTGATGGTGGTTGCCGGCGACCATGCCAACAACGATATGGCGGGTGACGAGCCGGATTCGTGGAAGTCCCAATTTAAGGCCGCCGGCTATCAGGTGGAGACCGTCCTGCGGGGTCTGGGCGAATTTCCGGGCATTCAGGCGATCTATGTCGCCCACACCCAGGCAGCTATCGACGGCCTTGCCGCCGGGACAGTCGCCGCCCCCGCCGTGGAAACACCCCTGACCCCTGTCGCCGGCACAGCGCTCAAGGATGGCACCTATCCCATCGACGTGACCTCCAGCTCCTCCATGTTCAAGGTGGTGGACGCGCAGTTGACCGCCGAGGGCGGCGCATTGTCCGCCGTGCTGACCCTGAGCGGCACCGGCTATCTGCGGCTGTACAGCGGCACCGGCGAGACTGCCGCCACCGCGTCGGACACGGCGTTCTATGACTATGTGGAGAATGCCGACGGGCAGTATACCTATACCGTGCCGGTGGCGACGCTGAATGAGGAGCTTCCCTTCGCGGCATACAGCATCAAAAAAGAGACGTGGTACGACCGCACGCTGGTCTTTTTGGCAGACAGTCTGCCAGCCGAGGCCTTTGTCACGCCGCCCACCGAGAAATCCGCCACCCCGGATGGCGCGTACACCATCGACGTGACCCTGACCGGCGGCTCTGGGAAGGCAAAAATCGCCTCTCCCGCCCCCCTGACCATCGCGGACGGTCAGATGACTGCCACCCTTGCGTGGAGCAGTCCCAATTATGACTACATGGTGGTGGACGGTCAGAAGTATCTGCCCACCAACACCGAGGGGGATTCTGTGTTCTCCGTCCCCGTGTCCGCGCTGGACTGCGACCTCGCCATGACGGCGGACACCACCGCTATGAGCACCCCCCACGAAATCGACTATACCCTGCACTTCGCCGCCGCCACCCTGCAACCGGTGGCATAGCTTGTATCGCCACATAAAAGCCGCCCTCGCCGGACTGCTGGTCTGTCTGCTCTGCGCCGCCTGCGGCGAGACGGCAGTGGAAAAGCCGGCTGAAACCAGCGGCGGGCTGCGGATCGACCACAGCATGGAACTGCAATATGCGGAGAATTTTTCGGTGGACTACTGCACGGACGGCGCGGCTCTGCTCACCATCGTGGACGGGGGACGCTATCTGGTGGTGCCGGAGGGGCAGCAGCCCCCCGCCGACTTGGAGAGGGATATCACCGTGCTGCAACAGCCCTTAGATCACATCTATCTGGTGGCTACCGCCGCCATGGATCTCTTTGCGGCGCTGGACGGCTTGGATGCCATCACCCTGTCCGGCACCCGGGCAGAGGACTGGTATGTGGAGGAGGCGCGCGCCGCTATGGAGGCGGGCACCATCGCCTATGCCGGGAAATACAACGCCCCGGACTATGAGCGCATTGTGGCGGACGGCTGTGACCTTGCCATCGAGTCCACCATGGTGTATCACACCCCGGAGGTGCAGGAAAAGCTGACACAGTTCGGCATCCCCGTGCTGGTGGATCGCTCCAGCTATGAGAGCCACCCTCTGGGACGTATGGAGTGGATTCGGCTCTATGCCGTCCTGCTGGGGAAGGAAGCCGTGGCAGACAGTCGGATGGCAGAGCAGACCGCCCAGTTGAAAGCCGTCACAGACGGCGTGGTCTCTGGGAAATCGGCGGCGTTTTTCTACATCACGGGCAACGGCGCGGCCAATGTCCGCAAGTCCGGGGACTATGTGGCCAAGCTGCTGTCCCTTGCGGGGGGACGCTATGTGTTTGAGGATTTGGGCGGCGAGGAAAACGCCCTGTCCACCGTCAATTTGCAGATGGAGGAGTTCTATGCCACGGCAAAGGACGCGGACGTGCTGATTTACAACAGCACCATCGGCGGCGAGCTCCACTCGCTGGATGAGCTGCTGGAAAAAAGCCCTCTGCTGAAAACCTGCAAGGCGGTACAGACCGGGGATGTCTGGTGTACCACCGCCAACATGTTTCAAAAAACCATGTGTCTGGGGGACATGCTGGTGGACTTCCACACCGTCCTCACCGACTCCCACCCGCCGGACAGGCTGGGCTACCTGTATCGGCTGGAATAGGTTTCGGGGCGGCGGAGAGCCTTCGCCGCCCCGCATCAACAGAGGCACCCTGTTTGAGGGGCGCTTTGCAAAAGGAGCACAGCCATGGAGGAGCGATATCTGGCGGACATCAAAAAAATGCGGCGGCGCTATCTGCTGACCTTTCTGGGTCTGGCGGTGGCGCTTGTCGCGCTTTTGTTTTGGAATATCGGGGCGGGCAGCGTGTCCATCCCGGCAAGAGACCTCCCGGGGATTCTGGCGGGCGGGCGGACGGACGAAACCGCCTATCAGATCATCTGGTCACTGCGACTGCCCCGACTGCTGTCGGCACTGCTGCTGGGCGGGGCGCTGTCGGTCTCCGGGTTTTTATTGCAGACCTTTTTCCACAATCCCATTGCGGGACCCTTTGTGCTGGGCATCTCCTCCGGCGCAAAGCTGGTGGTTGCCCTGACCATGATTTTTCTGCTGGGACAGGGGCGGCAGGCCACCTCCCTCACCCTGATCGGGGCGGCATTTCTGGGCTCTCTGCTGTGTACCGGGGTGATTCTCCTGCTCTCCCGCCGGGCAGACAGCATGTCCCTCCTGATTGTGGGCGGCGTGATGATTGGCTACATCTGCTCGGCGCTGACGGATTTTGCCGTGACCTTTGCCAGCGACGCGGACATCGTGAACCTGCACAACTGGTCCATGGGCAGCTTTTCCGGCATGTCGTGGGACGCGGTGGGCACCATGACGGCGGTGGTTTTGCCCGGTGCGGTGGCTGCCTTTTTCCTTGCCAAGCCCATCGCCGCCTATCAGCAGGGTGCCGCCTATGCCAAGAGCGTGGGCGTGAACACCGGGCTGTTTCAGGTGGTGCTGATTGTGCTGTCCAGCCTGCTGTCCGCCTGCGTCACGGCGTTTGCGGGGCCGATTTCCTTTGTGGGCATCGCCGTGCCCCACTTGATTCAGAGCCTGCTGGGCACCTCTAAGCCGATTCTGGTACTGCCCGCCTGCTTTTTGGGGGGCGGGGTCTGCTGTCTGTTCTGCGATTTGATTGCCCGCACCGTCTTTGCCCCCACCGAGATCAGCATCAGCTCGGTGACGGCGATCTTCGGTGCGCCCGTCGTCATTTTCATGCTGCTGCGGCGGCAGGGGGAGGCCTCCCGTGACTGAGTCTATTTTGCGCACCGACGGCCTTGCCGTGGGCTATGACGGCAGGGTTCTGGTGGACGAGATCGCCATCGACCTGCGCCGGGGGGAGATCCTCACCTTGGTCGGCCCCAACGGCAGCGGCAAAACCACCATTCTCAAGACCCTTGCGGGACAGCTGCGCCCCATTGGCGGCACCATCCTGCTGGCGGGAGCCAGCCTAGCCACGCTGTCCCCTCTGGCCATCGCCCGCAAGCTGGCGCTGGTGCTGACCCTCCGTCAATCCGCCGGTCGTCAGACCTGCGAGGACGTGGTGTCTGCCGGACGGCAGCCCTATACGGGGCATTTGGGGGTGCTGTCCCCGGCGGACAGGGCGGAGATCCACCGCGCCATGGAGCTGGTACACACTCTGGATTTGCGCACCACCGATCTCGGTGCCATCAGCGACGGACAGAGACAGCGGGTGCTGTTGGCACGCGCCATCTGTCAACAGCCGGAGGTCATCGTGCTGGACGAGCCCACCTCCTTTTTGGACATCAAATATAAATTGGAGCTGCTGTCCGTGCTGAAAACCATGGCGCGGGAGCAGCAGGTGGCGGTGGTGCTCTCCCTCCACGAGCTGGATTTGGCGCAGAAAATCTCAGATACCGTGCTCTGCGTCCGAGATGGCAAAATCGAGAGACAGGGCAGCCCGGAGTCGGTTCTCACGGCGGACTATATCCGGCAGCTCTATGACTTGGAGGGCGGCAGCTATAACGACACCTTCGGCTGTCTGGAATTGGAGGCACCCCGGGGCGCGCCAGAGGTCTTTGTCATCGCGGGCGGGGGCAGCGGCGTCTCTACCTTCCGTCGGCTCCAGCGGGAGGGCTGTCCCTTTGCCACAGGGGTCTTGCACCCCGGCGATGTGGACTATGCCGTGGCAAGCGCCTTGGCGGCACAGGTGATTGCCGAGCGGGACTTCGAACCCATCGGACGGGAGAGCTTGGAGCAGGCAAAGCAGGTGCTGGCGGGATGCCGGCGGGTGATCTGCTGTCCCACCTCCTTCGGCACGGTCAATCAGGGCAATCAGGCGCTGTTGCTCTATGCCAAGGCGCTGGACTTGCCCATAGAACAGGCACAGCCCTAGCAGAAACAGTTTGAAAGTGGGCATAGCCTGCCCCCGTCTCCGGACGGTGACGGTGGGCTGTACAGGAGGAGACCGCATGGCATTTGCACAGTATATCGAAAGCGGCGGCAAGCGTCTGCGCTGTGGCTATACCACCGGCACCTGCGCGGCCTTGGCGGCGGCGGGGGCGACCCGGCTGCTGCTGACCGGCATCCCGCCGGACAGTTTGCAATTGATGACCCCCCGGGGCTTTTCCGTGGACGTGACACCGGTGCAGTGCCGACGGGAAACCGACTGGGCAGAGTGCGCCGTCTGCAAGGACGGCGGGGACGACATCGATGCCACGGCAGACGCGCTGATTTTCGCCCGGGTGCTGAAAACCGACACCCCCGGCGTTCATATCGACGGCGGCAGGGGCGTGGGGCGGGTGACCCGTCCGGGGCTGGATCAGCCCGTGGGCGCGGCGGCTATCAACCGGGTGCCCCGCCGCATGATCGGGGACGCGGTGGCGGCGGTCTGCAATGCTCTGGGCTATGGGGGCGGCATCTCTGTGGTGATCTCTGTGCCGGCGGGCGCAGACATCGCAGAAAAAACCTTCAATCCCAAGCTGGGCATCCAGGGGGGTATCTCCATTTTGGGCACCTCCGGCATTGTGGAGCCCATGAGCGTCCGGGCGCTGGTGGACACCAAGAAATTAGAGCTGCATCAGGCGGCGCTGACCAGCCCCGCCCGGGTACTGCTCACCCCCGGCAATTACGGGCTGGATTTTTTGGACAGCCATCCCATGGGCGGCGACGTGCCGGTGGTGGTCTGCTCCAACTTCATCGGCGACCTGCTGGATGCCTGCGGGGCAGAGGGGTTTGAAGAGGTGCTGCTGGTGGGGCACATCGGCAAGCTGGTGAAGCTGGCGGGGGGGATTTTCAACACCCACAGCCGGGTGGCGGACTGCCGCACAGAATTGTTCTGCGCCCATGCCGCTGTCTGCGGGGCAGATGCCGCCCTCTGTCGCGCCCTGCTGGATGCCGCCACCGCCGATGCCTGCATCGAGCTGTTGCAGAAAGCAAGTCTGTGGGAGCCGGTACTGACCCGTCTGCTGACCGCCATCGAGACCCATTTGCTGTCCCGGGCGGCGGGACAATACGCCGTGGGGGCGGTGCTGTTTTCCAATACCTATGGGCGATTGGGCGCCACAAAATCCGCAGAGGAGATGCTTCCATGGAGCTGAAACAGGGTATATTTTACGGGGTCAGCGTGGGTCCCGGCGATCCGGAGCTGCTGACGCTACAGGCGGTTCGGGTGCTGGACGGCTGTGCTGTCATCGCTGTGCCCCAGACCAAAAGCGGCGAGACCTTGGCGCTGGACATCGCGAGACAGGCGGTGGATCTCACCGGCAAAACCATTCTGCCCTTGGCGTTTACCATGGCGCGGGACGAGGCGACCCGGGATGCCGCCCATCGGGCGGCGCTGGCAGTCCTTGCGCCCTATCTTGCCGCCGGGCAGGATGTGGCACTGCTGAATCTGGGGGACGTGTCCCTCTACTCCACCTATGGCTATCTGATGGCGCTGGCGCAGGAGGCGGGCTACGAGACAGTGATGCTGCCCGGGGTGCCCAGCTTTTGCGCCGTCGCCGCCCGACTGGGCATCCCCCTGACCCGGGGGAACCAGCCCCTACACATCCTTCCCGCCGGGGGAGACGATCTGACAGCGCAGCTGTCCCTGTCTGGCACCAAGGTGCTGATGAAGGCGGGGGGTCACATGGAGACCCTCCTTGCCGCGCTGGAGGAAACCGGTCAGAGGGCGCAGGCCTCCATGGTGGAGAACTGCGGTCTGCCCAGCGAGGTGGTCTCCCACCGATTGACCGCCGGGGACACCGGCTATTTTGCCACCATCGTGGTGAGGGAGGAGCGGACATGATTCATTTTGTGGGAGCGGGTCCGGGTGCGCCGGATTTAATCACCCTGCGGGGCGCGGACTATTTGCGACAGGCGGACGTGGTCATCTATGCCGGCAGTTTGGTCAATCCCGCCCTGTTGGGGCTGTGCAAAGACGGCTGTGCCGTCTATAACAGCGCGGAGATGACGTTGGAGCAGGTGCTTGCCGTCATGGAGCAGACCGAGGCGGCGGGCAAGACCACCCTGCGGCTCCATACCGGCGACCCCTGTCTCTATGGTGCCATCGGCGAGCAGATGCAGGCGCTGGATGCCCGGGGCATCGCCTATGACATCACGCCGGGGGTATCCAGCTTTTGCGGCGGCGCGGCGGCGGCGGGTGTGGAATACACCGGTGTCAGTCAAAGCGTCCTCATCACCCGGATGGCGGGACGCACGCCGGTGCCGGAGCGGGAGAGCATCGCCGCCCTGGCGGCACATGGGGCGACCATGGTGATTTTTCTCTCTGCCGGGATGCTGGACGGCTTGCAGACCGAGCTGCTTCGGGGCGCATACACGGTGGATACCCCGGCGGCGCTGGTCTATAAGGCGACTTGGCCAGAGGAGAAGGTGGTGCGCTGTACCGTGGGTACCTTGGGGGAGACCGGGCGGGTCTCCGGCATCCACAAGACGGCGCTGGTGCTGGTGGGGGATTTTTTAAAGGGCACGGTTTCCAGAAGCTGCCTGTATGACCCCGCCTTTACCACGGAATATCGAAAGGCGAGCCAATGAAGCTGCTCTCCTTTTCCGATAGAGGGGCGGCGCTGGCAGAGGGCTTTGCGGCGGCCTTTCCCGGCGCGACCCACACCTGCGCCCACGGCACAGAGGGATTCTCCCTCCGGGCGTGGACAGCCGCCGCCTTTGCAGAGGAGGATGCCTTGGTCTTTGTGGGGGCGGCGGGGATCGCAGTACGCGCCATCGCGCCCTTTGTCCAAAGCAAGACCACCGATCCCGCCGTGGTGGCGGTGGACGAGTGCGGGCGGTTTGTCCTGCCGCTTTTAAGCGGACATCTGGGCGGGGCAAACGCGCTGGCAGAGCAATTGGCGGCACTCTGCGGCGGCACGGCGGTCATCACCACGGCGACGGACTGTCACGGTCTGTTTGCGGTGGACAGTTGGGCAAAGACCCAAGGACTTCTCATTTCAAACCCCGAAGCCATCAAGACGGTCTCGGCAAAGCTGCTGTCCGGCGAGACGGTGTATGGTCGGTCCCCGTGGCAGATATCGGGTGCGCCGCCCCATGGCGTTTTGCTGACGGAGGAGGACGGCTGGGACTTCGCCCTGACTGTCTGGCAGAGGGACGGCGACGGGCTGGGGCTGATTCCCCCCATTTTGGTGCTGGGCATCGGCTGTCGGCGGGGCACGACGACAGAGGCCATCGAGACGGCATTTCAGTCCCTTTTGCGGGAAAACCGGCTCTGTGAACAGGCCATCTGTCTGGTGTGCAGCATCGATCTCAAGGAAAAAGAGCCGGGCTTGCTGGAATTTTGCGACAGACACGCCCTCCCGTTTCAGACCTTTTCCGCCGGGGATTTGCAGGAGGTAGCGGGGACTTTTTCCGCCTCCCCCTTTGTGGAGAGCGTCACAGGGGTGTCCAATGTCTGCGAGCGCAGTGCCGTACGGGGCAGCGGAGGCACGCTGCTGGTGAAAAAAACAGCGGGAAACGGCGTGACCATGGCGGTGGCACAGCGGCCGTTTTTCCCGGATTGGAGGGTATGAGATGCAGAGACTTTATGTGGTGGGCATTGGCCCCGGCGGGGCAGCGGGGCTGACGGGACAGGCGCGGCAGGCGTTGGAGGACTGTCAGGTTCTGGCGGGCTATCCCGTCTATCTGGATTTGATCACCCCGGACTTCCCCGGAAGGGAGGTCATCGCCACCCCCATGACCCGAGAGATGGAGCGCTGTCGTCTGGCGTTGGAGGCGGCGCAGAGCGGCAAAACCACGGCGCTGGTTTGCAGCGGCGATCCGGGGGTCTATGGGATGGCGGGGCCGATTTTGCAGCTGTCACCGGACTATCCCGCCGTGGAGATCGCCGTGGTGCCGGGGGTGACGGCGGCGCTCGCCGGGGCGGCGGTGCTGGGTGCGCCCCTGATGCACGATTTCTGCGTCATCTCCCTGTCGGATTTGCTGACCCCGTGGAGCCTGATCGAAACCCGATTGCGGTGCGCGGCGGCGGGGGATTTCTCCCTCTGCCTGTACAATCCCTCCAGCAAAAAGCGGGCGGACTATCTGGAAAAAGCCTGCGCCATTTTGGGGGAGGTCAAAAGCCCGGACACGGTCTGCGGTTGGGTGCGACAGATCGGTCGGGAGGGACAGTGCCATCGAATTTTGACGCTGGCAGAGCTGGCGGCAGAGCAGCTGGACATGTTCACCACGGTGTTCATCGGCAACAGCACCACCCAAGTCCTCGCCGGACGGATGGTGACGCCCCGGGGCTATGAGGCGAAAGCATGAGGCTTTTGATTTTTGGCGGCACCACCGAGGGACGACTTCTGGCAGAGGCATTGGCGGGCACCGGCATCGCCGTCACCGTCAGCGTCGCCACCGACTTGGGGCGGGAGGAGCTGGAAGCCGTGGACGGCATCACCGTGGAGGTGGGGCGGAAAAACGGGGGAGAGCTGGCGGCACTGATCGCCGGCTGTGATCTCTGCGTCGATGCCACCCACCCCTATGCCGTGGAGGTCAGCCGTCTGGTAAAAGCCGCCTGTGCCGAGACGGGGGTGCCCCTGCGCCGTCTTCTCCGGGAAAAAAGTTCCACAGAGGGCACGGTGCAGGTGGACAGCTGTCGGTCGGCGGCGGCGTTTCTCGCGGGGACGGACGGCAACATTCTCCTTGCCACCGGCGCAAAGGAGCTGTCCGCCTTTGGCGCTTTGGAAAAAGGCAGGCTCTTTGCCCGGGTGCTCCCCACCCACGACGGCATCGCCGCCTGCGAGGCACTGGGGCTTGCCCACCGGCAGATCCTCGCCCTACAGGGGCCGTTCACCGTGGCGATGAACACCGCCATGCTGGAACAATATGCCATCGCGTGGCTGGTGACCAAGGACGGCGGCGGGGCGGGTGGCTTTTTGGAAAAGCAGACGGCGGCAAAGGCGGCGGGGGCAAGACTGCTGGTCATCGGTCGCCCGGTTGAGACCGGGGAGACCATGGACGAAATTTTGAATGCCATACGGGAGGGATTGTCATGGAGGTGAGCTTACTCGGTCTGGGCTCCGGCGGGGCGGGGGGTCTGACGGCAGAGGCGGCGGCGGCACTGGCGCAGGCAGATTGCATTCTGGGTGCCCGGCGACTGCTGGACGGTCTGCCGGACGGCTGTACGGCGCATCGCGTGGCGGCAACCAGAGCAGAGGAAATTTTACAGGCACTGCTCTCCGACACCGCCCACTGTCCCTGTGTGGTGTACAGCGGGGACACCGGCTTTTATTCCGGCGCCACCGGCCTGCTGCCCCTGCTGCGGGAGAGCGGCATCGACGGGAAGATGTTCCCCGGTCTCTCCAGCCTGCAGCTGTTGGCGGCAAGATTGGGACGACCGTGGCAGGATTGGAAGCTGGTCAGCGCCCACGGGGTTGCCTGTGATCCGGCGGCAGAGCTGGGGGATGGCAGGCCGGTGTTCTTTTTGACCGGCGGCGAATGGACGGTTCGCCGGCTGTGCGCCGCCATCGTGGAGGCGGGACTGCCCGCCCTAGCCGTGACGGCGGGGGAGCGGCTGTCCTATCCCGATGAAAAAATCTCCACCGGCACGGCGCTGGATTTCTCTGCCCAAGACTTTGCGCCCCTCTCTGTCCTGCTGATCGAGGCAGCGCCTCGGCTTCTTCCCCGGCGGACACCGGGTCTGCCCGACGGGCTGTTTCTCCGGGGGGAGATTCCCATGACCAAGCAGGAGGTGCGTGCCGCCGCCCTGTCCAAGCTGGCCATTTGCCCCGGCGACATCTGCTGGGACATCGGGGCGGGCACCGGCAGTGTCAGCGTGGAGCTGGCGCTACAGGCCAAGGCGGTCTATGGCATCGAGTGCCGGGCAGAGGCTTTGGCGCTGGCAGAGGAGAACAAGAAAAAATTCGGCGTGTGGAATCTCCATCTGTCTCTGGGCAAGGCACCGGCGGCGCTGATGGATCTGCCTGTGCCGGACGCGGTATTTGTGGGCGGCTCCGGCGGCGAGTTGGCAGAGATTTTGCAGTGGGTATCCGCCAGCCATCCGGCGGCGCGGCTCTGCGTCTCCGCCTTAGCGCTGGAAACCCTTTCCACGGCGACAGAGACCCTGACCGCCTTGGGCTATGAGACGGAGGTCACCCAGATTGCCGTCAGCCGCACGAGGACGGCGGGTGCGCTCCATCTGCTGCTGGCGCAAAACCCGGTATTTTTGATCACAGGAGTCCGGGCATGAGCCGCCTGTTGCTCACCGCTATGGAGAGCGGCAGCGGCAAGACGGTGGTCACCTGTGGCCTGTTGGCGGCGCTGAAACAGCGGGGACTGGATGTCCGCGCCTTCAAATGCGGCCCCGACTACATCGACCCCCTGTTTCACAGCCGGGTGTTGGGCATCCCCAGCCGCAATCTGGATCTCTGGTTGCAGGGGGCGGACAGTCTGCAATCCACCCTTGCCGGCAATCAGGGCGAGATCGCCGTCTTGGAGGGCGCTATGGGCTTTTACGACGGCGTGGGCGGCACAGACAGCGCCAGCGCATGGGCGACAGCATCGGCGACAGAGACGCCGGCGGTGCTGGTGGTGCGTCCCCGGGGAGCCAGTCTCACACTGGCGGCGCAGATTAAGGGACTGGCGGCGTTTCGGGAAAACAGCCATCTGGCGGGGATTTTGCTAAACGCCTGCAGTCCGGCGCTCCATGCCCATCTGGCACCGATTTTGGAGGGGGAGACCGGCCTGCCGGTGCTGGGCTATCTGCCCACCCTGCCCGAGGCCGTGTTGGAGAGCCGCCATCTGGGACTGCTGACGGCGGACGAGGTGACGGATTTTTCCGCCCGGTTCCGGCGCATCGCCGCCCAATTGGAGCAGTCCGCAGACGTTTCTGCCCTCCTGCGCTTGGCGGACACCGCACCGCCGCTGGAAGTGCCCCCCGTGGCTTCCCCGTCTCCCGTCCGCTGTCGCATTGCGGTGGCGCGGGATGGGGCGTTCTGCTTTTTCTATCAGGAGAATTTGGAGCGATTGCAGGCGGCGGGGGCGGAGCTGTGCTTTTTCAGCCCCCTGCAAGACAGGATGCTCCCCCCCCACAGCGACGGGCTGTATCTGCCCGGCGGCTATCCCGAGCTGTATGGGGCGGCGTTGGGGGAAAACACAGCATTGCGCACCCAAATCCGAGAGGCGGTCACAGCCGGACTGCCCACGGTGGCGGAGTGCGGCGGCTTTCTGTATTTGCAACAGACCCTACAGGATACGGAGGGCGTGCCCCATCCCATGGTGGGCGCACTGTCCGGCGACGGAATCAAAACCCCCCGGCTACAGCGCTTTGGCTATGCCGCCCTCACCGCGCGGGGGGACAGTCTGCTGTTCCGCGCAGGCGAGGAGGTGCCCGTCCACGAATTCCACCACTGGGACTGCACGGAAAACGGCGACGACTTCACAGCGCAAAAGGGAACCCGGTCTTGGCACTGCGGCTTTGCCACGGAGACCCTGTACGCGGCGTTTCCCCACCTGCATTTTGGGGGAGCTCTGCCGCTGGCGGAGCGCTTTGTGTCGGCGGCGGCAGACCATCGACAGGAGGAGCAGGCATGAACGAGCTGGAACAAGCACTGAAAGAAATCCGCCCTGCTGACGGGGCAGCCATCGCCGCAGCGCGGGAGCACTGGAACCGTCTGGCGAAGCCGCTGGGCAGTCTGGGGCGGTTGGAGGATGCCATTGTCCGCATTGCGGGGCTGACGGGCTGTCCCGCTGTGGAGCTATCCCGGCGGACACTGCTGGTGCTCTGCGCCGACAACGGCGTGGTGGCGCAGGGGGTCACCCAGTCGGAGGCGGCGGTGACGGCGGCGGTGGCAACCGCGCTGGCGGCGGGGGAGAGCACCGTCTGTCACATGGCGCGGGTGGCAAGATGCCGGGTTCTGCCGGTGGACATGGGCATTTTGGACTATCCCCCCACAGAGGGGGTGTGGGACTGTCGCATCCGCAACGGCACGGCGGACATCACCTGCGGCGCGGCGATGACCCGCGCTCAGTGCGTGGCGGCAATCGAGGCCGGTATGGCGCTGGTGGCGGGTATGGCGGCAGAGGGCACGGACCTTCTTTTGACCGGCGAGATGGGCATCGGCAACACCACCACGTCCAGCGCGGTGGCAGCTGTCCTGTTGGGAGAGACCGCCGCCGTCCTCACCGGGCGGGGTGCGGGACTGTCCGACGCGGGGCTTGCCCGAAAAATCGCCGCCATCACCGGGGCGATCGCCTGCAACCGCCCCGATCCCGCCGATCCCATCGACGTGCTGGCTAAGGTGGGGGGCTTGGATCTCGCCGGACTGTGCGGCGTGTTTTTGGGCGGCGCACTCCACCGGATCCCGGTGGTCATCGACGGACTGATCAGCGGGGTGGCGGCGCTCTGCGCGGTGCGGCTCTGTCCCCATGCCGCCTGTGCCCAGCTGTCCAGTCATGTGTCCGCCGAGCCGGCGGGCGAGCGGATTTTGGATGCCTTGGGGCAACAGCCGCTGGTGACAGCGGGACTCCGTCTGGGGGAGGGCAGCGGCGCAGTGGCGGCGCTCCCTCTGCTGGATATGGCGCTGGCGGTCTATCACAGCGGACAGACCTTCGATCGACTGGGCATCGACCCCTATACCCCTCAAAGCTAAACCGCATTAGGGAAGGAGACAGTCTATGGTTACACTGGTCATCGGCGGAGCCGCCAGCGGAAAAAGTGAAGTTGCCGAGGCATGGGTGCTCCGTCTTGCGGGACAGCGGGTCTATCTCGCCACCTTGGAGCCGTCGGACGAGGAGAGCCGCCGCCGCATTGTAAAACATCGCGCCCTGCGGGCGGAAAAAGCCTTCACCACGCTGGAGCGCCCCGTGGATTTGGCGGGACTGTCCCTGCCGGCGGACTGCAATCTGCTGCTGGAATGCCTAGGCACCCTGACGGCAAACGAGCGCTATCGCCCGGACGGCAGCGGCGAGCAGGCAGAGACCGCTATTTTGCGGGGCATCGACCATCTGGTGGACAGCTGTGCCCATCTCACCGTGGTCACAAACGAGGTCTTTTCCGGCGGGGCGGACTATGCGGGGGACACCTTGGGCTATCTGCGGCAGCTGGCTGCCCTCAATCGGGCGCTGGCCGCCCGGGCAGATGTGGTCATCGAGGTGGTGGCGGGACTGTGCCACGTCCTCAAGGGAGGGGAACTGCTGTCATGATCGTACTACAGACCATCGCCGTGGCAGTTTCCCTGTTCACGGCGCTGCCCATGCCCCAATTTCCATGGACGGCGAAAAATATGCGCTATGCCCTCTGCGCCTTTCCCCTCATCGGACTCCTCCTCGGCGGCGGGCTCTGGGGCTGGACGGCGCTGTGTGCGTGGCTGGACTTCCCCGGGCTTCTCCGGGGCGCGGGGCTGTGTCTGCTGCCCATTGCCATCACGGGCGGCATCCATTTAGACGGCTATGCCGACACCTGCGATGCCCGTGCCAGCCACGCCTCTCTGGAAAAGCGGCAGGCGATTTTGAACGATCCCCATCTGGGGGCGTTTGCCGTCCTGCACCTGTGCTGTTATCTGCTGGCGAGCTTTGCCCTGTTTACAGCGCTTCCCCGGATAGACGGCACTGTCCTGATGGCGCTGACACTGGGCTTTTGCCTGTCCCGCGCCCTGTCCGGTCTGGCGATTGCCGTTCTGCCGCCGGCAAAGGAGACGGGACTTGCCCGCAGCTTTGCCGATGCCGCCGCCCCCCGCCGGGTGGCATGGTGTCTGGGCGGTCTGACTGTCCTGCTGGTTTTGGGGCTGTGTCTCTGCGGCGTTCGGGGCGCGGTGATGGCGCTGGCGGCGCTGGCGGTTTTCTGGGACTATAGACGGATGGCACTGGGGGGCTTCGGCGGTGTCTCCGGCGATTTGGCGGGTTGGTTTTTACAGCGGGCAGAGCTTTCCATGCTGGCGGCGCTGGTACTGGTACAATATATGGAGGCGGCACTATGATTTTCATCACCGGCCCGCTGTTTGCGGGAAAAAAAGAATATGCCAAGGCGGCGCTCCATCTCACCGACGATGCGTTTGCAAGGGTCGCGGTCTGGGACGTGGAGCAGCTTGCCGCCTCGTCAGACGATCTGACGGCGCTGGCAAATCGCTTGGCGCAGTCCGACGTGGTGATTGCCACGGAAATCGGCGGCGGCGTGGTGCCCATGGAGGCCTCTGCCCGTCTTGCCCGGGAAAAGGCGGGACAGCTGGCACAGCTGCTTGCCGCCCGCGCCCAAACGGTCATCCGGGTCTGCTGTGGACTGCCCCAGCTGTTAAAGGGGGAGTTGCCATGCTGATCACCCTGCTTCGCCACGGCGAGACGGTGTATAACGCCGCCAGACGCTATCAGGGCAGTCGGGACATCCCCCTGTCCCCGGTGGGACGCGCCGCCCTGTTTCCGGCGGAGTTTGCGCCGAAAACCGTCTATATCACCCCCCTGCTTCGCACGGCGGAAACCGCCCGCCTGCTGTTTCCCCATGCCGCACTAGAGGTGATTCCCGCTCTGGGGGAGATGCAGTTTGGCAGCTTCGAGGGGCGGAGTGCCTATGAGCTGCGCACCGACCCGGACTACCTCGCGTGGGTGGCGGCGGACTGCGTTCCGCCCTGCCCGGGGGGAGAGAGCCGGGAGGGATTCTCCCGCCGCACCTGCGAGGCCTTTGCCCGCTTGGTCAATCAGGCGCTGGCAGCGGGGGAGGAGCGGCTGACCATCGTCGCCCACGGGGGCACCCAGATGGCGGTCTTGGAGCGCTATGCCCTGCCCCGCCGGGACTATTACACCGGCTGTGCCAAAAATGGCTGTGGCTTTCTGCTGGACACCGCGCCGTGGAGGGAGACGGGACAGCTCTTACTGACGGGAGAGGTCTGCTATGCCAAGGGCGGTGACGCATGAGCCATCTGGCGGCACTGCTTCTGGGTTTTCTGCTGGATTTGCTGTTTGCCGACCCCCCATGGCTGCCCCATCCCGTGGTGGCGATGGGCAGGGCAATCACCGGGCTGGAGGGCATCCTGCGCCGTCTCTTTCCCGAGACACCTAGGGGGGAGCTGCTGGCAGGCGGCGTACTGGCGGCGGTACTGCCCCTGGGCGTATTTGGACTTTCCGCCGGGATACTGGGGCTGTGCGGCGCTGTCCATCCCGCCCTCCGCTTCTGTGTCGAAGCCCTCTGGTGCGGACAGGCGATCGCCCTCCGGGGCTTGGGGATGGAGAGCCGCAACGTATACCGCTGTCTGACAGAGGAGAGCTTGGAGGCGGCGCGAACTGCCGTCGCCCGGATCGTGGGGCGGGACACGGCGCAGCTCACGGCGGAGGCTGTCACAAAAGCGGCGGTGGAGACCGTGGCAGAAAACTTTGCCGACGGGGTGGTGGCACCCCTGCTGTTTTTGGCGCTGGGCGGCGCACCTCTGGGGCTGGCCTATAAGGCGATCAACACCATGGACAGCATGGTGGGCTACAAAAATGACCGCTATCTCTATTTCGGTCGGGCGGCGGCACGGCTGGACGATGCCGCAGGCTTTTTTCCCGCCCGGCTGGCGGCACTGCTGCTGATGCTCTCCGCCGGGCTGACCGGGCAGAGCGTCTCCGGTGCCTATGGCATCTGGAAACGAGATCGACACAACCACGCCAGCCCCAATTCTGCCCAGACCGAGGCGGCGATGGCGGGGGCGCTGGGGGTTCGTCTGGCGGGGCCGGCGTTTTATTTCGGACAGCTCTGTGACAAACCCACCATCGGCGACCCACTGCGACCCATTGTGCCCGGGGACATTTTGCTTGCCAATCGACTGCTCTATTGGGGCGGCTTGCTCTGTCTTTTGCCGGTGGGCGGACTTTTGCTTTTTAAATGAGAGGGAGGATACAGCTATGGCCATACCACACGGGGGAGACTGGGCGGGATTTGTGCAGGAATACAGCACCCTGCCCTTGGATTTTTCCGCCAACACCAGTCCGCTGGGACTGACCGACGGCATCCGCGCCGCCATCACCACGGCACTGTCCACGGCGGATCGCTATCCAGACCCGCTGTGCCGGACACTCTGCCGCCGACTGGCGGAAAGCCACGGCGTCCCCCGGGAGGCTGTCCTCTGCGGCGGCGGCGCGTCGGATTTGATTTTCCGTCTGGCACAGGCAAAACGGGGACAGTCGGCGCTGGTCACCGCCCCCACCTTCGGCGAATATGCCCATGCGCTGACCCTAAACGGCTGCACGGTGGAGCACTTTCCCCTGTTGGAGGAGACCGGCTTCGCTGTGACGGCGGACATTTTGGAGCGCATCACGCCGGAGTTGGGACTGCTGTTTCTCTGCGAGCCCAACAATCCCACCGGGCGCACCACCGAGCCCGCCCTGCTCCGCGCCATCTTGGAAAAATGCAAGCGCTGTCACACCCTGCTGGTGGTGGACGAGTGCTTTCTGGACTGCTTGGACGAGCCCGCCGCCCACACGCTGGAGAGCCTTGTGCCGGACTTTCCCAATCTGCTGCTGCTGAAGGCGTTCACCAAATCCTATGCCTTGGCGGGACTGCGTCTGGGCTATGCCCTCTGCGCTGACGGGGCACTGCTGGACAAAATGCGGGACTGCGGTCAGCCGTGGGCGGTGTCCTCCCTTGCCCAGGCGGCGGGGCTGGCGGCCTTGGACGAGACGGACTATCTGCCCCGTCTGCGGACACTGCTGGCGGCAGAGCGTCCCCGGTTGCAGGCGGGACTGACCGAGCTGGGCTGCACCGTCTATCCCGGCGAGGCAAACTTTTTGCTGTTTCACTGCGCCGATGACCGGCTGGCACAGCGTCTGCGCCCCCGGGGCATTTTGATTCGAGACTGCGCCGATTTTCAGGGATTGGGCGGGGGCTTCTATCGGATCGCCGTGCGGACGGCGGCGGAAAATGTCTCCCTGCTCAATGACCTGCGGGGGGTGCTGTAGATGGCAAAGTGCATCATGGTGCAGGGCACCATGTCCGGCGCGGGAAAAAGCCTGCTGTGTACGGCGCTGTGTCGCATTTTCAAGCAGGACGGCTATCGGGTCGCCCCCTTTAAAAGCCAGAATATGGCACTGAACAGCTATATCACGGCGGACGGCTTGGAGCTGGGGCGGGCGCAGGTGGTGCAGGCAGAGGCGGCAGGACTGCTGCCCGACGTGCGGATGAATCCCATTTTGCTCAAGCCCTCCAGCGACACCGGCAGTCAGCTGATTGTCAATGGCGAGGTGCGGGGGCAGTATGAGGCCAGCGCCTATTTTGCCATGAAGCGCAGTCTCCTCCCCGAGATTTTGGCGGCGTATCGCAGTCTTGCCGCAGAAAACGACATCTTGGTCATCGAGGGCGCAGGCAGTCCGGCGGAAATCAATCTGAAGGCCGATGACATCGTGAATATGGGTCTGGCAGAGCTGGTGGATGCCCCGGTGCTGCTGGCGGGGGACATCGACCGGGGCGGGGTCTTTGCCCAGCTCTATGGCACGGTGGCGCTGTTGGAGGAGCCGGAGCGCCGCCGGATCGTGGGCACGGTGATCAACAAGTTTCGGGGGGACGAGGCACTGCTCCGTCCGGGACTGCGCATGTTGGAGGAAAAGACCCACATCCCGGTGCTGGGGGTGATTCCCTATCTGCACATCGACATCGACGACGAGGACAGCCTTGCCCCCCGACTCACCGTCACCCGCGCCCACCGCCCCATTGACATTGCGGTGCTCCGTCTGCCCCACCTCTCCAATTTCACGGATTTTGCGCCGCTGGAAAGCCATCCGGCACTGGGGGTGCGGTATGTGGAAAAGCAGTCCGATTTGGGCAGACCCGACCTGCTGATTCTGCCCGGCACAAAAAACACCATGGGCGATCTGCTGTGGCTGCGGCAAAGCGGCCTAGAGGCGGCCATTTTGCAGCTATCCGCCGGCGGCACACCCATTTTCGGCATCTGTGGCGGCTATCAGCTGCTGGGCGAGACCCTCAGTGACCCCGATGGCGTGGAGGGCGGGGGAACCCTGTCCGGCCTGGGACTGCTCCCCTGTCGGACGGTATTTTCCGCCCAAAAAATCCGCACCCGGGTCTCCGCCGCCGTGACCGCTGTCCCCTTTGCGGGCGCGACCATCGACGGCTATGAGATCCACATGGGGCGGACAGAGGTATCTGCAAGCGCAGACCCCTTTTGCCGTCTGGCAGACGGCACGGCAGAGGGTGCGGTATCCGGCACGGTCTTTGGCACCTATCTCCACGGCCTGTTTGACTCCGGCGCATTGACAGAGCAACTGGCAAATTGGCTGCTCACGCGGCGGGGACTGCCTGCCGGTCAATCGGTGGAGAGCCACGACGACTACAAGGAACGGCAATACGACCTGCTGGCAGAGGCCGTGCGGGCGCATTTGGATTTACCCGCCCTCTATCGGGCAATGGAGGCGTATGACCATGGATAGGGGCTTTGTCCATCTCTATTGGGGCGACGGCAAGGGCAAGACCACCGCCGCCATGGGGCTGGCGCTCCGGGCACTGGGCAGCGGTCTGTCGGTGACCATTGTGCAGTTTTTGAAAAGCGGCACCAGCGGCGAGCTCACTCCCCTACGGCGCTTGGGCGCGGTCATTTATGCGGGCAAGGTGGGCACGGCCTTTTCCGGCGGGCTGACGGCAGAGGAAAAAATCGCCACCCGCGCCCTACAGACCGCCCATCTCCGTCAGGCGCTGGCGACGGATTGCGATCTGCTGATTTTGGACGAGGCCTGTGTGGCGTGGCAGCTGGATCTGGTGGATCGCGACCTGTTACAGGCGGCGGTATTACAGCGTCCCGCCCGGCGAGAGGTTGTCCTGACAGGGCGGCTACCTGCGCCGTGGATGGAGGAGGCGGCGGATTACGCCACCCAGCTGTGCTGTCGGCGACACCCCTACAGCCAAGGCATTCAGGCAAGAGGAGGCATCGAGTTTTGAACAGTTCACACAGCTTACCTGCGGACATCGAGCGCACCAGTCTCTCTATCCTCACGGCAGAGCTGGCAGAGCGGGGCATGGTCTGTCCCCCAGAGACGGCGGCGGTGGTGCATCGGGTCATTCACGCCACGGCGGACTTCGACTATGCCCAGGCACTGCGCTTCACCCCGGACGCGGTGGCATTGGGGACGGCGGCGCTATCCGGCGGCGGCACCATCGTCACCGACACCAATATGGCGAAGGCGGGACTGAGCAAGCCCGCCTTGGAGCGATTGCAGAGCAGCGCGGTCTGCGGCATGGCGGATGCCGCTGTGGCGGCGATGGCTGTCCAAAACGGCACCACCCGCGCCGTGGCGGCGATGATACTGGCAGCAGAGCGCTATCCCGATGCGATATTTGCCGTCGGCAATGCGCCCACCGCCCTGCTACAGCTGGCGGATTTGGTGGAGCGGGGCTTGCGTCCGGCGCTGATTATCGGCGTGCCCGTGGGCTTTGTCAACGTGGTGGAGAGCAAGGAGCGGCTGTGGCAGGTCTGCGTCCGCTGTCAGGTGCCTGCCATCGTGGCCATGGGGCGCAAGGGCGGCAGCACCGTGGCGGCGGCTATCTGCAACGCCCTGCTGTACACCGCCGCCGGCACCCTGAATCCCACCGATCGGGGCTGGCAATAGCGCGCGGGGGTTCAGTACGCGCGGGGGTTCAGTACGCGGCTTTTTGAAAAAAGCCTGGCAAAAACTTTTGTGATCAGTTGAGACAGTGAATTGGGAACTATGCGAAGGGGCGGATGCAATCCGCCCCTTCGTCTTGTCTATATAGAGTGGCCTTGCGTGGGAGGGGAACTCTGGTCAAACACGGATGATGCAGCAAATTCCGGTAAAAAACTGCTGCAAATCCTGCACCGACAGCGCAAAACCCTCTGCGGGTGACGGCTGAACGTGCAATGGAAAGGGGAGTGGCTTCACCTGTTTGAAAAAATGAAAGCAAAACTGCGATTTGTATCCGATTTTGTAACCGCCGTGCTGTATAATGAAAAACATAAAAAAGAGACCGCCGCCCCACAAAACAAAAAAGGGCGCGGATGGAAACGAGACAAGAAGAGCGGGTGATATGGTTGCAGACGAAGATGACCGGGAATGAATACCGAGCCACCGTACTGTGCATTGATTCGTATGAGAACTCCATTCTCTGCGGCAGATTCTACAATCCCTTTGTACAGGGCGCAATTTCCTTCCGCAGCCTGATGGAGCTGCTCCTTTCCATGGAGGAACTGCTGGACGGCATGAACTTTCCCCAGCCCTTCACGGCGACGCGCTCCTTTCAGCGGACAGCCCACAGCCCGGCGATAGACACACAGACAAGTCAGCCGGAGCAGCGTGGCGCGCTGGCTACCTTTTCTCTGCGGGTTCTATTCCGGCAAAACGCCAGCTGGCAAGGCTCCGTGACTTGGCAGGAGCAGCACCGGGAGGAGAGCTTTCGCAGCGTATTAGAGCTGCTGCTCCTGCTCAACAGTGCCCTGCAAGCCCAGCAGACAAAAATCGAGACCCCCGCAAACTAACCCCACAGGATATCAAAATCAAGAACAAGAAATAGCTGAAATGGCAAACCGTGCGAAAGTGCGGGACGCAAAGTCAGGGGCTAAAGCGGAAACGCCATGCACGACCGATTACCAAATATTTCGATCCCCATTTTGAAAGAGGAGACGAAATAAATGGAAAACATGAAAAAGAGAGTTCTTTCCCTGACCTTAGCACTGGTCTTGGCACTGAGCCTGCTGCCCATCGGCGTTCTGGCGGCGGACGAGACGTACAAGATTGGTCAGAGCTATGACTTTGACACCAATGTTGAAAGTGAATTGCCCGAGGTACCCGGTGCACATTGGGTAGGCCCCACAGCAAAACAGGGCGATCTAATCTGTGCAGAAGAGCATGCGCACTCCGCGGCTTGCGTTGCAGCGGAGAATGCAATCACCGAAGATGCATACGATCTTGGCATTGCCAGCGCTGACAAGGATATGTTCTTTAAGCTGAATACCTATTATACGCTGGACTGCAATGAAACGGAAGATATGTCCAAGCACAATGCGGACTGCTATACCGGCAAGCAAGGTGACCTGACCCCGTTTCGTGAAACTGGCGTAACTGGCTGGGTTCGTAAAATTGGTGACAATGGAGATATATACATCTACATTGCTGCGATTTCTGCTAAAGATTCTGGCTGGTATCGCCTGACCTGTCAAAAA
>JAVVOA010000018.1:0-28922 GCA_036656515.1 Oscillospiraceae bacterium | reverse complement strand
CATAAAAGTTTTTGCCAGGCTTTTTTCAAAAAGCCGCGTAGCCTGCCCCCGCGCGTACCCTGCCCCCGCGCCGGCGATCAGTCCTGCTGCCAGTTGTGCCAGACGTTTTGGACATCCTCGTTGTCCTCCAAGAAGTCGATGAGTTTCTCCATGTTGTGTACATCGTCCTCGGATTCCAGTGTGATGTAGTTCTGAGGCACCATCTCGATGTCGGCGTTGACGAAGGCGTAGCCCTTTGCCTCCAGCGCCTTCACCACGTCGTTGAACGCGTCAGGCTCGGTGGTGATCTCCAGCGCGCCGCCGTCCGCCTCAAAGTCCGCCGCGCCGGCCTCCAGCGCGTCCATCATGACGGTGTCCTCGTCCAGCTCGCCCTCTTCGTTGTCGATGACGATGACGCCCTTGCGGTCAAAGGACCAGGAGACACAGCCGATGGCACCCAAGTTGCCGCCAAATTTGTCGAAATAGTGGCGTACCTCGGGTGCGGTGCGGTTGCGGTTGTCGGTCAGCGCGTCCACGATGACGGCGACGCCGCAGGGTCCGTAGCCCTCGTAAGTAACATTTTCAAAGCTGTCGCTGTTGCCCGCGCCCAAGCCCTTGTCGATGGTGCGCTTGATGTTGTCGTTGGGCATGTTGGCCGCCTTGGCCTTGGCGATGATGGTGGCCAGACGGGAGTTGTTGTTGGGATCGCCGCTGCCGCCCTCCTTGACCGCCACAATCATTTCGCGGGCGATTTTGGTGAAGGCCTGGGAGCGTTTTGCGTCGGCAGCTCCCTTGGTTTTTTGAATGTTATGCCATTTGGAATGTCCAGACATAGATGACACTCTCCTTACAATTCATACTGAATGACCTCACAGTGGGAAGTCGATTTCAAGATTTCAACCGGGGGAAAGGTTTTCTGTAAATAGGCGACCAGAACGGGGCAAACCACGTCCTCTGTGGGAAAATGGCCGGCATCAATCAGATTGATGCCCTTGCCCTTGGCATCCATGAACGCGTGATAGCCCAAATCTGCGGTGACAAAGGTGTCACAGCCCAGCTCCACCGCGCGGTCGATGAAATCGCCGCAGGCACCGCCGCCCACCGCCACACGAAAGACCGGCTTTCCGGCATCGGCATAGCGCAAGCCGTTGCCCCGGAGGGCAGTCCGTACCTGACGGACAAACGCGCGGAGCGCCAGCGGCTCTGCAAGGGTGCCCACCCGCCCGATGCCGGTGGCGGTGTCCAGCGGCCCCGGGTCATTCACCCGCAGTGCCGCCGCCAGCGCGTCGTTGACACCGCCGGGCGTGGCATCCAGATTGGTGTGCATACAGATGACGGCAATCTCGCTCCGCAGTAGCTTGCACAGCAGATGCCCCTGTGGGGTGTCGCTCCGCACGCTCTGCACCGGCGACCAGTGGCAATTCATCACGGGATGGTGGGCGACAATCAGCTCGGCACCCCAGGCGATCGCCTCGTCCGCCACCGCCTCTGTGACATCCAGCGCCACCAAAACCCGGGTGACCCCTCGATCGGGATCGCCCAGCAGCAGCCCCACATTATCCCAGCTCTCCGCCAGTGCCGCCGGGGCAAGCACAAATAGTTCCCGTTCCATTTCCCTGACCGTTGGCATCGCTCCACGCCCTCTCCATGCTCCTGATTTCCCGTAAAATCCCAGACAATTGCGCGGCACGGTCGCCGCCGTGCTCCGCCTGTCCCAAGCCATCTAAAATATGTTGCAGCTTTGCGCCCCGCGCCGCCAGATAGTCCCCCGCCAGCGGATCCCTCTCTGTGAAAAAGCCACCATACAGCTGTCCCCGGGTGGGTGACGGCATGGTGCCCACGATCGCCTCCAAAATGGGATAGAGCTTGCCCTTGTCCCGCACCAGACGCTCCCGCAGAACCCGGTAGCCATTTTCCGCCAGATATGCCCGCAACAGCTCGGACTTGGTCATGGGCTGTAGCAGCAGGGTGGGACAGGTCTCCCGCAACCACGGCGCGGCAGATAGAATGGCGGCGATGGTCTCCCCTCCCATGCCCGCGATGACGATGGTGTCCGTCTCGTGGGGGGCGATGCCCGTCAGTCCGTCGCACAGGCGGAAGTCAAGCGGGGCAACGCCACAGGCGGCGGCAGTACGGCGGGCATGCTCCAGCGGCCCCCGACGCAAATCGGCGGCAATGGCAGACCCGATCCGTCCGTTTTGCAGCAGCCACACCGGCAGATAGCCGTGGTCGGTGCCCACATCCGCCAGCCGCGCCCCGGGACGCACCCAGTCGGCGATGGCCTGCAAGCGAGGCTGTAAGTCCAATGTCTCCATACTGTCTCCCCGCTGTCGGTAATAGACGCATACGGAGCCTGTCCGTATGCGTCCCGATTGCTGTTCTTATGCCTTGTTGGCTTCCTCGTTCACCAGTGCCAGCAGCTTTTCCACGTCGATGCCATGCACCATGCAGGCCTCTTCCACGGTCTCGCCCCGAGAGGACGGGCAGCCCAAGCAATGCATCCCAATGGACATAAAAATGGGTGCGGTCTGGGGTGCGATGTCCAGAATATCACCGATGATGGTATCTTTTGTAATGGTAGTCATAGTCATAATCCTCCAAATATAATACAATGCTGATAGTATACCCCATTTACTTGACTTTTTCAATAGGAATCCCAAAAAGTAAGCAAAAAAGGTGTCCGCCATACGGCGGACACCTTTTCAAAATGGCAAAGAATTAGCCGTTCTGACGCATCTTAGCGAAGCAGTCACTGCAATACACAGGACGATCGGATTTCGGCTCGAAGGGAACTCTGGCTTCGCAGCCGCAGGAAGCGCAAACAGCGGTGAAATACTCGCGGGGACCACGAGCGGCGTTCTTGCGAGCGTCACGGCAGTTTTTGCAGCGCTGGGGCTCGTTCTGGAAGCCTCTCTCAGCATAGAACTCCTGCTCACCAGCGGTGAACACGAACTCGTTGCCACATTCTTTGCATACTAAAGTCTTGTCTTCATACATGATTTTACCCTCTCTTTGATAGAAAAAAATTATATTGCGTTCAGCGTTGGCTGACATCGCCGGATTGAAATTGCTGCGCCACCTTACGTCTGACACGTTGCACAGCGTTGTCCACGGACTTTGGGGACTTGCCAACCGCGCTGGCAATCTCCCGACAGGAAAGCCCATCTAAATAGTACCCCAAAATCTTCGCTTCGAACTCGGACAACTGCTTTCGGACATCGGACAAAACGCTTTCGGTGTGTTCCCGGTCGATGATAAAATCCTCGGGATTGCACTGGGCGATGTCGCGGATCCCCGCGGTGTAGGAATTACTGTCAAAGAAGGGTGTATCCAAGGGAACCGACTGGTTCAGCGGCGCGTGCTTATCCCGGGTGGCGGCACGCAGGGCAGAGTACAGACGATTGCGAATGCAGATTTCTGCGAAGGTACGGAAGGACGCCTCTTTTTCCCCGTCATATTCCCGCACCGCACAAATGAGTCCCACCATGCCCTCTTGGGTCAAATCCTCGCTGTCCCCCCCGATTAGGAAATAGGGGCGGGCGCAGGTGCGCACCAAACGATTGTAGCGGGTGACCAAGAATTCCTCTGCCTCGCGGTTCCCGGAGGAAACCATGCGGCAAAGATCCTCGTCGGTAAGAGCATCGAATGCAGTACCTTGTGTCTCATTACTTTTGTACATATTGTATTATACCTACGAACGAGGGGCATTGTCAAGCAGATTATCAAATCTTTCGGATGACTCCCCCTAAATTTTCAGTGAATTTATAAAATCCACCAGTTTCTTTGCCGTCTTTTCAGCGATTTCGATGGTTTTTGCCTCTACCATCACCCGCACCAGCGCTTCTGTCCCAGAGGCACGCACCAGAATCCGTCCCGCGCCGGCAAGGGCTGCCTCCTCCTGCTCCACCGCGTGGCGCAGTTCCTCGGACGCCATGATTTTTTCCTTGATGCCGCCGGAGTGAGGTACCTCGATGTTTTCCAGCACCTGGGGATACTGGGCACAGCAGGCTGCCAATTGGGACGCGGTCTTTCCGGACTGCGCCAGCACCTGCAAAAATTGCAGGGCGGTGAGCTGTCCGTCGCCGGTGGTGGCAAATTCCGTGAAAATCGTGTGTCCCGACTGCTCGCCGCCGATGCGATAGCCGTGAGCCAGCATGTGCTCCAGCACATTGCGGTCGCCCACGTTGGTGCAGACCAAGTCGATGCCCGCGTTTTTGCAGAATTCGTGGAGTCCCAGATTGGACATCACCGTCGCCACGATGGCGTTGCCGTCCAGCTTGCCCCGGTGCTTCATATCGGTGGCGCAGACCGCCATCACCGCGTCGCCGTCGATGATTTTCCCGGCTTCGTCCACCAGCAGGCAGCGGTCGGCATCCCCGTCGAACGCCACGCCGATGTCATAGTGACCGGCGATCACCGCCAGACCCAAGTCCTCTAAATGGGTGGAGCCACAGCGGCTGTTGATGTTGAGGCCGTCCGGATCCCTGTGGATAAAGTCCGTGTGGGCGCGAAACCGCCCGAACAGCTCCGGCGCGGTGGCGGATGCCGCACCATTGGCGCAGTCCACCAGTATATGCAGCCCACCCAAATCCGTCTCCACCGTGGAGGCGACATAGTTGATGTACTCCTGCCGCAGCTGCCGCATCCCGTGGTGGCGGCGACCGATTTTCTCCCGGGTGCGCAGCTTCATGGGCTGACCCGACAGCACCTTTTCCTCCACCAGCGCCTCGGTCTCGTCGGGCAGCTTATAGCCCTGGCTGTTGAAGACCTTGATGCCGTTGTGCTCATAGGGGTTGTGGGACGCGGAGATGACGATGCCGGCATCCGCATGCTCCCGCACCGTCAAAAATGCCACGGCGGGGGTGGGGATGGTGCCCAGCGGCATCACGTCACCGCCCACGGAGCAAATGCCCGCCATCAGCGCCGATTCCAGCATATCTGAGGAGATGCGGGTATCCTTGCCCAGTGTGATCACCGGACGTCGTCCCGTCTCCTCCTCCAGCACCAGCGAGACCGCCTGTCCCACTCGAAATGCCTGCTCGGCGGTGAGATTCTCTCCCACCACGCCGCGAATGCCGTCTGTTCCAAATAGTTTACCCATACTGTTTCCTCCCAATATTACAATTCCAATTGGCTCTGTCCTAAAAATTCCTTGTGCAGGTGGGTGTATGCCTTTTGGGTGACACAGCGCCCCCGGGGGGTGCGGGTCAAAAAGCCCAGCTGCATCAAATACGGCTCGTATACATCCTCTAGCGTCACCGATTCCTCGCCGATGGTCGCCGCCAGCGTCTCCACGCCCACGGGGCCGCCGCCGTAGTTTTCGATGATGGCGGTCAGCATCCGCCGATCCACCGCGTCCAGTCCCAGATAGTCGATTTCCAGCGCACAGAGGGCGGAGTCCGCCACCTCTGCCGTGATGATGCCGTCCGCCTTGACCTCTGCAAAGTCCCGGACACGGCGGAGCATTCGGTTGGCGATACGGGGGGTGCCCCGGGCGCGCTTTGCCATCTCCACCGCGCCGGAGGGCTGGATGGGGACATTTAAAATCCCGGCACTGCGGGTGATAATTTGGGTCAATTCCTCTGGCGTGTACAGCTCCAATCGCAGGGTCACGCCAAACCGATCCCGCAGGGGCGCAGAGAGCTGTCCCGCCCGGGTGGTGGCTCCGATCAGGGTAAAATGGGGCAGATCCAGACGGATGGAGTTGGCCGACGGCCCCTTGCCAATGATGATGTCGATGGCAAAATCCTCCATGGCGGGATACAAAATCTCCTCCACAGCCCGGTTTAAGCGGTGGATTTCGTCCACAAACAGGATGTCGTTTTCGTTTAAATTGGTCAGCAGCGCCGCCAAATCCCCCGCCTTTTCGATGGCGGGGCCGGAGGTGATGCGGATGCCCGCGCCCATCTCCCCGGCGATGATGCCCGCCAGCGTGGTCTTGCCCAAGCCCGGGGGGCCGTGGAGCAGCACATGGTCCAGAGACTCCCCCCGGCGACGTGCCGCCTCGATAAAAATGGAAAGGTTTTCCTTCGCCTTTTCCTGACCGATGTACTCCGCCAGCGTTTTGGGGCGCAGAGAGCCCTCCGCCGCATCCTCCGGCAAAAAGGTCTTGGTGACGAGAGGCTCCTCGTAGATATCAGTTCCGAAATCAATACTCACGTTACTTCACCATCTGTTTCAGCGATTGGCGGACGATCTCCTCCAGCGACAGGGCGGTGGTGTCGATGCCCTTGAGGGCGATAGCCACGTCCTGGGGGGTATAGCCCAGCACCGCCAGCGCCGCCGCCGCCTCGGTGACCTTGCCGCCCATGTCGGTCTTGCCGACGGGCAAAGCCAAGCCACCGGAGAGCTGTTCCTTTTGCAGCTTGTCCTTCAACTCTAAAATAATGCGCTGGGCGATTTTTTTGCCGATGCCCGGCGCCACCGTCAGGGCTTTTTCGTCGCCGGTGACGATTGCCAGCGCCAGTGCCTCCGGTGTGGCGGCAGACAGCATGGCAAGCGCCGCCTTGGGTCCCACGCCGGACACGCTGATGAGCAGCTTAAAGCTGCTCAGTTCGTTGGGGGTGGCAAAGCCGTACAGGTCAAAAATATCCTCCCGCACATGGAGATAGGTGTATAGCTTGGCGCGTTCGCCCCGGCGCAGGGCAGACAGCGTGTGGTTGGTGGTGGCGCAGGCATAGCCCACACCGCCGCAGTCGATGACGGCAAGGGAGGGCAAAAGCTCTGCCACCGTGCCGTTTACATAATAAAACATCGTGTACCTCCCTGTTCCTTAGACCGTCGTTTTGGCATCCGGATTCTGGCGTAGCAGCGACGTGGCACTGCGGGCGTGGCAGAGCGCCAGCGCCAGTGCGTCCGCCGCATCGTCCGGGCGGGGGGCGGCTTTCAGGTGCAGGAGACGCTTGACCATCTCCATGACCTGCCGCTTCTCTGCCTTGCCATAGCCCACCACCGCCTGCTTGACCTGAGACGGGGTGTATTCAAACACCGGCACGCCCAGCTTTTCCGCCGTATAGAGAATCACGCCCCGCCCGTGGGCGACGGCGATGCCCGTGGTGATATTCGTGTTGAAAAACAGCTCCTCCACCGACAGCACGTCGGGTTGCAGCTGCCCGATCAGCTCCTCTAAATCGCTGCCGATTTGGTACAGCCGCCGCGCCAGCGGCACCCCTGCCGGTGTGGTGATGGCACCGTATTTCACCATGGTGTCCACCCCCCGCTCCGCCGTAATCAGTCCGAAGCCGATGGTGGCGATGCCGGGGTCAATCCCTAAAATGCGCATACAGACGCTCCTTTGCGCGACTTCTGCGCGCACACGTTTCCCAATAGGCACAGTATACCAAATTCGCCATAGATGTGCAACACAAACCGTCAGCGTCGGACGGCGGGCAGATTTCCAGACCCCTTTCCTCTGCCGCACGCCCATTCTCCCCTTGGCGACAGCCAGCGGCGGGGATTTCTTTTTATCCATATCACAGACACAATCTCCCCGAAAAACGTCCTTATCCAGTGGGCAGATCGTCCGTTTCCCCGCCGGCGGAGCCTCTGTTTTTAGCTGGAATATTTTGTATGTTTTAAACGGATCGGAAGCCGGAAAATCACGTTCCAGCTCATTGTTACAGCAATCCGGATTTCTGAAGGAATTGCCCCCAAAGATATCGCCGCAAGCTTTGATTTCTTGTCGAAATAGATTGAAATGTTAAGGCTGATAGCGTATACTGAATATCTGGTATCTTGGCAGTCCTGTCGGTATGTATTTCGGGTACACGCTCTTATGAGGGCTTGGGATTCGGTTGCCAGCCTTTTTTATTTTGACGAAGGAGTGGAAAACCATGTATTATCTATTGCCGGGGATTCTTGCGTTTTTCTTCTTCTATCTCTATGAGATTTACACGGTGACGGGTAAACTTCCGATTTTTAAGCCGCTTTTCCTGCTGGGCAGCGCACAGTTGCTCCTTGCAACGGCGGCAGCTATCTGGGCAACCGTCATCACAGTCCCCCCTGTCCCGTGGAGACTGTTGCTCTGCGGCTCGGTGGCGCTGGGATTTTTCGGATTGCTTCTCTATGCCCTTTTCTTTGCCATTCCCTTTTCAAAAACCTATCTGAACACGGTGGATCCAGCGAAAAAAACCGTCTGTCGCAGCGGGCTGTATGCCCTTTGCCGCCATCCCGGCGTGCTCTGTTTTGCGGGATTTTATCTGTTTCTTTGGCTGGCACTGGGGGGAAAGCTCCTCTTTTGGCAGTTTCTTGTGTACAATGCCCTCAACTTGGCGTATATCCTTCTTCAGGATCATTGGAGCTTTCCAAAAGCCTTTGCAGATTATGCCGACTATCAACAGCAGACTCCGTTTCTAATCCCCAATCGGGAAAGCCTCCGACTCTGTATGGACAGCTTTTAGCCCAGCAAAGGAGACGTTTTAGATGAAATTTCAGGACAAACTGAAAAACCAACACTCTAATGAAGTGTGGGTGGAATACTGTGGGTTTTTGGATTTGGATATGGAGAGCTATATGCAGATTCAAAAAAGACTGATGCTTGAGCAGATGGCGCTGTGGAGCAAATGCGGACTGGGTCAGCATTTTTTAAAGGGGAAAGCGCCGTCCACCATCGAGGAATTTCGGACAGTGGTGCCCCTCACCACATATGAGGACTATGCGGATATTCTGCTGCTGAAGAAAAAAGAGATGCTGCCCGACGAGCCGATTATCTGGATTCAAACCACTTGGGAGGGCGGCAGACATCCCACGAAGCTTGCGCCCTATACCCGGGGAATGCTGGAAACCTATAAAAGAAATGTGATTGCCTGCCTGATTCTTGCCACCAGCACTGAAAAAGGCAGCTTTCATGTCAAGCACACAGATCGGATTCTCTATGCGCTGGCTCCCCTGCCCTTTGCCACGGGACTTTTGCCCCTGGCGCTGAACGATGAAATCGGAATTGAGTTTTTGCCGGCGGTCAAAGATGCCGTGAAAATGACCTTTAGCGAGCGCAATAAGGCGGGCTTTAAGCTGGGTCTGAAAAAGGGCATTGAATATTTCTTTGGGCTGGGCTCTGTGGCCTATTATGTGAGCTTGAGCCTGGGCGATATGGCAAAGACAAGCGGAAAAAGCGGCAAGATGGCGCTCTCCTGCTCGCCGAAAATGCTGCTTCGTCTCATCTCCGCCAAATACCACTGCCACCAAGAGGGGCGCGAGCTGATGCCGAAGGATCTCTTTCGGCTCAAGGGCTTTATGTGCGCGGGGACGGACAACCGCTGCTATAAGGACGATTTGGAGCGACTTTGGGGCATCCGACCCATGGAGATTTTCGCCGGTACAGAGCCCTCCTGCGTGGGCACGGAGACTTGGACCAGAAATGGCATGTACTTTTTCCCTGACAGTTGTTTTTATGAATTTATCCCGGAATGCGAGCTGCTGAAAAGCATGGACGATCCGGACTATTCGCCCAAAACCTATCTGATGGACGAGGTGGTGCCCGGCGAAAAGTATGAGCTGGTGATCTCGGTGCTCAAGGGCGGTGCCTTCATGCGCTATCGCGTGGGGGATGTCTATCGCTGCGTGGGACGGGAGAACAGCGAGGATCAGACGAAAATCCCCCGCTTTGAATACATCGATCGGGTGCCGAGCATCATTGACATCGCCGGCTTCACCCGCATCACGGAAAACTCCATCGAATCCGTCATCGCACTCTCCGGACTGAAAATTCAAGACTGGATTGCGGCGAAGGAATACACCAATAACCGCCCCTATCTGCATCTGTATGTGGAGATGGAGGAGAGCTCTCTGACCACGCAGGCGGTGGGCAAGGAGCTTTTGAAGGAACATCTGGGCGTGTATTTTAAGTATATTGATGCGGACTACACGGATTTAAAAAAGATTTTACAGATGGATCCCCTGGAAATTACCATTGTGCGCTGTGGAACCTTTGCCGCCTATCGGCAGAAAACAGGCAGCGCGCCGCGGCGTATGAACCCCAGCATCTATGAGATCAAGGAAGTTCTGAAAATGCAGAATGCGGACTACACCGATGTGAGGGGGCAGGATGCATGACGGGCAGCTTTACCTTCATCCCCATCATTGGACTTTTTTGCTATGCATTTCTGTTCATCACCCTGCTTGCCGCAAAAAAAAGCAAAATGATCAATGCCTTCCTGCTGGTGTTGGTGGCGATGATCCTCTGGACGGGCGGTTCCTTTCTGATGCGGTTGCAGTTCTGGCCCTCCCTCAAGTTTTGGTATGACATCTCCATTTTAGGGCTGCTTCTGCTGGGCTTTTCCATGTTCCGCTTTGCCTGCGAGTTTGTGGGCAGCAAAAAGATGGGACTCCAGCTTTTCTGGGCAGTTACCCTCGTATTGATGAATCTCATCAACATCACAACCGGTTTTTTCCTGAAGGCGCCCCACCCCGTCAAAGAGCTGAACGGCCAGATCGCCTTTATTTACGACACCACTTGGCCGGTGATTTTCTTCTTTCTGCTCTTTGGCCTGATCACCTTGCAGATGTTCACCATCTTCTTCAAATACTGCAAGCGAGATCAGCTGTCCCGCAAGCAATTTATGCCGATTTTTTTGGGCATTCTGATCATGTTCGCCGGGCACGTCGCCTTCCTCTTTCCTGCCATGAGCGGCTTCCCCACCGACCTGCTGGCCGGTGTGCTGACCGCCTTCTGCATCTTCTATGCCCTCTATCGGCGGCGGCTTTTCCGGCTGACGCTCCTGTTTTCCCGGGGGAGCTGCTATGCCATGTCCGGCGGATTGTCCCTTGTCCTGTTTGTCAATCTGCTGGGGAGTATGGAGACGTTTATTGACACCCGCCTTCCAGAAATCGCAACCTATAAAACGCTGATCCTCGCACTCACCTTCACCTTTCTGACCAGCCTGATCTATACCACCATGAAAAAGTTTATGGATGCGGTATTTATCAAGGACGAGATGAATACTGCGGAAAATTTGAAGGAATTTAGCCTCGCGGTATCCAAAAGTCTGCAAATCAACAAGATTCTGGAATATTTAATTGATATCATACAAAAGAGCATCCCCGTGAAATGCGTCTATGTCTGCATCGCGAACGAGGACAACGGTGCCTTTACCATCGAGCACAGCACAAGCCCCTTAAACAGCAAGACCTTTTGCCTGTCCAAGGACAGTCCCATCGTCGCTTGGCTTCTGGAAAATGACGGCTGTCTTTTGATGAAGGACTTTAAGCGGATGGTCGGCTACCGCGCCGTCTGGGAGACGGAGAAGGCGGAGATGCGGGAGCTGGCAATCGAGTGCTTCGTGCCCTTGAAGGACGAGAGCGGGTTGGTGGGAATCATCCTTCTCTCGGAGAAGGAGCATGGCAAGGCGTACACCTGCGATGATCTCACCTTTCTCTCCTCGGTGGACTCCATCGGCTCCATTGCCGTCAAAAACTCCAGACTCTATCAAAAAGCGTACATGGAGGCTCGGACGGATGAGCTGACCGGACTGTTAAACCGCAAATATTTCTATGAGACCATTCAGTGTGAATATGAAAAAAGCGTCGATCACGCCCTGACGCTGATGATTTTCAATCTGGACGATTTCAAGCTCTACAACCAGCTCTATGGCAACAAGGAGGGGGATCGCGCCCTCCAGAAGGTGGCGCAGATTCTTAAGGCCAGTGTGGGCAGCGACAAGTACATCGCCCGCTACAGCGGAAAGGAATTTGCAGTCATTTTGCCGCAATATGACCCGCTGGCGGCGCAGAAGCTGGCAGAAAATATCCGGGCGCAAATCCTGAACATCGACAAGGGCAATTCCCATGACTGCTTTAAAACCCTGACGGTGAGCGTGGGCATTTGCTCCACGCCCTATGTCGCCCACAACGTGCAGCAGCTGATTCACTATGCCGACCTTGCCGTATACAACATCAAGCGCAGCGGCAAGAATGCCGTAATGCTCTATTCGGGCGACAGTGAAGCGCCGGTGGAGCGGAAAAAGGCAGAGGATCACAAGGTGGAGAAGGTCTACTCGGAATACGCCAACACCATCTTCGCGCTGACTGCCGCCATCGACACCAAGGATCACTACACCTTCAACCATTCTGAAAATGTGGGCTATTACGCCTCTGAGCTGGCCTATGCGCTGGGCATGAATGCCGAGTGCGTTGAGATTGTGAAGGAGGCGGCTCTGCTGCACGACATCGGCAAAATCGGCATTCCGGAACATATTCTCAACAAGCCCGGCAAGCTGACAGCTGAGGAATACACGATCATGAAGGGGCATGTGGAAAACTCCATCGGTATCATCAAGCATCTGCCCTCTCTGGACTATGTGATTCCCGCTGTGCTCGGTCACCACGAGCGCTATGACGGCACCGGCTATCCCCGGGGTATCGCCGGAGAGGATATCCCGATTATGGCGCGGATTCTCTGCGTGGCGGACTCCTTTGACGCCATGATCTCCAAGCGCTCCTATAAAAAGGCGTTTTCTGTGGACACAGCCCTAGAACGGCTGGAAGCGGCGGCCTGCAAGCAGTTTGACCCCCAGCTTGTGACGCTGTTTGTGCGGCTGGTGAAAACAGGTGTCATTAAGACCATCACCGAAGACGATGCTCCGCAGGCGGCGCTTTAGGGAAACTCTGATTCCATCCGGGGCGTGCGGCTGGCTTGATGCAGCGGTTCCTTAGCACCGGAACAAGCTCGCCTGCTCCACGGGATAGTTTTCCGGGCAAGGGGCGATATCCGTGTTTCATCCCGAAAAACGCAAAATGACAGGCACCGACGTCCCGTCATTTTGCGTTTTTTTGTCAAATTCCACCGGCAACCTTGCTTTGACACCCCCAATCCGGTACAATACAAGTCCCTGCATTGCAGGCAGCAGTCCACAATTTGCAACGAGGAGGCATCGCCATGCACATTCCACAGGGAGACACCGACACCCTCAACCTACTCCCCTTTGCCGAGGCACTGGCCGCAGCAGAGGCACCACAGGAGGACTATGACAGCGGAAAATGGTGGTACATTCCGCCGTTTTACGGGGAATATCGGTACTTATTGGGCACCAAGGGCACCCATCCGCTGATTTGCGTGGGCATCAATCCCTCCACCGCCGCGCCGGGTGCGTTGGACAACACCCTGAAATCCGTGGAGCGCATTGCACGCTTCAACGGATACGACAGCTTTCTGATGTTCAACGTCTACGCCCAGCGCGCCACCAATCCCAACGACATGGAAAAGGCCTGCAATCCCCTGCTGCACCAAGAAAACATGGCGGCCTTTGCCTATGCGCTGGCACAGAGCCAGCGACCGGCGGTCTGGGCGGCATGGGGTGCCATCGTGGAGAAGCGGGGCTATCTCACAGACTGTCTCCGGGCGATGGTGGCACTGGGACAGGACTGCGGTGCCCAATGGTTTTCCGCCGGCGCACCTCTGAAAAACGGACATCCCCACCACCCGCTCTATCTCCGCAAGGACAGCCTACTGACCCCCTTTGACATGGGTGCCTATCTGGGGTGAGCATCCGGAAAACTTCTCCTGCAAGCGCTCCCACAGCTCGATGGATTTGAATTGCAGGACATAGCCCGTCTCCTCGGTGATTAAGCCCACGTCCTCCTCGGACAGGCCAGACGCCATGGCGGTTTGGGACAGGTCGGTGGCGGCGGTCATGCAGAGGGGCGGGAACACCACGCACCACCAATTATGCCCTTCGCCGCTGCCGATGACCACCCGCAGTGCCAGATAGTCGCCTGCCGGGAGGGTGAAGCCGTCGTATTCCCGGGTGGGAAAGCGGGTCTCCTCCAGCTCCGTCTCCACGGGATAGCCATAGCCGCAGTCGGCGATTTCCGCTGCCGCCAGCTGGGAAAGCTCCGGCAGGGCGGCGGTGAGTTTTTCCTTCGCCTGAACGCGATTATCCGTGGTCTCCAGAATTTCCGCAGCTCGGGCGACCACCCGATCTCGCACCCGCAGCTTCAGCGCCTGATCGTACTCTGTGTCTGAATTGGCAAGGACATGCAAGCGAATCACCTTGTCAGCTAACTGTGTCTGCCGGCCTAGGGAAAGCACGCCCCAAAGCAGGGCGCACGCCAGTCCCACCGCCAGTGAGAGCTCTAAAATCCGAATTTGCTTTTCTGCCACTTTCATGTTTATGACCATGCCTTTCATGCGTTTTATGTAGGATCGGGGGACGCGGGGGCTGGATACGCGGCTTTTTGAAAAAAGCCTGGCAAAAACTTTTGTGATCAGATTTCCACTTTGTTCCCGCACAAAGCTCAAGTAAAACAGATCATTAAAGTTTTCTTTGCTTCTTTCTTGTTCACAAGAAAGAAGGCGTATTCCCGTATCCCTCGTCCCTCGCTCCTCGTACCCATAGCTTACCCGCAAAAATGGATGGTTAAACCAAAACGACAAAAGAGACGATTGCACCATGGTGCAATCGTCTCTTTTGTCTGCTATAGGGTTTTTGCCAAGAAGGTCTGGGGATAGCTGTCCGACAGTGCGGCGTATGCCTGTTGCGCCGCCGTCTCCTCTCGAAACAGTCCAAACACGGCGGAGCCGGAGCCGGTCATGACGGCGCCCTGTGCGCCGAAATCCAGCAGCTTGCTCTTAATCTCGAAGACCTCTCTGTACTTCGGCGGCAAAACGTCCTCGAACACGTTGTACATCCGATGCGCCGCGCCGTCCAAATCGCCCAGCGCAATGGCTCGAAGCAAGCCCCGCGTGTCGGGATGGCAGGGCAGCTTGCTCACCACCACCTGTCCAAACAGCTCCGGCGTGGAGATGGAGAACTCTGGTTTGCAGATGACTGCAAAGCATGGGGGCAGGCTGGGTTGGGTGGTCATTCGCTCTCCCCTGCCCTCTGCCAGCACCGTGCCGCCCCGGACACAATAGGGCACGTCGCTACCCACCTTGCTGGCAATATCCTCCAAAATCTCCCGGGGCAACAGCGGCACATACAGCTCGCGCAGACCCTTGAGCACCGCCGCACCATCTGTGCTGCCACCGCCCAAGCCCGCGCAGACGGGGATGTGCTTTTCGATGGTGATTGCCAGCCCGTCCGACGGCAGACCCGTCTCCTCGAAGAAGATTTTTGCCGCCCGCGCCGCGATATTGCGGTCGTCGCAGGGCAGATAGGGCAGGTCGGTTTTCACGGTGATGCCGGTGCCCGTGCCGGTTTCCAGCGTCACAATATCCCAGAGCGAAATGCTTTGCAGCACCATTTTCAAATCGTGATAGCCGTCCCTGCGCTTGCGCAAAATGTCCAGCGACAGATTGATCTTCGCCGGCGCATGATAGGTGATGGTCGCCATGCTCTCCCCCCTTTTCTGCTCCGTCTACTTGATTTTGCGTGCCTCCACATAGTAGCGCTTGTCCTGCGCATGTCCCATGGAGAAGGTCTTGCGGGGCAGAACGCCATCCGCCAGCACCGTTTTAAACAGCTGATCCTTGCCCATGGCGGGGAGCTTGAAGCCGATGTTGCCGGGCTTTGCGCCCAGCTCGTCCGTCACCTCGTCGCCGTGGATATAGTCCACCTCGCCGCCGTTTGCCTTGAGGTATGGATCCAAAAAGCTCTGGAGCGTGCCCACGGCAAGCTGCATCTTGGGATTGGGCACGGTCACCACGCCGCTGTGTCCCTCATAGGTATAGGCGATGGCGTGTCCCTCGCCCGCCCCCTCGTGAGCGCCGGGATATGCGGCCTTCAGCGCGTCTAAAACCGCCTGGGGCTTCACGCCAAAGAGCACCCGGTGAATGGGCTCGAACTGCAGGGCATCGTCGTGGTTATTGACCACTTCGACCAGTGCATAGCGGGCGGGCAGGTCTGCCCACTGCGCCTCCGGCGTGACTTTTTTCAGATTTTCATAGCAGGCCTTGGCGGTGGCGAGGGAGTGGTTGCCGTCGCCCACGGCGAACAGCAGGGGCGCAACGCCGCTGATGCCGTACTTCTTCTCCATGGCACTGTCGGTGGTCAGGCCGGTCAGCGCGTCGGCAGTGGCGTCAATCTGGGCGGCGGAGAGCCGATAGCCCTTCAGATGTCCGCCGTTTTCCATCAGGTCAAAGTCATAGACCTTGGTCATGGCTGCGGCGGCGGCGGTCAGCGGCTCGATCACCGTCTGATCGGGGTCGTCGATCAAGAGCATGACGTGGGGCAGCTCGATGGGGGCATCCTTCCGGACACGCACCCGGGGCGGAATGCGATCCAAGACCGTGCCCTCGGTGGCGCGCACCAGAGCGCCGCTGCCGGGGGTGAAGTCATACTGATCCAAGTCGATTTTACCGATCAGACCGTGGCGGATTTTCCCGTCGGACTGGGCGCGCTCGATGTACAGCAGAGAGTCGGGCAGTACCTCGAACACGTCCTTCTGCAAATAGTCGGTCATGGAGGCGTTGACCCCGGCGATGAGGCTCTCCACGTCCGGGGTGTTCAGCTTTGCCTCGGGCAGAATCAGCCGCAGGGAGGAGGGCGCATCGCCCACGGTCTTCTCAACCCGCGCCCAATACTCGGGCTGGGAGGTGAACTGGTCGCAGGCCACGACAGCCCATTTGCTCATATCGCACGTCTTTGGCAGCAGGATATCCGCCGGATAAAAGCCCAACTTCTCAAATTTCGCGTTCATTGAAACCTCCATGCACCGCGGCAGTCAGACCCCGTCTCCCGGTGGGAGGACAGTCGTCCACAGCGCGGCAACCGCAATTTTCCGGCAAGCGGCAGGCCGATTTTTGGGAATGGTATCAGAAATGCGGCAGCTGCCGCCAGTTCCTTTATTTGGTCTGGAACAATACGTCCAGCAGTTGACAGCCCGCCGCCACCACGGGGCCTCTCATGCCGGTCTCCTCGTCATACACGCCGCCAAAGTCGGTATCCCCGGTGCTGTCATACAGCAGGTAGGGCACGGGATCGCCGTCGTGTCCCCGGGTGGCGGTCAGCGTCTTGTGGTCGGACAGCAACAGCAGGCGATAGTCCATGCCCTCCCCGTCCAGCTTGGCGGTCAGGGGTGCCAGCAGCCGGGAATCCAGCCACTCGATGGCTTGGATTTTCCCCGGCAAATCGCCGTTGTGGGTACACTCGTCCGGCGCTTCGATGTGGACGAGGGCAAAGTCCGCCTCGGTGTGGAGCAGGTCATAGGTCGCCTGTAGCTTCCCCTCGAAATTGGTGTCCAGCTCGCCGGTGGCACCCTCTACCTCGATCTTTTCAAGACCCCGCAGCACGCCGATGCCGTGGCACAGCGGTACGGCGGAAATCACGCCGCCCCAGTGCCCATAGGCTTTGCGGAAGTCGGGCAGCAACGTCGCCGTCCCCTCTGCCCAGAACCAGATGCCGTTGGCGGGCAACAGCCCCCGTTCCCGACGCGCCTGATTGAAGGCGTGTTTGTCCAAAATCTCGTGAGCCAGACGCATCAGCCCCAGCAGCACCGCCGCATTGGGACAGCCATCCGGCAAAATGCCGCCGATTTTCTCCCCCAGATGGTCGTGTGGAGGTGTCAAGCGAATCCCCTTTACATCGCCGCCGCTCTGCACCGCCAGCTGACGAAAGGCGGGAAAACGGTGGAGCACCAAGTGGGCGCTCTCCTCCGCTGCCCGAAACCGGGGGTCGCTCTCCAAAATCTCCACCAGCTCCAGGGCGGACTTCCCGTCGATGGAACCGGCGCTGTGGGAGAGGATTTTTTTCTCCTCCATGGGGCAGTCCCCGTCCTCGAGAGACACGATGTTGCAGCGATAGGCCACGTCGCCGGGCTGCAACACGATCCCAGAGGCCGCCGCCTCCATGGGGGAACGTCCGGTGAAGTATTGCAGGGGGTCGCAGCCGAAGATGGAGAGAATCGCCGTCTCGCTGCCCGCAGGCAGAGGCTTGGGGCAGTTACAGACGTTGCCCACCGTCCCCTTCGCCGCCAACGCGTCGATGCAGGGGGTTTTCGCCGCCTGTATCGGTGTTTTTCCACCCAGAGAATCGACGGGATTGTCTGCCATACCGTCGCCAATTACCAAAATATATTTCACGCAAAGCCTCCTATCCGATTCGGCGCGCCGAACCGCCATACTGCCGCCCAATGCGGCAAAAAATCAAACTGCAATCATTATACTAAAGTTATCGGTTCTTTTCAATCCATAAACCAAAAGTTTTTGCCGCGTACTACGGGGGGTACGCGGCCACTTCAAAGGCCTGGCGAAACTTTTATGCTACACGGATAAAGCCACGCATAACACACTCATAGAGCGACGAAGGGGCGGATGGTATCCGCCCCTTCGCCTATTTTCCAATCAAATCTGATCGTCGCCTGTCGTTTGTGCAGCCCAAGCTAAACAGATCACAAAAGTTTTTGCCAGGCTTTTTTCAAAAAGCCGCGTATCCTGCCCCGTCCAGCGGCTCGAACAGCACTTGCACCGTGCCGCCGCAGATCATGCCCAGCGTGGCGGCCTGCCCGTTGGAGAGATCGTAGCGCTCCACAGCGATGTCGTCGCCGCCGCAGAGTCCTTGCGCCGTTTGCAGCACCGCCGCCTCCACCGCGCCGCCGCCCACCGTGCCGATGGCCGAGCCGTCCGCCCCCACCAGCATCCGGGCACCCGCGGCACGAGGCGCAGAGCCCTGCTTCTCCAGCACTGTCGCCAGCACCAGCGGCTCCGTCTGCCGCCGCAAGCCGTCTGCTATCGGCTGCTCCCAAACATCCAGCGGCTGCGCCCGAAACTGCGCAATCATCTGCGCCCCAATGGATACCGCGATTTCTTCCGGTGTCTGTGCCCCGATGGATAGCCCCACCGGCGAGTGGATGTCCGCAAGCACAGACTCCGCCACCCCCAAACCCCGCAGGCGGTCAAAGGTGGCTTTCGCCTTGGCGTGGCTCCCAATCATTCCCAGATATCCCCAGTTCTTGTCCAGCAGCGCGGTCAGACAGGCAAAATCATCCTGATGCCCCCGGGTCATCACGACAAAATAGGTGCCCACGGGAAACTGCCGCGCCGCCAAGCGGTCAAACGGGGCGCAGAGGCGCTCCGCCGTGGGAAAGCGCTGGGCCGTCACAAAGTCCGGACGGTCGTCCTGCACCGTCACCTGCCAGTCCAAGCTGTGGAGCAACGCCGCCAGCGCCGCCGACACATGCCCCCCGCCGCAGAGAAATGCACCGGGCTTTTGGACGATGGTCTGTCGTAAAAGCGCAGAATCCGCTGTAAAGCCAAAATGCTTTTCACCGCTTTGTAAATCAGTGGATATCTCCACTTTGCCGGCTATTTTCAGTTTACATACCAATTCCGCATAAAATGCGTAGCGCTCTCTGCTGTTCACAGGCTGTTCTTCCCACGGGCGATGTAGGTGCCCGCCGCCTCGTTTGTAACCCTCCCGTTTTGCACCACCAGCTTGCCCCGGAGATAGACCCGAGAGATGCCGCCGGCGGTGACAAAGCCCTCATAGGGGGTGTACCCCGCCGCCGACAGACAGTCGTCCGCCCGGATGACGTGGCTGGCGCGGGGATCGTAGACCACGATATCCGCGTCGCTGCCCCGCCGCAGGATGCCCTTCCGGGGATACATGCCGTATAGCCGCGCCGGGTTTTCCGACAGCAGCTTGCACAGCTGGGCGAGGGTGATTTTTTTGGTGGCGACCCCATAGGAATAGAGCAGCTCGCCCCGGGTCTCCACCCCGGGCAGACCGCCGGGAATCTTGGTAAAGTCCTCCCGTCCCAGCTCCTTTTGCTCCAAGGTGAAGCTGCAATGGTCGGTGGACACCGTCTGAATCTCCTCGTGGCGCAGTGCCTTCCAAAGACGCTTACGGTCGGACTCGCCCCGGATGGGGGGTGCGCAGACATAGCGCGCGGCGGCGGAATAGTCCTCCTGATCGTACAGGGAGTCGTCCAGCAGCAGGTATTGGGGGCAGGTCTCCACATAGACCTGCTGTCCCCGCTTTCGCGCCGCCAAGACCTCTCGCAGCGCCGCCTCGTTGGTCAGATGGACGATGATGACCGGGCAGTCCGCCGCTTGGGCGATCCGCAGCAGACGCGCCACCGCCTCTGCCTCCGCATAGTCGGGGCGGGTGCGGGGATGGGAGGCGGGCGACAGCTTCCCCGCCGCCTTGCGCTCGGCAATTTTGCCGTCGATGATGCCGGCATTTTCGCAGTGGACACCGCAGATGCCGCCCAGAGACTTGATTTTTTTCAGGGCAAAATACAGGTCGCGATCGCCGATCATCATGGCGGGATAGGTCATATACATCTTAAAGGAGGAGATGCCGGCGGCAAACATGTCGTCGATTTCGCCCCGAATGCCGTCGTTCCAGTCGTCGATGGTCATGTGGAAGCCATAGTCGCAAAAGGTTTTGCCGTCCGCCTTTTCGTGCCACAGCTCCAGTCCGTGATGCAGGGTCTCGCCCTTGTTGGGACAGGCGTAGTCCACGATTGTGGTGGTGCCGCCGTGGAGCGCCGCCCGGCTGCCGGAGGCAAAATCGTCCGCCGTGACGGTGCCCGCCACCGCCAAGTCAAAATGGGTGTGGGCGTCGATAAAGCCGGGAAAGAGCAGCAGATCCGTCACGTCCACGCAGACGGCGCCGGTGCTATCCAAGCCTCTGCCCACCTTGAGGATTTTTTCGTTTTCGATCAATACGTCGGCGCGGCGGGTTCCCTTGCCGGAGACCACGATGCCGCCTTTGAGCAGGGTTTTCATGTCATCCACTCCTCAGCTGAATTTTGTTGTATTTGTCTGTATCGTACCACACCTCAGGTCAAATTTCCAGAGGGATTTACAAAATGCAGGCTTCCCAACAGGGGATTTGTCTCGAATACAGGCGTAACAGTCCCGTGAAATTTTAAAATATAACCGAAAACACCCTTTCTTTTTCGGGCGAAAATGGTATACTAAAAGAAGTCTGAATACGGAAGTATTCCATATTTTAAGGAGGTACTCTATGAAAAACAGAAGTAAACTGATGTCTCTGCTTCTGGCGGTGGTCATGACTCTGTCCCTGACCGTCACCGGCTTTGCAGCAGACACCACAACCGCAGTTGCCAAGGGAGACGTGGTGGTCTTGTACACCAACGACGTACATTGTGCCGCAGATGCCACCGTGGACAAAGAGGGCAAAGCCACCGGCATGGGCTATGCCGGCGTCGCCGGCTATCGCGCCGACATGCTGAAACTCACCGACTATGTGACCCTGGTGGATGCAGGCGATGCCCTACAGGGCGACGTGCTGGGCACCCTGTCCAAGGGTCAGTTCCCTGTGGACGTGATGAACGCCGTGGGCTATGACGTGGCCGTCCCCGGCAACCACGAGTTCGACTATGGCATGGCACAGTTCATGACGCTGGCCAAGGCGCTCAAGAGCGGCTATACCTGCTGCAACTTTGTGGATTTGAGAACCGGCAAGCCCGTGTTTGATGCCTATCAGATGGTCACCTATGGCGACATGAAAATCGCCTATGTGGGTATCGACACCCCCGAGGCATTCTCCAAGGCAAGCCCTGCCACCTTTAAGGATGCCACCGGCAAGACCGTCTATGGCTTCTGCGAGGGCAACAATGGCAAGGATCTCTATGCCTCCGTCCAGACCGCTGTGGATGCCGCCAAGAAGGACGGCGCCAAGTACGTCATCGCTGTGGGTCACTGCGGCATCGACGCGCAAAGCTCCCCCTGGACCTCTAAAGAAATCATCGCCAACGTGTCCGGGCTGTCCGCCTTTATCGACGGTCACTCCCACGACACCATTCCCTCCGAGAACGTGAAGGACAAGGACAGCAAGACCGTTATCCTCACCTCCACCGGCACCAAGCTGGCTGCTCTGGGCAAGCTGGTTCTGAAGGCAGACGGCACCATCACCACCTCGCTGGTCACCGATTACACCGGCAAGGATGTGAAGGTGGACGCTTTTGTCAAGGAAGTCTATGCGAAAAACGAAGCTCTGCTGAACAAAGTGGTTGCCAAGTCCAACGTGGATCTGACCATTCTGGGCGCAGATGGCAAGCGCGCTGTCCGCAGTGCAGAGACCAATCTGGGCGACCTCTGTGCCGATGCTTACCGGGAAATCGGCGGCGCTGACATTGCATGGCTCAACGGCGGCGGTGTCCGGGACAGCATCGCCAAGGGCGACATCACCTATGGTCAGATCATCAAGGTCAATCCCTTTGGAAACAAGCTCTGTGTCGTCAAGGCCACCGGTCAGGAAATCCTGAACGCGCTGGAGATGGCCTCCCGCAACTGCCCCGAGGAAAATGGCGGCTTCCTACAGGTCTCCGGCCTGACCTATACCATCAACACCACCACGCCCTCCACTGTCAAGGTGGATGACAAGGGCGCTTTTGTGGCAGTCGAGGGCGCGTATCGCGTCAGCGATGTCATGGTGGGCGGCAAGGCTCTGGATTTGAAGAAGACCTATACCGTTGCCTCTCACAACTTCATGCTGAAAGAGGGCGGCGATGGCATCAACATGTTCATGGACAATCAGGTTTTGCAGGATGAAATCATGCTGGACAACCAGGTGCTGATCACCTACATCACCGAGAATTTGAAGGGCATCGTGCCCGATACCTATGCCAAGGCGCAGGGTCGTATCACCATCAAAGCCGAGGCAGCTGCCACTCCCCTCCCCTTCACCGATGTCCCCACTGACGCATGGTATCTTGCCGGCGTGCAGTATGCCGTGGAGCACAATCTGTTTGCAGGCATCACTGCCACCACCTTCGCCCCCAAGGCGACCATGACCCGTGGTCAGCTGGTCACCGTGCTGTGGCGTATGGCGGGCAAGCCCGCTGCCAAGGCTCCCGCTGCCTTCACCGATGTGGCGGCTGACTCCTATTGCGCGGATGCCGTGTCTTGGGCGGTTGAGAACAAAATCGCCGGCGGCTATACCGCCACCACCTTCGCCCCCGATCGCCCCATCACCCGGGAGCAGCTGGCTACCATCCTGTATGGCTATGCCAAGTTCGACGGCACCGCCCCCACCGGCGCATGGGCCATCAAGCTCACCTATACCGATCTGGACAAAATCTCCGATTGGGCAGTTGAGCCGGCTATGTTCTGTCAGCTCAAGAGCATCATCACCGGGCAGGACGGCAAGTTCAATCCCGCAGGCAAGGCAAGCCGCGCCGAAGTCGCTGTGATCATGCAGCGCTTCTGTGAAGCCACCGCCAAGCCCGCTGAGAAGCCTGCTGAAAAGCCTGCTGAAAAGCCCGCCGAGAAGCCCGCTGAAAAGCCCGCTGAGAAACCCGCAACCCCCGCCAAGTAAAGAGCAAAGGGAGCGCATCGAAAACCGATGCGCTCCCCTTTTTTGTCTTGCTGTGTACGGGATAGGTCTCTTGCTGCCGCAGGGCGGCAACAATCTTGTACCGCACATTTTTCAGTATAGCATCCGGCTGGTGCCGCCGTTTTTCGGAAGAAAAGGTCGTAGGATGAGAACCATCCTACGACCTGATTCAATCGCTTGCCCTTATTCCAAGCAGAGATCGCCGTCCTTGACCCAGCCGAATCTGCGGCAGCCCGCATTGATGAGGGGTGCCAAGATGGCGGGTAGGATGAAGCAAATCAGCAGCAAACCCGTCCAGTCCATGGCGGTGATGGCGACCTTGGTGCCGGCGGCAATGTCCGCCACCCAGCCGGTATAGACACCGATCTGTCCCACCAGACCGCAGGTACCCATGCCGGAGGACACCGCCGCGCCGTTCATTTGCAGCTTGAAGACGCAGGTGGCCAGCGGCCCTGTAATTGCCGAGGCAAGGGTGGGCGCGATCCAAATGCGGGGGTTTTTGACGATGTTGCCCATCTGGAGCATGGAGGTGCCGATGCCCTGTGAAATCAGTCCGCCCCAGCGGTTTTCCGGGAAGCTCATGACGGCGAAGCCAATCATCTGGGCACAGCAGCCGGCAACCGCCGCGCCGCCCGCCAGACCCGTCAGGGACAGTGCCGCGCAGATTGCCGCACTGGAAATCGGCAGTGTCAGGGCGACACCCACAACCACGGACACCAGAATGCCCATCAGGAAGGGCTGTAGCTCTGTCGCCCACATGATGACCTTGCCCAGAGAGCTGGCAACCGCGCCGATGGCGGGTGCGCACAAGGCAGAGAGCAGTACGCCGGTGAAAATCGTCACCAGCGGCGTGACCAAAATGTCCACCTTGGTCTCCTTGGAGATGGCCTTGCCCACCTCGGCGGCGATGATGGCGATGAACAGCACCGCCAAGGGGCCGCCTGCGCCGCCCAAGGCATTGGCGGAGAAGCCCACGGTGATCAGAGAGAACAGCACCAGCGGCGGACAGCGCAGGGCATAGCCGATGGCAACCGCCATAGCGGGTCCGCTCATGGCAGAGGCCAGTCCGCCCACGGTGTACTCAATCCCCGCAACCGTCGCGATGGGCGTGGTCAGGAAGGTGATGCCGAATTGGGTGCCGATGGTGTTGATGATGGTGCCGATGAGCAGCGAGCAAAAAAGCCCCTGCGCCATTGCGCCCAGCGCGTCGATGCCATAGCGCTTTGCTGTGATGACAATGTCCTTGCGTTTGAGAAATGCTTTTACTTTTTCCATGTTGTCGCACACCTGCTTTTATAGGATAGACAGGTGTCAAGACATCTGTCTATCCTATTGTAAGGGATTGTGATGAAATTGTCAATAGTCCTTTTTCAAAAAGCAGACGTACCCCAACCCTCGTCCCTCGTACTCCGTCCCTTGCCGCCGAGCGGCAACCAAGCGCGCCCTCCCGGACTGCATCGCGCCAATAGAGGCACCGCCAAACAGGTAATACACTAAAGTTTTTGCCCCGCTTTTTTCAAAAAGCGGGCGTACCCCCGTACTCCCGTGCCCCCGTCCCCGTCCCCTTGCCGCCGAGCGGCAACCAAGCGCACCTAGTCCGTGAGCAGGATGTGGAGGCGGCGCAGTTCCTCCGTCACCCGGCGGAAGGCGGCCTCGTCCGGGCAGGAGAGGGCGTGGAGGTGGATGCCCTCGGTGAGATGGGAGAGGGGCAGCGCGTCCGCCTCCTCCACCCTGCGGACAAACTCATCCACCTGATGTCGGTTGGAAACCTGTAGCGGCCCGGTCAGCTCGCCGTAGATGGGGTGCTCCACCGTCACATCCAGCACGGTGCAGCCCTGATCCACAATGGCGTATAGCTCCTCTCGAATCTGCGCCCCGTCGTGTTGGCAGGCAATCTGCCGCACCGGACAGCTGTCCTCCCCTAGAATGACATAGCCCCGAGGCGTGGCGGTAATTTTTGCGCCAGATGCCCGCAACAGGGCGATGTCCCCCACAATCACCTGCCGGCTGACACCAAACTGTCCCGCCAATGCCGTGGCACTGATGGGCTGTCTGGACTGTTCTAAATTTCTGCAAATCGCCTGACGGCGTCCCTCTGCGTGCATAAGCCGCTCCCTCCACACCGCACCTGCGGCATAAAAATTGGAATACTTTTAAAAAAATGAGTCAACCTATCCCAAGATGTCCCCTAAAAAGCCGTCTTGTTGTGACAGGCGCTTTCCCTTTACAACGATTGATTTTTAAGATGTACTGCATCCAGAAGCGCCGCTTTCTCGTTGGGCAGTGCGCCGTCGATGACCTGTAGCAGCAAAAAGTCCAGCATCTCGCCGATGGCGGGTCCCACCATACCCTCTGCCAGCAAATCCCGCCCGTTGACAGCCAGCTGTCCCAGAGAAAAGCAGGCTTTTTTTTCCAGCAGCGTGTTCATGATCTCCTCTGCCCGGTCAATCTCCGCCTGACGACCCCAGAAGTCCGGATGCTGCGCCAGATTGTCCGCCCGCTTGACGGCAAGCAGTCGCCGCAGGTCGGTCTCGCCCAGCTTCATCAGCGCCCGCCCGATGCTTTTCTCCGTCCGGGGAATGTCCCGGTCATGCCAGTCCACCAGCCGCAGGACGGTCTCTCGCGTGGCTGTGTCGAACTTCAACCCATCCATAGCCGCCGCCGCCAGAGAGACGCTGACCCGGGGATGTCCGCAAAAATGACCGCTCCCCCGGTCGTCCAGCTCGAAGCAGCGGGGCTTGCCGATGTCGTGAAACAGCATGGTGTAGCGCAAAATCGGTGTGGGCGCAATCTGCTCCATGGCATAGATGGTGTGCGCCCAGATGTCGTAGCAGTGGTGGCGGTTCCGCTGGTCAAAGCCCACCATGGGCAAAATGTCCGGCAAAAAGACACCCAGCACGTCGGGGAAGTCCCGCAGTACCGCCCCCATGTTCTCCCCGCAGATGAGGCGGGTCAGCTCGGCGGCAATCCGCTCCGCCGCAATTTTTTTCAGCAGCTCCCGATTGCGGTGCAGGCTCTCCGCCGTGGCCGACTGGATGGAAAAGCCCAGCGTGGCCGCAAAGCGCAGTCCCCGGAGAATGCGCAGGGCATCCTCGGCAAAGCGGACGTCCGGCTCGCCCACACAGCGCAGGAGCCCCGCCGTCAAATCCCGCCGCCCGCCGGTGGGATCCACCAGCTCCCCCTGCCGGGACAGCGCCATAGCGTTGACGGTGAAGTCCCGCCGCAACAGATCCTCTGACAGCGTCCGGGTAAAGGTCACGCAGTCCGGGTGCCGCCCGTCGCCATAGGCACCGTCCACCCGATAGGTGGTGACCTCCACATTGCCGCCCGCCGTGGGCACTGTCACCGTGCCGTGCTGCAAGCCGGTGGGGAGCGCGTCCAGCAGTGCCATCGTCTGCTCCGGTCTGGCGTTTGTGGTCACATCCCAGTCGTTGGGTGTCCGTCCCAGCAGCAGATCCCGGACACAGCCGCCCACGCAATAGGCATCAAACCCGTGGCGCTCTAAAATCAGAAGCACGTCAGACACAAAGCTTGGTATTCTTCCCATGGCAGTTCCCCCCTTCCCCTGTCTTTTCCGAATGACAGTTGCACTTCCCGCGTCGCCGTATTATAATAGGGGAAGCCATTTGCATTTTCACATATCATTTCCTATTATAGCCAGCTTACCATGGGTTTGTAAACAGCTGTTGCGAATTTAAATCGCGCAGGGCTTTTATTTGAAGGAGAGTTGTAGGATGAATCAACTGAAAACAATCAGCACCTACCTCCAGCCGGGCAAACGCGTCCATCTGGTGGGCATCGGCGGAGTGTCCATGTGTCCGCTGGCAGAGGTGCTTCACGGCATGGGACTGGTGGTGCAGGGCTCTGATCTCCACGAGAGCGACACCGTCCGCCATTTAGAGAGTTTGGGCATCGCCATCGCCATCGGACACCGGGCGGACAATCTGGGCGACTGCGACTTTGTGGTGCGCACCGCCGCCGTACACGACGACAATCCCGAGATTTCCGGCGCGGTGACCCGGGGCATCCCGGTCTATGAGCGGGCACAGGCTTGGGGTGCCATTATGCACGGCTATGAAAACGCGCTCTGCATCGCCGGCACCCACGGCAAGACCACCACCACCTCCATGTGTACCCACATCTTTATGGCGGCGCAGACCGACCCCACGGTGATGATCGGCGGCACCCTGCCCCTGCTGCACGCCGGATACCGGGTGGGCGGCGGAGACACCATCATTTTGGAGTCCTGCGAATACTGCAATTCCTTCCTGTCCTTCTTCCCCACCGTGGCGGTGCTCCTGAATATCGAGGCGGATCATCTGGACTTCTTCAAGGATTTGGAGGACGTGGAGCACTCCTTCCGCAAATTCGCGGAGCTGGTACCGGAGCGGGGCTTTGTGGTCGCCAACGGGGACGATGCCAACACCATGACCACACTACAGGGGCTGTCCCACCCCGTCTTCACCTTCGGCCTGCACAATTCGGTGGACTGCACCGCCGCAAACGAAGCTCTGGTGGACGGCTGTCCGGCGTTTGACATTCTGGTACACGGCAAGCACTATGCCCATGTGGCACTCCGGGTACGGGGACAGCACAATGTGATGAATGCCCTCGCCGCCGCCTCTGTCGCCTATGTGCAGGGGTTGCCCGGCACGGCGGTAGAGGTGGGTCTCGCGGACTTCACCGGCGCGGGACGGCGCTTCGAGCACAAGGGCACCTATCACGGCGCAGAGGTCTATGACGACTATGCCCACCATCCCGGCGAGCTCCACGCCCTGCTGGTCACCGCCAAGGCCATGGGCTATCAGCGGATTCTCTGTGCCTTCCAGCCCCACACCTATTCCCGCACCCGGGCGCTGTTCGACGAATTTGTCGCCGAATTGCAGCTGCCCGACGTGGCCATTTTGGCGGAGATTTATGCCGCGCGAGAGACCAACACCATCGGCATCTCCTCTGCCGACCTCTGCCGCCACATCCCCGGCTCCCTCTACTGCTCCACCTTGGACAAGGTGACGGACGCGCTGGCAGGGCTGGCGCAGCCCGGCGACCTGATCTTGACCGTGGGTGCAGGCGACATCTATCGCGCAGGCGAAAAATTATTGGAAAAGGAAACACACATATGAACATTTTAGAGCACTACGAAAACACCGCACCCACCACCGAAATGCCCCCCCAGGAGGCTGCCGCCTTCGCCCTGCTCAATCAGCTGGGGATGCACTACACCGGCGTCACCCACGACATCGCCGACACCATGGAGGACTGCATCGACATCAACGCCGCGCTGGGCGTGGAGCTTTGCAAGAATCTATTTCTCTGCAATCGCCAGAAGACGGCGTACTATCTGCTGACCATGCCGGCGGATAAGCCCTTTGTCACCAAGACCCTGTGCAGTCAAATCGGCTCCGCACGGCTGTCCTTTGCCTCCGGCGAGGATATGGAGGAGCTGCTGGGGGTCACACCCGGCTCTGCCACCATTCTGGGACTGATGAACGATCCCGACCAGCGGGTGCAGCTGCTGATGGATCGCGCCACCTACAACGCACCCGCCTTCGGCTGCCATCCCTGCAAAAACAACGCCAGCATCCGGCTGGACACCAAGGAGCTGCTCCGCGTCTTCCTGCCCTATACCAAGCACAGCCCCACAGTGGTGGATCTGTAAACAGACGCGCACGGGGGTTAAGTACGCGGCTTTTTGAAAAAAGCCTGGCAAAAACTTTTGTGATCAGGCAAGACAATTCTATCAGGCAATGAACAAAGGGGCGGATC
>JAVVOA010000017.1:12595-29549 GCA_036656515.1 Oscillospiraceae bacterium | reverse complement strand
CATCAAGCAGCTGGTGTCCCACAATGTGGGGCTGGCGTTTTTATACCGCGCCGCCTGCGAACGAGAGCTGGCGGAGGGCAGTCTTGTCCAGATTCAGCTGCCGCCCATTTGGCGTGCCTTCCACTTTGTGTATTTGAAGGACAGTCTGCGGGGCGAGGAGTTCACCGACTGGTTTCTGCGGATACAGGCGCTGCTGTCGATAGAAAAGCAGGCGGGAGGGGCATAAACCAAAACGCACCCGCTGACTGTCCTGTCAGCAGGTGCGTTTTGCGCAGTTTCTGCCCCCGTCCCTTGCCCCCGTGGGGCAACCTAACGCCCGGTTTCAGCAGACCAAAAAGCGGAGGGCGAAGGAAAGCCCCGCCCATAGCAAGTAAAGTTTTTGCCCCGCTTTTTTCAAAAAGCGGGCGTCCCCCGTTCCCCCCGTCCCCGCGCCCCCCGTCCTTCGGCTCGGGGTGCTTTTTTGCGTTTCCACCGTGCCATCGCCTATGTATCACCAAAGTTTTTGCCCCGCTTTTTTCAAAAAGCGGGCGTGCCCCGCGTCCCCGTCCCCGTCCCGTGATTTTACATGGATTTTACAAAAAAACGGTGACGGATTTCATGTGGAAACTCATATACTAAGGCTATCGCAAAAAAAGAAATGCAGCGAATTGAAGGAGAAAGAATCACATGAAGAAAATACTGAGCGCAGTTTTAGTTTCCGTCCTGAGCCTGTCCCTGTTGGCGGGCTGTGGTGAGAAAGCCGCCCCCGCAGAACCCGCTGCCCCTGCCGCCATGAGCGGCGAAATCTCCGTGGTCTCCCGGGAGGACGGGTCGGGCACCCGGGGCGCGTTTATCGAGCTGTTCGGCATCGAGGTAAAGGACGCAGACGGCAAAAAGGTGGATCACACCACCAATCTGGCGGAAATCACCAACTCCACCGCTGTGATGATGACCACCGTGTCGGGCAACGATGCCGCCATCGGCTACCTCTCTCTGGGCGCGCTGAACGACTCTGTCAAGGCGCTGGAAATCGACGGCACCGCCCCCTCTGTGGACGGCATCAAGGACGGCAGCTATGCCATCTCCCGCCCCTTCCTGATCGCCACCAAGGGTGCCCTCTCCGCCCCGGCACAGGACTTCATTGACTTCATCCTAAGCGCCGAGGGACAGAAGGTGGTAGAGGACGCAGGCTACATCAGCCAAGGCAATACCGGCGCCTTTGCGGGGAATAGACCGGCGGGCACCATCACCATCGCCGGCTCCTCCTCCGTCACCCCCGTCATGGAAAAGCTGAAGGAGGCCTATCTGGCCGCCGGCGCAGTGGCGACCATCGAACTGCAACAGAATGACTCCACCACCGGCATGACCTCTGCCGCCCAGGGACTGTGCGACATCGGCATGGCGTCCCGGGAGCTGAAGGACAGCGAGAAAGACAGCGGCCTCACCGCCACCACCATCGCCATGGACGGCATCGCGGTCATCGTGAACTGTAACAATAGCCTCACCGGCCTGACCAGCGAGCAGGTGCGCACCATCTTTACCGGCGAGACCACCGATTGGAGCGCCATCGCCTAAGGAAATCACTGGAATAGCTGTCGAGAGACAGTGGGTGGCGGGGGAAAAGCACCTCCCGCCACCGCCGTTCCACGGAAAGAAAGGGACTTGAGATGAAAGCATGGAAAGAAAATGCAATGCGGCTGGTCTTTTTGGCGACGGCCTGCGTGTCGGTCTTGGCGGTGGCGCTGATCTGCCTGTTCCTGTTCCGCAGCGGACTGCCCGCCATTCTGGAAATCGGGCCGGCAAACTTTTTGCTGGGCAGGGAGTGGAAGCCCCAGAGCGGCAGCTATGGCATTTTCCCCATGCTTCTGGGCAGTGTCTATGTGACTGCGGGGGCGATTGTGGCGGGTGTGCCGTTGGGACTGCTGACCGCTGTGTTTTTGGCGCGGTTCTGCTCCCCTAAGCTGTGCCGCCGCCTCCGTCCCGCCATTGATCTGCTGGCGGGGATCCCCTCCATCGTCTATGGCTTTTTCGGGCTGATGGCACTGGTGCCCCTGATGCAGCTGCTGTTTGGCGGCGGGGGGAAAAGTATGCTGACGGCATCGCTCCTGTTGGGCATTATGATTCTGCCCACGGTCATCGGCGTGGCAGAGGCGGCTCTCCGGGCTGTGCCGGAGCCCTATTACGAGGGGGCGTTGGCACTGGGTGCCACCCACGAGCGGGCGGTGTTCTCCGTCCTGCTGCCCGCCGCCCGGTCGGGCATTCTGGCGGGGATCGTGCTGGGCGTGGGACGCGCCATCGGCGAGACCATGGCGGTGATTATGGTGGCGGGCAACCAGACCGCCATGCCCCGGGGTCTGCTCCAAGGCGTGCGCACCCTGACGGCGAATATCGTCATCGAGATGGGCTATGCCACCGATTTGCATCGGGAGGCGCTGTTTGCCACCGGCGTGGTGCTGTTCGTCTTCATCCTGCTGATCAATCTGGCCTTTTCCTGTCTCAAACAGAAGGGGGGCATCCGCTGATGCGCGAAACCACCAACCATCGAGGGGCGTTTTTTCTGCGCCTGCTGGTGCTTGCCTCCGCCGGTGTGACCCTGACAATTCTGGCCTCGCTGGTGTTTTACATCCTGTGGAAGGGTGTGCCCAATCTGAATGCGGGGCTGTTCGCCTGGGAGTATACCAGCGAAAATTCCTCCATGCTCCCCGCCCTGATCAATACAGCGACGGTGACGGCGCTGGCACTGCTGCTGTCGGTGCCGCTGGGGGTGGGCGCGGCTATCTATCTGGCGGAATACGCCAAGCGGGGCAGCAAGCTGGTGCGGCTGGTGCGATTGACCACCGAGACGCTGGCGGGGGTGCCCTCCATCGTCTATGGCCTGTTCGGCTATCTGCTGTGGGGACTGACTCTGGGACTGGGCTACTCCCTGCTCTCCGGCGTGCTGACCCTTGCCATCATGGTGCTGCCCACCATCCTGCGCACCACAGAGGAGGCGCTGCTGGCTGTCCCCGACCTCTATCGAGAGGGGAGCTTCGGACTGGGGGCGGGGCGGCTGCGGACGGTGTTCCGCATCGTGCTGCCCGCCGCTATGCCGGGGGTTGCCGCCGGTATCATCCTCGCCATCGGACGAATTGTGGGCGAGACGGCGGCGCTGATTTTCACCTCTGGCACAGCCACGGGTGTGGCGGGACTGACCTCCTCCGGCAGAACGCTGGCCATCCACATGTATGCCCTGTGGAATGAGGGACTGCACATGGAGGCGGCATACGCCACCGGCGTTGTATTGCTGGTGCTGGTGGTGGGCATCAATGCCTTGGCTGCTTGGGCGGCAAAGAGAATCGCGAGGTGAAGGAAATGCATCCAACAAAAATGAGCGTCAAAAATTTAGAGCTTTTTTATACCGACTTTCAGGCGTTGAAGGGCATCGACATGGAGATTCCCGCCCATCAGGTCACCGCCTTCATCGGCCCCTCTGGCTGTGGCAAGTCCACCCTGCTAAAGACCCTCAATCGCATGAACGATCTGGTGGAGGGCTGTCGCATCACGGGGCAGGTGACCTTGGACGGCGCGGACATCTATCACGGGATGGATGTGCCCCTGCTGCGGCGGCGGGTGGGCATGGTGTTTCAAAAGCCCAATCCCTTTCCCATGAGCATCTATGACAACGTGGCCTATGGCCCCCGCACCCACGGTGTCCGGGCGCGGGTCAAGCTGGACGAGCTGGTGGAGACCTCTCTGCGCCGCGCCGCCATCTGGGACGAATTGAAGGATCGGTTGCAGGCAAACGCACTGGGCTTATCCGGCGGACAGCAGCAGCGGCTGTGCATCGCCCGGGCGCTGGCGGTGGAGCCGGAGGTGCTGCTGATGGACGAACCCACCTCGGCCTTGGATCCAATTTCCACTTCTAAGATAGAAGACCTTGCCACGGAGCTGAAAAAAGATTACACTATCGTTATGGTGACCCACAACATGCAGCAGGCGGCGCGTATCTCTGACCGCACGGCGTTCTTTTTGCTGGGCGAGGTGGTGGAGTTTGGCGACACGGAGACCATTTTCTCCCTGCCACGAGATCAGCGCACCGAGGATTATATCACCGGGCGGTTCGGATAAAGGAGGGGCACAAGATGCGAAATCAATTTGATGAACAATTGGAACAGCTCAATGTGGAGCTGATTCAGATGGGCGGACTCTGCGAGGAGGCCATCTCCGCCGCCGCCAAGGCACTGCTGGACGGCGATCAGACCCTTGCCGCCGTCGCCATCGAGGCAGAGCGTGCCATCGACCAAAAGGAGCGCACCATCGAGTCCCTGTGCATGAAGCTGCTGTTGCAGCAGCAGCCGGTGGCGCGGGATCTGCGGCTGATTTCCTCGGCGCTGAAAATGATCTCCGACATGGAGCGCATCGGCGATCAGGCAGAGGATATCGCGGAGATCACGGAGTTTACCGGGGCGGCGGGCAACGTGGGCAAGGGGCACATCGGGGACATGGCGCGCGCCACCATCCGCATGGTCACCGACAGTGTGGATTCCTTTGTGCAGAAGGATTTGGACTTGGCACGGCAGGTCATCGCCGCCGATGACGAGGTGGATGCCCTGTTTGTACAGGTCAAGCGGGAACTGTGCGGCCTGATTGCCGCCGACAGCTCTCAGGGGGAGCTGAGTCTGGATCTGTTGATGGTGGCGAAGTATTTGGAGCGCATCGGCGACCACGCCACCAACATCGCCGGCTGGGTGGAATACTCCCTCACCGGCATCCATCCGGAGGAGTAAAGGGAAGACCCTATGCCGCCTGAATTGTGGGCGGTGTGACAAATGAGAGAAACGGGGAGGCGCGGCACATGATTTATCTGGTGGAGGACGATGCGTCCATTCGGGACTTTGTCCTGTATACCCTCAACGGGCAGGGATTGCCCGCCACGGGCTTCGACCGCCCCTCCGCGTTTTGGGAGGCTATGGCGCAGGAGACCCCCCGGCTCGTCCTCCTTGACCTGATGCTGCCGGAGGAGGACGGCCTGCAAATCCTAAAGCGCCTGCGGGCCTCGGCAAAGACGGAAAAGCTGCCCATTCTGCTGCTGACGGCGAAGCAGACCGAGTATGACAAGGTGATGGGTCTGGATGCCGGGGCGGACGACTATGTGGCAAAGCCCTTTAGTATGCTGGAGCTGCTGTCCCGCATCCGGGCACTGCTGCGGCGGACGGAGCCGGTGGATGACCTCTGCCGCATCGGGGGACTGACCCTCTCGCCCACCAGACATGTGGTGCAGGCGGACGGCGTGGACGTGGCGCTGACCCAAAAGGAATTTCAGCTCCTGTGTCTGCTGGCAGAGCACCGGGGGACGGTGTTCTCCCGCTCCCAGCTGCTGGACAAAATTTGGGACTATGGCTTCGACGGCGAAACCCGCACGGTGGATGTCCACGTTCGCACCCTGCGGCAAAAGCTGGGTGCCTGCGGCGACTGTATCGAGACGGTGCGGGGCTTCGGCTATAAAATAGGAGAAGACGCATGACAAAACGGATTTTTCGCTCCATCCTGCTGGGGACGCTGGCGGTACTGCTGGCCTCGACCCTGCTGGTGCTGGGCGTGCTGTACAGCTATTTCGCCAGCCGTCTGGAAACCGAGCTGCAAAGCCAGACGCAATACATCGCCCACGGGGTCGCCACCGAGGGTGGGGATTATTTCACGGACTTGCCCGGGGGCGGCAGCCGCATCACTTGGGTGGCGGCGGACGGCACCGTCCTGTACGACAGCCGGGAAAATGCCGCCCGGCTCTCCAACCACGGCGACCGGGAGGAGATTCAGGAGGCGCTGGAGACCGGCACGGGGCAGGCCACCCGGTATTCGGACACCGTGGGCACCGAGACGGTGTATTACGCCCAGCGCCTGCCGGACGGCACGGTACTGCGGGTATCCGCCCTGCGCTATACGGTCTGGGTCTTGCTGCTGCAAGCCCTACAGCCCATGGCGCTGGTGCTGCTGGCGGCCATCGGACTGGCCTTTTTCTTGGCGTCCCGCCTGTCCCGGCAGATCGTGCGCCCCATCAACGCCTTGGATTTGCAGCATCCCGAGGAGGCGGACTGCTATGACGAGCTGTCGCCCCTGCTGGGCAAGGTGCGCAGTCAAAATCTGCTGATTGCCCGGCAGATGGCAGAGCTGCGCCGCCGACAGGAGGAATTTGCCGCCCTGACCGAGAATATGAGCGAGGGCTTTTTGGTCATCGACCGCCAGACCCGGGTGCTGTCCCACAACGCCGCCGCCCTGCGTCTGCTGGACGCCCGGCTGTCAGAGGAGGAACCCTCCGTCTTTGCCCTCAATCGGGGAGAGGCGTTCCGCCGGGCGGTGGAGGAGGCACTCTCCGGACGGCGGGGGGAGCAACTGCTGGAAAGAGACGGACGCTGCTGTCAAATTCTCGCCAGCCCCGTGTATGAGGGCGGAGACTTGACCGGCGCGGTGCTGCTGCTGTGGGATGTGACCGAGCGGGAACAGCGGGAGAGTCTCCGGCGGGAGTTTACCGCCAATGTGTCCCACGAGCTGAAAACGCCCCTGACCTCCATCCTAGGCACGGCGGAAATCTTGGAAAACGGCATGGTGCAGCCGGCGGATATCGCCCATTTCGCGGGGAATATCCGACAGGAGGCACAGCGGCTCATCGCATTGGTGGGGGATATCATCAAGCTCTCCCGTCTGGACGAGACGGATGTTCCCGCGGAGCGGGAGCCGGTGGAGCTGCTGTCCCTCGCCCACCGGGTGGTGGAGCAATTGCAAGCGGCGGCGGCGGAAAAGCGGCTGACCATGGAGGTGACAGGCGACGGGGCGACGGTCTGGGGTGTCCCCGCGATTTTGGAGGAGATGGTCTATAATCTCTGCGACAACGCCATCGCCTATAACCGGGAGGGGGGACGGGTGACCATCGCCGTCACCACGGCGGACGGCGAACCCCGTCTCACCGTCACCGACACCGGCATCGGCATTCCAGAGAGCCAGCAGACCCGGGTGTTCGAGCGCTTTTATCGGGTGGAGAAAAGCCATGCCGGGCGGGGCACCGGCTTGGGACTGTCCATCGTCAAGCACGGCGCGGCGTTTCACGGCGGGACGGTGACACTGGGCAGCCGTCCCGGGGAGGGCACTGCCGTGACCCTGCAATTCCCGGGGACGCTCCCGAGGCAGGGATGAGAGGTTCCTTAAAAAAGAGACTGCTGCGGCTTTGCAGCGGTCTCTTTTTTTCAAATGTTGGAAAAATTTATGGATTTAGCCGGAATTTACAAAAAAATACCCAATTTTATCGACAAAAAAGGGCTATTATCGCCAATTTGCTTGCTTTTCCGTCAACTTCTGCTATGATATAAGATAAGAAGGAAAAGAGTCTACCCGTGAAATAGATGCGCGCGTCCGCGATCCATTTTGCGCCATGCCGCACCGCGTTGTTCGGCCTCCATACAGGATGTCCGGCAAAGGCGGTTTGCCTTGCACAAAATGCCATTGCAGAGGATTTGTGTAGCTATTTTAGGGGTGGGCTCTTTCCTTTTTTTCATCAAATAACAGCGGCATAAAGGAGAACAAAATGGGAATTCAAATCATGACCGACAGCACCTGTGACATGGATATGGACACCTATCAAGCGCTGGGCGTGGAAGTGGTGCCGCTGAGTGTGACGTTTGAGGACGGCACCTATCAGGACGGCGTGACCATCAGCAAGGCGACCTTTTATGAAAAGCAGGCGGTTGCCAAGGAGCTGCCCAAGACCACCCAAGTCAATCCCCAAGAATTCCATGGGGTATTTGAGCGGGCGCTGGAACGGGGCGACGAGGTGGTGGGGATTTTTGTCTCTGCCAAGCTCAGCGGCACCTATCAGTCCGCCATCATCGCCAAGGACATGTTGGAGAGCGACAAAATCCGGGTGGTGGACTCTGCGCAGGCCACCGTCAGTCTGGGCATTTTGGTGCGAGAGGCAGTCCGTCTGCGGGACGCCGGGGCGTCGGCACAGGAGATTGTCCGCCAGATGGACAGTCTCAAGCTGCGGGTGCAGTTTCTCTGCTTTGTGAAAACGCTGAAATATTTCAAAATGGGGGGACGCATCTCCAACGCCACCGCCATCGTGGGCACCATGCTGGGCATTTCGCCGGTGGTCTCCATGATCGACGGGGAGCTGAAGCCGGTGGACAAGGTGCGGGGCAAGGAGCAGATTTTAAAATATACCATGGACTGCGCCGCCCGCCACCCCATCGACCCCCGCTATCCCGTGGCCTTTTCCCACACCTGCTGCAACGAGCTGCTGGCAATCTATCGGGAGAAGTGCATCCAGGCGCTGGACATCGTCAACTATTTTACAGACGAGGTGGGCGCTGTGGTGGGCACCCATGCGGGCCCCGGCTGCTATGGGCTGGCGTATATCGAGCAGATCTAGCACGCTGTTGACAGGGACGGCAAAAGGCGGTAAAATAAAAATCTACGAAAAAAACCGCCCACTGTGACGGGTGTCAAGGAGAGATGGGATGTTTAGCTGGTCGGCATTTTTAACCTATGTGGTCATCACGGCGATCACCCCCGGCCCCAATAACCTGATGTCCCTCTCCAACGCCAGTCGGGTGGGCTTTCGCCGGGCACTGCCCTTCAATCTGGGGATGGCCACGGGGCTGTCCCTGCTGATGGTGCTCTGCACCCTGTTTTGCAGTCTGCTGTCCTCCCTGATTCCCAAAATCAAGCTGCCCATGCTGATTTTAGGCGCGATTTACATGCTGCATCTGGCGTGGAAAATCTTCAACAGCTCGTCGGAGCTGGAGGAGAAGACGGGGGAATACACTTTTTTACAGGGCTTTGTCCTGCAATTTGTCAACGTGAAGCTCTATCTCTATGGCATTCTCTCCATGGAGGTCTACATCCTGCCCTATTTCGCCGGGCAGACCGGGGTGCTGATCGGCTTTGCCCTGCTGCTGGCGGCGGTGTGCTTTTGCAGCATTTGCAGCTGGTCGGCGTTCGGCTCCGTATTCCGGCTGCTGTTCTCCAAATACGCCAAGGTGACCAACACCATCATGGCGCTGCTGCTGGTCTATTGTGCCGTGGCGCTGTTCTTTTAAAGCGTATCTCTTTGCCGCCGGACGGCAAATAAAAAGCCTGACGATTGTAAAAATCGTCAGGCTTTTATGGTTTTTGAAAGAGGGGAGAATCGCCGTCTGACCGGAGGGCAATCTGTGCCTCGGCCAGCAGACGGTAAAAGGTGGTGCCTGCCGCCGGCTCCACGGTGACGCCGATGTTGTACTGGATGTCCGCCTCGCTGTGATACAGGAGCAGCATGGGGTCACGCAGCAGATGATACAGCTCCTGCACCTGCTCCAATGCCGCATCGGACGAGGGGCAGTTCATGGAAAAGATCACAAAGCGCCCGTCCCCCCAATAGCAGGAAAAATGGGTGGTATCCAGCAGCAGATCCAGCTTGTGGGCGATGCTGGAGAGAATGCGGGACATAGTCCGCTCTCCCAATTGCTGGGACAGGGGCAAAAAGTCCCGGATGTCCACCAGATAGACCGCACAGAGTGCCGTTGCCCGGGTCAAGGCGATGCCTGCCAAGGCGGTGAGGTGCTTCCGCTGATACAGACCGTCGATGGGCTCGGTATACAGCTCTGGGGAAAGCCCGGTTTCCAGCCGCTTGCGCAAATCCACATCCCGGATGTACAGAAAGGCATACAGATCGCCGCTGCTGGCATCCGGCACCAACAGGGCGGTGCCGGCGAGCCAGCGCCCGATGCTGTCCTGCCGCTCCAGTGTGATGGATTGCCGGTGGTTTTGGTGAGCCAGCAGCAGGGCAGAGAGGCTGAACCCCGTCTCCACCTCACCCCGGACAGCGTGGGGGAGAAAGTCCAGCAGCCGCAGCAGCAGGGCATCCCAAGTGGTTTTTGGACTGGCGGTCTTGGCATAGTTGTATTGGATCAGCTCCGCCTGATTGCGGGTCACATTGATGCGGACAACGGTGTGGAGATTGCCCCCGTGGTGGCGGAAAATCTGATCCTCCTGCTCGAAGCGCAGCACCGCGTCGGACAGCAGCTCCATGCCCTCCACCACGCCCACGGCCTTCAGCGGCGTGCCGCTGTCGTCGAACAGGGTCATATAGCTCAGGCGGACATGCTCATAGCGCTGGTTGCGTCCCAACAGGCTGACCACGATGGTGCCCTCTGGCTCGCCGCTGTCAATCTGCCGGAAAAACGCCCGAAAATCCTCTGCCGAGTCGGGGTGGATCACCTTGGCATCCAGCAGAGAGTCGGGGACATTTTCCGTCTGCACGGACAGGCAGTATTTGTCGGTGGCACGCAGGTCAACCCGCAGACTGTGCAGCTCGATGTCGATTTCCATACCGGTGGCACCGGAGACCTTGAGCACGCTCTCCAACTGCTTTTGCCGGGCGAGGATTTCCAGCTCGGAGTTCTTCATCACGGACACATCCGTCATGATGGCGATCAGCACGGGGCTGGCAGAGGCCTCATAGGGGATGCGGACGGCGCGGAGCTGGAACCAATAGCGTTTTCCCCCTGTCCATTCACTGCGAAAGACGATTTCCACCGGGGTGCCGGAGGTTGCCGCCAGACGGAGGGGACCCTCCACCGCCGCCTCATCCTCTGCCCGGAGCAAGGCCGCATTTTGTGCGCCGTCCTCCCTGTGGTGGAGCATCTTGAAAAAGCTGGGACTGAGATAGAGGGTGCGGATCTCTGCCCCCATCTCCATCAGCAAAATGCCGCCGTCGATATTTTCCATCACCGCCTGCAACTGGATGCTGGCGCTGCCCTGACCGAAGGCCCTGCTCTCCATCAGCTCCGGTGAGAAGAAGCAAAAGGCGCGTTTGCCGTTGGATTTGGCCAGATACAGGGCGCGATCCGCCTCGTCAAACAGGGTCTGATAGGTTTTGAGACCGCCATAATCGCAGACGGAGACACCGATGGAGCCGGTGATGTTGACGGAGCTGCTGCCGCTGCTGTGGAGGTAGTCCAGAGACTCGGTGAGCTGAGACACCCGCTCCCGCAGATTGGGGATGAGCTGGGTGTCCCGCAGCAGGGCGATGAATTCGTCGCCCCCCAGCCGCCCCACAATATCCGTGGAGCGGACGCCCGCCCGGAGCAGTCCCGCAAAAATACGGAGCACCTCGTCCCCGGTCTGGTGGCCAAAGGTGTCGTTTACCGCCTTGAAATTGTCCAAATCCAGCACCAAAAGGGCGTGCTGTCCCGCGTGCCCCTCGGCGCTGTCCAAAAAGTCGGAAATCCGCTCCTCTGCCGTCTGTCGGTTGAAAAGTCCGGTCAGGGCGTCCATCTCTGCCTGCTTTCGCACCCGCGCCAGCTCCTGCGCCTGCCGCTCGCCGGTGAGCCGGGACAGCTTGCGCTCGCTGATCAGATTGAAAATAAACAGGAGGGACAGGCAGCTCGCCATGAGCAGCAGCATAAAATAGGTGCCCCGCAGAGAGGAAAAAACCTGTGCCTGCAGCACCTCGTCAGGCACCAGAGTGACCACATACCAATCGCTGTCGCTGAGGACGTGATAGCCGGCATAGTAGCGGCTGTCCTCGGTCAGCAGAAAATGCACCTCGGATTTTTCGGGGGCAAAGGGCAGGGGCGGATGCTTGCCCGGCGGGCCGGGGGTGAAGAAGGGCACGGTGTCTCCAAAGCCCTTTGGAATGCGGTGACCGGTGGCGATGGTGCCGGCGGAATTGCAGAGGATGGAGAAGGACTGCCCGTCAAATACGTCGGTTTCCAGCAGGATGGAAAAGTCAAACAGCTTGGACATCCCATAGAGCACGCCCACAATATTACGCCCCTGCCGGATGGGGACTGCCTGTACAAACACGCCATCTCCGGAACCGGTGAGCAGCATACAGCGCTCGCCCTGCATTGCCTGCTGGAAAAATGGCTGGTTTTTCAGCGAGATCTTGCCCTGGGTGACATCATAGGCATTGCCGCCGGGCAGCACCACGCCCATGGTATAAAAATGGGTGGAGGACTCCACATCCACCAGAATGGACATGATCTCCGACATATCGTCGGTGATGGTGGTGCTGCTGCCCAAGGCGCTGGAAACGGCCTCTAACGTGATATACTGCCCGTCGATGGTGGTATTCATCACGTCCACCTGCTTCATCACGGCGCGGGACAGGGTGGCATAGATCTGCCCCGTTGTGCGGGAGGCCACGATATGGTGATAGCCCAGCAGGATGCAGAACAGAAAAATCGCCAACAGAAGCGGCAAAAAAACGCGCCGCAGGAGACTGAAATTGCGGGCATCCAGTTGATTCATGGCGCATCCTTTCCGCAGCTTTGTCGACGGCGGATCATAAAAATCCACAGACATCGGCACGGCGCAGGTTGATGGGAGACTCCGGTGGGCGAGAGGGAGACAGGCATTGTTACCGCGCCTGTTTCGCAACCGCTTGCCATAGAATTAGTATAGCAGATGTTGATAAAATGGCAAGCGGAACCTATGGGAAATTCCATGGTAAAACTGTGGAAAAACCAGCTTTTTTGGCAGTTTCCTCCCGTGGACGGCGGACAGATCACAGAGGCGGAAAAAACGGCCGCAAGTACAGGGGACAAGCACTGTCAGGGGGGTGACAGATACGGCGGATGGCTGGCCACAACAAAGAACCGCCCCTGCATCAGCAGAGGCGATTCTTTGTTTTTTGAGGATAAAGGGAAAAGAACTGTGTTGTGGATAGTTCTAATTCGTTAAACGATGCCCAGTCCGAAATAGTCGGAGACCTGACCAATGAGAATCAGGGTCATGGCAATGGGAACCACAAAGCGGATGCAGATGGAGAAGAAGGCATCTGCCTTGATCTTAGAGCCCTCGTGAATCTCACCCAGCAGTGCCTGCGGCTTGATTTCCCAGCCGACCATGATGGACATTAGCAACGCGCCAAGAGGCATTGCGATACCTTCGGAGATGCAGTCCATGAAGTCCAGCCAGCAATCGTTGAAGGAGCCGATGACGCCAAAGGTGTTCTGGAAGGGAACCCAGACGCCGTTGGAGCCCAGACCGTCGATCGCGACGATGAAAGCCTCGATGGCGATGGCGGCGCAGACAATGGTGACGACCTTGGTACGATTGCCCTTTTTGCCCTTTTGCTCTGCACGATCCAAGAAGAAGGTGGTAACCACTTCGATCAGGGAGATGGCGGAGGAGATGGCTGCAATCAGAACCAGCACATAGAAGATCACGCCGAACAGAGGACCGATGGGGCCCATCTCAGCAAACACGTCCTGCAAGCTGATGAACAGCAGGCTGGGTCCGCCCAGCTTGATTTCGTCCAGAGGAATACCATTCTTGATGCCGTTGGCAACTGCGGCGGGGATGACGGCGAAGCCTGCCATCAAAGCAACCGTGGTATCCGCGACAACGATGGTCCAGGAGTTTTTGACCAAGTCCTCTTTTTTGCTCAGATAAGAGCCGTAAGTAATCATAGCGCCCATGGCCAGAGACAGAGAGAAGAACATCTGCCCACCGGCGATGGCAAGGACGGAGAGAATGCTGGGCTGCGCGGCAATGAAGCCGGCAGAAACCGCATAGCCGGGGACGAACATGAACTTCAGACCCTCGACTGCGCCGGGGAGAGTGACACTGCGGATGATGATGATGACCAGCATGATGAACAGTGCGGGCATACCGATGATATTGAACTTTTCAATGCCGCCGGAGATACCGCCGCAGTTAATCACATAGCAGATCAGCAGGAAGATCATGGTGAAGATGACGCAACCCATGGGGTTGGTCAGCATTCTGCCAAACAAATCCGCTGCCGGGATGCCGTTGTTGCCAAAGGCAAGGTCGGAGAGGTTGATGGCCATGTACTCGATGCAATAGCCGCCGAGCACGGAATAGAAGCTCATAATGACGAATGGCGCAAACACCGCCAGCCAGCCCACCCATTTAAAATGCTTGGTGGTTGCGGCATAGGCGCCGATAACGCCCTGACCGGTTTTACGACCCATGGCAAGCTCAGCCATCATAATGGCGGAGCCGACGAAAACTGCGAGACCAAAGTAAACCAGTACGAAAGTGAATCCACCGCATTTACCCATCTTGTACGGGAAACCCCAAATGTTGCCGAGACCGACGGCAGAACCGATGGCAGCCATTAGAAATCCGATGTTACTGCCAAATGACGCGCGCTTTTCTTCCATAATTTTCGCTCCTTCACTTAAAAATATGACACACTCCACACACAAATATGTCCTAGGTATGAATATAAGCTACCTCTTGCCAATCGTCAAGCGACGTATTATAATAGAACTATTAGAAGCCGTCATACTATAGGGCGGCAGAAACTGGAAACTACGGGGCGTAAAGACGCTCCACGAGAGGAGTGCCATTGAACCATGGAGAGTAAAAAGTGGGAGGCGCTGCTGGCGGCGACAGAGGCCGGCAGCTTTACCCGCGCCGCAGAAACCCTGGGCTATACCCAGTCCGGGTTGACGCATATGATGAACAGCTTGGAGAAGGAAATTGGCTTTCCCGTCCTGCGGCGGGGGCGCTATGGCGTTCAGCTCACCCCGGCGGGAGAGGGGATGCTGCCCGCGGTGCGGGAATTTATCCGGGCGGGGGATCGGCTGGAGCGTGCCATCGCGGCGGTGGGCACCGCCAAGGCAGAGACCATCCGGGTGGCGGCCTATGCCAGCATCACCGTCCACTGGCTGCCGCATATCGTCCAGCGCTTCCGGCAAGACTATCCGGATGTACATGTGGACATTCTCCGGGCGGACAGTGTGGAGGAGCTTTGCAAGCTGTTGGAGGAAAAGGCGGATATCGCCTTCGGCGGCCCACCGGCGGGCTGTGCCCGGGGCAGCTATGACTGGATCCACCTGAAAAATGACCCTCTGCTTGCCGTGCTGCCCAAGGACTATCCCATCGGCAACCGCACCACCTTTCCGCTGGAGGAATTCGAGGGGCAGGAATTTTTGATGTCCACCCAGGGCTTTGATCCCCAGATTTTAGAGGCGATGCAGCAGCGGGGCATCCAGCCGGACATCCGACCCACGGAGGTGGACGATGTGGCGCTGATCACCATGGTCGCCCACGGACTGGGCATCTCCATGCTGACAGAGCTGGTCATGAAGGGGGCAAACGAAAATGTGCTGGCCATCCCGGTGGCACCGGCCTCCTTCCGCGAGCTGGGGATTTTGACCCACTCCCTGCGGGATGCCAGCCCCATGCTGCGCAAGTTCATCTCCTATGCCGAGCCGGAGACCAATCGGTGGGCGGAGCTGCCTGAGACCGGCGGCACCATCGGCGGATAGGCGCAACCCGGAACGAAAGAGAAAGAAAAGAGCGGATAAATTGGAATTTAAAACAGTGACCTTAAAAGACGGCGCACGACTGCGCCGCTACTATAAAACCTGCGACTATGGACTCTGCGAGTATTCCGTGGGCACCAAGCTGATGTGGGGACGAGAATTGCACCCCGCCTATGCCGAGGTGGCGGGCTGTCTCATCGTCCGCAACTATATTGATGGGCGGGTGGTGTTCGACTATCCCGTGGCATCGCCGGAGGGGGACATGGAGGCAGCGCTGGCGGCGATCGAGGGCTATTGCATCGAAAACGGCATCCCGCCGGTGCTCTCTGTGGTGCCGGAGGCAGGGGCGATGGTGTTGCTGCCCCGCTATCCCTTCTGCCGTGTCAGCAATGTCCGCACATGGCGGGACTATGTCTATGAGGCGGAAAAGCTTCGGGGCTTTGCGGGGCGGAAATATGCGGGACAGCGCAATCACATCAATAAATTCAATGCCCAGTATCCCACGGCGGCGTTTCGGGAGCTGGGGAAGGCCGACCGGGCAGAGATCGACGCGTTCTGGGCGGACTATGACGCGGTGTTCCACAAGCCGGGGGAGAAGGCGAAGCGGGAGCTGGCCTATGCCAAGCGACTGCTGCGGCAGGCGGGCAGCTCCTGGTTCCGGGCGGGCGGCATGGAATATGAGGGAAAGCTGATCTCCCTCTGTCTCACCGAGCGCTGTGGAGACACGCTGGTGATTCACATTGAAAAGGCACTCTATGGCTTTGACGGGGTCTATCCCGCCACGGTGCAGAAAACGGCACAGCTGTTTGCCGCCGATGTACGCTGGATCAATCGGGAGGACGACGCGGCAGATCGGGGACTGCGCACCTCCAAGCTGCAATATCTGCCGGCGAAGCTGGGTTCCAAATACTGCATGGAGCTGCACAATGAGCTGAGCCTCATCGCAGAGATCCCCACACTCCACACCGAACGTCTGACACTGGATGAAATCCGGGAGGAGGACGCGGCGGACTACTATGCGCTGTGCATGGATCGGGAGCGCAATGTCTATTGGGGCTATGACGATCCCGCCGGGGTGGAGGGCACCCCCTGCCAGCAGAGCTTTTTGCGCATTGTGCAGAAGGACTTTGCCCAGCGGCAGGGAATCAGCTTTGCCGTGCGGCTGGATGGCAAGCTGATTGGCGAGACGGTGCTCTATCGCTTTGACTATCGGGGCGGTGCAGAGGAGGGCTGTCGCATTGCGCCGGGCTATGGGGGCAACGGCTATGGTGCGGAGGCCTTTGCCGCCGTGGCAGAGTGGGCACTGTACAAGATTCATATGAATCACATCGTGGCAAAATGCTTCAAAGAGAATGCACCCTCCCAAAAGATGCTGTCCTCCTGCATGCGCAAATGCGGCGCAGATGCCACCTACCTCTATTTCGAGAAGAAGGTCTGACCACGGGGACGGGGGCACTGGGACGGAGTACTGAGTACGCCAACTTTTTGAAAAAAGTTGCGACAAAAACTTTAATGACCTATTTTCATTGAAAAATTGCAAAAGAAGAGCCTGAAAGAATCGTTCCCGCCCTTGGCAGTAGCTTGTGCTTTGTCAGTAAAGTTTTTGCCAGGCTTTTTTCAAAAAGCCGCGTATCCCGGCGTAGCCTCCGCAATTTCTGGCATACTATGTGTCATGCACAGAATGAGGGAGGACTGGGATGGAACAGCTATCGGACAAT
>JAVVOA010000017.1:0-12499 GCA_036656515.1 Oscillospiraceae bacterium | reverse complement strand
AATTTTGCTGACAATGTGTCGGCGCTGGATACCCTGCTGGGTGTGGGGCGGAACTATGACGTGGTGAACCGCTATCTGTGGATCGGCGGTCGGCGGGCGCGTCTGTGGGTGCTGGACGGCTATGGCGAGGACGCGGTCTTGGAGCGCATGGGCGCGTTTTGGCTGGGCGTTTTGCCGGACGCCGCGTCGGGCATCACGGAGATGCAGGACTTTGTCGACCGCTTTGTCAGCTTTTGCGAGGTGACGGTCAGCCGGGACTGCCGGGACATCGCCACCGCCATGCTGCTGGGCAAAACCGTCCTGCTGGTGGAGGGCTGTACCGGTGGGGCGCTGATCGACGCAAAGAAATATCCCGGTCGGGCGGTGACCGAGCCGGCGGGCGGCAAGGTGCTCCGGGGCTCCCACGACGGCTTTGTGGAGACCCTGCTCCACAATACGGCGCTGATCCGCCGCCGGATCCGGGATCCCCGCCTGACCATGGAGTGCCATAAAATCGGGGACAGCTCCCGGACGGACGTGGTGCTGTGCTATATGGAAAATCTGGTGGACCCCAAGCTGCTGGCAGAGGTGCGGGCGAAGGTCAAGGGCATTCGGGTCAACTCCCTCGCCATGAGTCAGGAGAGCGTGGCAGAGGCGATGATGGCGCGGCAGTGGTATAACCCCTATCCCAAGGTGCGGTATACCGAGCGCCCGGATGCCGCCACCGCCTGCGTCATGGAGGGGGACATCGTCCTGCTGGTGGACAACTCCCCGTCGGTGCTGCTGCTGCCCACCACCTTTTTCAGCTTTACCCAAGAGGCGAATGACTTCTATTTCCCGCCGCTGGTGGGCTCCTATCTGCGGATTTTGCGGATTCTGGTGTTTTTGCTGTCTCTGGTGATAACGCCCCTGTGGTATCTGCTGGCAAGTCACCCGGAGCTGCTGCCCGCCGCCCTGCAATTTCTGGCGGTGAAGGAGGCCGGCGGCGTGCCCCTGCTGGCGCAGCTGCTGATTGTGGAGTTTCTCATCGACCTGCTGAAGCTGGCGTCGCTGAACACGCCGGATGCCCTGTCCAATTCGTTCTCCATGCTGGGTGCTCTGATTTTGGGGGACTTTGCCGTGCAGGCGCGATGGCTGGTGCCGGAGGTGCTGGTGTATATGGCGTTTGTGTCCATCGCCACCTTTGCCCAGCCCAGCTTCGAGTTGGGCTATGCGTTCAAGCTCCAACGGGTGGCACTGCTGCTGCTGATCTCCGTCTTGGAGTGGTGGGGCTTCGGTCTGGGACTGCTGGGGATGCTGCTGCTGCTGGCCACCACCAAGCCCATCGCCGGGCGGGGCTATCTCTATCCCCTGGTGCCCTTTGATGGCAGGGCGCTCCACAGCCTGCTGCTGCGCCGCCCCATCAGCCGGAAAAATACCTAACCCGGGGACGCTTTCCCCAAAAGCTTTGCCACCGGACTTGTTTCAGACCCGGGGACTGCGCCAAGAGGAGAATTTGATCACACACGAGAGGGGGCGAGCACCATGCGCCTACAGGACAAGCGACTGTTTTTGCTGGATATGGACGGCACCCTCTATCTGGGCGACCGCCTGTTTCCGGACACGGCGGCGTTTTTACGACACATCCATGAGAGCGGCGGGCGGGCGCTGTTTTTGACCAACAACTCCTCCAAGAGCGCCGATGCCTATGTGGAAAAGCTGGCGCGGCTGGGCATCGCCGCCCGGCGAGAGGACTTTTTGACCTCGGTGGATGCCACGATCCCCTATTTGCAGGAGCGGGGCTTTGCCGCCCTCTATGTCTGCGGCACGGCCTCCTGCAAGGCACAGCTCCGGGGGGCGGGGCTGTCTGTGACAGAGCGGTGGCAGGACGGGGATTGCCTGCTCTGCGGCTTTGACACCGAGCTGACCTTCGAAAAACTAGAGGATGCCTGCCGTCTGCTGACGGCGGGGGTGCCCTTTGTCGCCACCAATCCCGACTGGGTCTGCCCCACGGAGTTCGGCTTTGTGCCCGACTGCGGCTCCGTCTGCGAGATGCTGTTTCGCGCCACGGGGCGGAGACCGGTGGTCATCGGCAAGCCGGAGCCTGCCATGGCGCTTTTGGCGATGGAGCGGACGGGCTTTCTGCCGGAGGAGACCCTGCTGGTGGGCGACCGGCTGTATACCGACATCGCCTGCGGCCTCGCGGCGGGCATCGACACGGCGCTGGTGCTCTCCGGTGAGACCACGGCGGAGATGGCGGCGGACTCTCCCACAAAGCCCACGGCGATTTTTCGGGATGTGGGGGCGCTGCTGGCGGCGCTGTGCCGGGAATAAAAGCCACTGGAACCCCTGCTTTTCCCCCTTGACAGCGGGGGAGGGCAGTGCTATACTGACTAGCATCATCAAAAGGCTTGGAAAAGGACGCCGTCTGCGAACCGTGTCAGAGAGAGCTTGCCGTGGCTGAAAGCAAGCTTCACCCGCAACAGACCGGCTACCGCCTTGGAGCTGCCCACCGATATGTAGGCTGGGACGGGATCTCCCGTTATAGAGGACACGAGCGACAGTTGCGCGCCTTGCGCGGGGCTGTAAGCAGGGTGGAACCGTGGAATACGACTTGTATCCCACCCCTGATTTTTTCAGGGGTGGGATTTTTATCTTTTCACCCCTCAACCAAAAAGGAGGAACCTTCCATGCAAGACGAAAATTTGTACACCTTTGAAAACCCCACCTATCGCAAAACCTATTGGCACACCTGCTCCCATGTGCTGGCGCAGGCGGTGAAGCATTTGTATCCCAATGTGAAGCTGGCTATCGGCCCCGCCATCGAGGACGGCTTTTACTACGACATCGACACCGACGTGCCCTTCACCCCGGAAATCCTGACGGAGATCGAAGCCGAAATGCGGAAAATCTGCAAGGAGAAGCTGCCGCTAGAGCGCTTCGAACTGCCCCGTGCCGAGGCACTGGCCTTCATGGAACAGCAGGGCGAGCCATATAAGGTGGAGCTGATTTCCGATTTGCCCGAGGACGCGGTCATCTCCTTTTATAAGCAGGGCGACTTTACCGACCTCTGCGCCGGCCCCCATCTGGACTCCACTGGTCGCATCAAGGGCAACGGCATCAAGCTGACTGCCTCCTGCGGCGCCTATTGGCGGGGGGACAGCAAGCGCAAAATGCTCCAGCGCATCTATGGCATCGCCTTCCCGAAAAAAGAGGAGCTGGATGCCTATCTGGAACAGCAGGAGGAGGCAAAGCGCCGGGATCACAACAAGATCGGCCGGGAGCTGGAATATTTCACCACCGTGGATGTCATCGGTCAGGGACTGCCCATTCTCCTGCCCAAGGGTGCCCGGGTGATTCAGATTTTGCAGCGCTTTGTGGAGGATGAGGAGCAGCGCCGGGGCTATCAGCTGACCAAAACGCCCCTGATGGCAAAGCGGGAGCTGTATAAAATCTCCGGTCACTGGGATCACTATCTGGACGGCATGTTCATCATGGGCGACCCCGCCGACGAGACCAAGGAGTGCTTTGCCCTCCGTCCCATGACCTGCCCGTTCCAATATCAGGTCTTTTTAAACCGGATGCGCTCCTATCGCGATCTGCCCATGCGTCTGGGCGAGACCTCTACCCTGTTCCGCAACGAGGACTCCGGCGAGATGCACGGCCTCATTCGCGTCCGCCAGTTCTGCATCTCTGAGGGGCATCTCATTCTCCGCCCCGATCAGTTGGAGGAGGAGTTCAAGGGCTGCCTCGATTTGGCGAAGTTCATGCTGGAAACCGTGGGTCTGGAAGAGGATTGCTCCTATCAGTTCTCCCAGTGGGATCCCAACAACACCGACAAGTATGAGGGCACTGCCGAGCAGTGGGAGAAGGCACAGAGCGTCATGAAGACCATTTTGGACGATCTGGGTGTCAAGTACCATGTGGCGGTGGACGAGGCCGCGTTCTACGGTCCCAAGCTGGATATCCAGTGCAAGAACGTGTTCGGGAAAGAGGACACCCTGATCACCATCCAGATCGACATGCTGCTGGCGCAGAAATTCGGCATGGAGTATATTGATGTAGACGGCAAAAAGGCAACCCCCTATATCATCCACCGCACCTCCATCGGCTGCTATGAGCGGACGTTGGCGCTGCTGCTGGAAAAATACGCCGGTGCGCTGCCCACTTGGATGGCACCCGAGCAGGTGCGGATTCTGCCCATCACCGATCGGGCGGGGGACTATGCCGCCGCCTTGCAGAAGAAGCTGTCCGCGCTGGGCTTCCGTGCCGAGGCCGACTATCGCAACGAGAAAATCGGCAAGAAGATCCGGGAGGCACAGCTGGAAAAAATCCCCTATATGCTGGTGGTGGGCGACAAGGAGATGGACTCCGGCGAGGTGGCAGTGCGCCATCGCGCCCAGGGCGATTTGGGCGTCATGTCCGAGAGCGCCTTTATCGACCTGCTCCGGGACGTGGTGGAGACCCGGCAGAAAATCTAAGAATCAAAGGGAAATCGAGGCGTGGAATGCTCAGGTGTTCCACGCCTCGCCTAAAAGACCGTATATGGGGAGAAAAGACCGTTCAGATTTCGTTCAGCTTTCCCCCAAAAACGATGCATCCTGTTCTGGGCAAATTTCCCCCAGTCCGGCGGTTTGCGGGGGACGGACAGAGTAAACGATTGCGCGTCCGCAGAAAAAAGAGGGGCGGGCAGGGATGCGGGTATTCTCCACAACAAAGCCAGCGCCTTTCCCGGGAAAGCTGGTGAAATTCATCAAACTGCACAATTAACAAGAAATTTATTGCAGAAAATGCACAAGAAGTATATACTCAAATCAAGTAAATCCGAGACGCGGAGTGCGTCGGCGGAACGGAGAAGGAGAACGTACTATGGAATTTAAAAAAGTGCTGGTGGCGAACCGGGGCGAAATTGCCATGCGCGTCTTTCGCGCCTGCCACGATTTGGGCTTGCAGACCATTGCCATCTACTCCAAAGAGGATACCTACAGCCTGTTCCGCACGTCGGCGGACGAATCCTATCTGATCGGCGAAAACAAAAGTCCGCTGGGTGCCTATCTGGACATCAAGGGCATCATCGAGCTGGCGAAAAAGCGGGGCGCGGATGCCATCCATCCCGGCTATGGCTTCCTGTCTGAAAACGGCGACTTTGCCCGCGCCTGCGAAGAGGCGGGGATCACCTTCATCGGCCCGTCCTCCAAGGTATTGGATCTGATGGGCGACAAGCTGTCTGCCAAGCAGATGGCGCTCTCCTGCGGCGTATCCACCACCCCGGGCACCACCGAGCCTTTGAAAAGCCGGGAGGAGGCCCAGACCCTTGCCCAGAAGTTTGGCTTCCCGGTGATTTTAAAGGCGGCGGCAGGCGGCGGCGGACGCGGCATGCGCCGCTGCGACAGCGTGGAGGAAGTGGGCGTCAACTTCGATCTGGTGAAGGCCGAGGCGAAGAAGGCCTTTGGCAACGACGACATCTTCATGGAGAAATTCTTGGTGGAGCCCAAGCACATCGAGGTACAGGTGCTGGCGGATAGCCAGGGCAACGTGGCGCATCTCTATGAGCGGGACTGCTCCTTGCAGCGCCGGTATCAGAAGGTGGTGGAATTCACCCCCGCCTTCTCTGTGCCCCAGTCGGTGCGGGACGCGCTGTATGAGGACGCGGTGAAAATCACCAAGGCGGTGGGCTATACCAACGCCGGTACGCTGGAATTCTTGGTGGATCGAGACGGCAACCACTACTTCATCGAGATGAACCCCCGGATTCAGGTGGAGCATACCGTCACCGAGATGGTCACGGGCATCGATTTGGTGCGCTCTCAGGTTCTGATTGCCCAGGGTGTGCCCCTCAGCGATCCCCGAATCGGCATCACCAAGCAGTCCGATGTCCGGCAAAACGGCTATGCCATCCAGTGCCGTGTCACCACCGAGGATCCCGCCAACAACTTTGCACCCGATACGGGCAAAATCACCAGCTATCGCTCCACCGGCGGCTTTGGCATCCGCTTAGACGGCGGCAACGCCTATACCGGCGCGGTGATCTCCCCGTATTACGACAGCCTGCTGGTCAAGGTGACCACTTGGGACAACACCTTCGAGGGTGTCTGCAACAAGGCCTCCCGCGCCATTCGGGAGATTCGTGTCCGGGGCGTGAAGACCAATATCGCCTTTATCTCCAATATTTTGACCCACCCCGTCTTTGCCGCCGGCAACTGCCATACCAAATTCATCGACGATACGCCGGAGTTGTTCGATCTGGAGGCCTCTCAGGATCGGGCCAACAAAATGCTGAAATACATCGGCAACATCGTGGTCAAGGAAAAAGAGGGACATCAGTTTTACGAGACACCGCGCTTCCCGCCGATTCACGGCAACCCCCGTCCCGGACTGAAGCAGCTGCTGGACGAAAAGGGACCGGAGGCGGTGCGGGATTGGGTGCTGAATCAGAAGAAGCTGCTGATTACCGACACCACCTTCCGGGATGCCCACCAGAGCCTGCTGGCGACCCGCGTCCGCACCCGGGACATTGTGAAGTGCATGGATGCCACCTCCGAGATTTTGGCGGATGCCTTCTCCTTTGAGATGTGGGGCGGCGCCACCTTCGATGTCGCCTATCGCTTCCTCCATGAGTCCCCGTGGGAGCGGCTGGATATCGTCCGGGAAAAGGTGCCCAATGTGCTGCTGCAAATGCTGCTGCGGGGTGCCAACGCCGTGGGCTATACCAACTATCCCGACAACCTGATTCGGGAGTTTATCAAGGAATCCGCCCGCAGCGGCATCGACGTGTTCCGGATTTTCGACTCCCTCAACTGGGTGCCGGGCATGGAGATCGCCATGGACGAGGTCTGCAACTGCGGCAAAATCTGTCAGGCGACCCTGTGCTATACCGGCGATATCTTGGATCCCGCCCGGGACAAATATACGCTGGACTACTATGTCAATCTGGCCAAGGAGCTGGAGAAGCGGGGCGCACACATGCTGGCCATCAAGGACATGGCGGGACTGCTCAAGCCCTATGCCGCCAAGCGTCTGGTGTCGGTCTTAAAGCAGGAGGTGGGCATTCCCATCCAGCTGCACACCCACAACACCAGCGGCAATCAGGTGGCGACCCTGCTGATGGCGGCAGAGGCCGGCGTGGATGTGGTGGATACCGCCATTTCCAGCATGTCCTCCCTCACCAGCCAGCCCTCCATGAACGCCGTGGTGGCGGCTTTGCAGGGACAGGAGCGGGATACCGGTCTGGACTTGGATCAGCTCCAATATCTCACCGACTATTGGGAGGATGTCCGCCTGCGGTACAACTCCTTCGAGGCGGGCATCAAGTGCCCGGCGACCGACATCTACCGCTATGAGATCCCCGGCGGTCAGTACACCAACCTCAAGCCGCAGGTGACCAGTCTGGGACTGGGCGACCGCTTTACCGAGGTAAAGGAAAACTATCGGATCGCCAACCAGATGCTGGGCGACATCGTGAAGGTCACACCCTCCTCCAAGATGGTGGGCGATCTGGCGATTCTCATGACCCAGAACGATCTGACCCCGGAAAACATCGTGGAAAAGGGCGAGCATCTCTCCTTCCCGGACTCTGCGGTCAGCTATTTCTCCGGCATGATGGGTCAGCCGGCGTGGGGCTTCCCCAAGGATTTGCAGCGGGTGGTCTTAAAGGGCAAGGAGCCCATTACCTGCCGCCCCGGCGAGTTGCTGGCTCCCATCGACTTCGACGCGGTGCAGCAGGAGATGAAGTCCTTCCTGCCGGAGCCGACGTGGCGGGATGTGCTGTCCTATTGCCTCTATCCCAAGGTGTTGGAGGATTATTTCAAGACCCAGAAGGAATACGGCTATATCATGCGTCTGGGCAGCCACGTCTTCTTCCACGGTCTGGCGGTGGGCGAGACCAACAAGGTCAACATCGCCGACGGCAAGACGCTGGTCATCAAATATCTGGGACTGGGCGAGGTGGACGACGAGGGAATGCGCACCGTCACCTTTGAGCTGAACGGCATCCGCCGGGATGTGCAGGTGCCCGATGCCGAGGCACAGGCGACTGTGAAGAAAATCCCCATGGCAGACCCGGAGGACAAGAGCCAAGTGGGCGCGTCCATCCCCGGCGGTGTCAGCCGTGTGGCGGTGAAGGCCGGCGAGGTCGTAGAGGAAAATCAGGTGCTGCTGGTCATCGAGGCCATGAAGATGGAGACTGCCGTCACTGCCCGCATGGGCGGCAAGGTGAGCGAGATCCATGTGGCCGAGGGGGACTCCGTCAAGGGCGGACAGCTGCTCATGACAATCGTATAAGCCTGTTTGAGAGAGGGGGAACCGTGGGGTTCCCCCTCTTTTTTGCGCCCACCCCGCCTGAAAGCGCGACCCCAAAAATGCAAGAATTGTGGCAAAAATTGCGGAAAAGGGGATGGGATTTGCAAGAGGTGCTGAGCGACTTGCAAAAAATCCCACAAAAGGCGACGGGAGAAATTTTGGCAGAAGTCACAAAAATTGGGTACAGGTCGGAAAAACGGATGCAATTTCGGGGAAACGCCTGTAGCTTGGCAGGGAAAATGCAAAAAATAAAATGGAATTCCATCAAAATACAGAGGAAGAAAGAGAATAAAATGGGTCAAATGCTAGCAAAATGAAAGAGTGTAGGTTACAATATGCATGTGTGAAATTCCAACTGCGGTTGGATGCAAAATGAAAAAGAATGAATAGGAGTACTTGTCATGAAGAAATTTTTATCTCTCGCCCTGGCAGCGGTGATGACGCTGTCCCTGCTGACCGCCTGCGGCGCGCCCGCCGCCCCCGCCGACGGAGCCGCCCCTGCCGCTGGTGCGACCGAACTGAAAATGGCCACCGGCGGTACCTCCGGCACCTATTACGGATTTTCCGGCGTGGTGGCGCAGGTATTGAATGAGAAGCTGGCTGGCACGGTGAAAATCAGCGTGGAATCCACCGGCGCGTCCAAGGCCAACATCCAGCTGGTGGATGCCGGCGAGTGCCAGATCGGCATTGTCCAGAACGACGTGATGGCCTATGCCTATACCGGCACCGACATGTTCGACGGCGAGACCCCCGCCACCTCCTTCTCCGCCGTGGCGGCCTGCTATCCCGAGGAGATTCAGATCATCGCCAACTCCTCCATCACCTCCATCGACCAGCTGAAGGGCAAAAAGATCTCTGTGGGCGATGCCGGCTCCGGCGTGGAATTCAACGCCCGTCAGATTCTGGCGGCATACGATATCACCTTCGAGGATATCACCGTCAACAACCAGAGCTTTGCCGACTCTGCCGACTCCCTGAAAAACGGCACCATCGACGCGGCATTTATCACCGCCGGCTCTCCCACCACCGCGGTGACCGAGCTGTCCTCCTCCTACAAGTTCAACCTCCTGTCCATCGACGAGGTGCATGTCAACTCCCTACAGGAGAAATACGGCTTCTATACCATGGTCAACATCCCCGGCGGCACCTATAGCTGCGTGCCGGACGATACCCAGACCGTGGCGGTCATGTCCACGCTGATTGCCAGAAACGACGTGCCTCAGGAGACCATCTATGCCTTCACCAAGGGTCTGTTTGACAATCAGGCAGCCATCGCCGCAGGACACACCAAGGGCGAACTGCTGAAACCCGAAACCGCCGTGCAGGGCATCTCCATCCCCTTCCACGCCGGTGCAGAGCAGTATTATAAGGAAGTCGGTGCGCTTTAATTGAGCCGCCGTTCCGTTTTCACAAGAATTTTCGCAGCCGCGGCGATGTGCGTCGCCGCGGCTGTGCTTTCCGCTCTTTTGGGCGGAGTGAATCACCATCTGGTTTTGACAGACGCGGACACCGGGTCGGTCTATGCCCGCTATCCCATGGGGGAGGGCGATCGCTTTTCCGTGGAATTCATCCACTCCGTCAACCAATCCCCGGTGCGGGACATCTATGAGGTGCGGGACGGGACGGACCTCTATGTGGTGGAGACCGATTATTTCGCCTTTGGCGCGGGCGTTCAGACCGAGCTGAATCCCGGCGAGACCCTGACCTATGGCGAGGACGGCTCCATGCGGGTGACGGGCATCGACATTGCGCTTCCCCGCCTTGCCTACATGGTGGGCACCGTGTCCGACCACACGCTGCGCATCGGCGGGCAGACCATCAGCCTGCGGGCGCTCTGCGGACGCAACAGCAACGTGGTTTTTTCCGTGAGCTGACGGGGGATGCGCGGGGGTTTGGTACGCCAGCTTTTTGAAAAAAGCTGGGCAAAACCCTGATGAGCCAATCAGACGAAGCCTAACGATAGGCGTTTGGGAAGGCCGCACATCCCAATTTTAATAGGAGGTAACAAGCATTGTCCATATTTAAGAAAAAAACGGAGCCTGCCGAGAGAATCGAGCCGATTCTCCCAGAGGGCGGCGCTACCACACAGGCCGATTTGCAGGCGGTGATGGAGAAATATGACCGGGAATCCAACGTCCGCAAGTGGGAGGGCGTGCCGCGCCATGTGGTGCGCTATCTGCTGGTCGCCTTCGCGGTGTACTGCGTGCTGATCAATCTGGTGTTCAATTGGGAGACGCGGGTGGAACGCGCCTCCTTCGTGGGATTGCTGGTCTTTTTGATTTTCCTGATTTTCCCCGCCAAAAAGAACGGTGTCAAAAAGCCCAACACCATCCCGTGGTACGATGTGGTGCTGGGCGTGCTGGGCGGCTTTGCCTACTTTTATTTCGTGGCGAACTGCACGGCGATCATCAACCAAGGCATCAAGTTGGAGCTGTATCAGGTGGTCATCGGTGCCATCGGCGTGCTGGTGACGCTGGAGGCCTGCCGCCGGGCGGTGGGCGTGCCCATTGTCATTGTCTCCAGCGGCTTTATTATCTATGCCCTGACCCAGAAATCGCTGGCGCTGACGGTGTATAACCTGTTTTACACCACCGAGGGTGTCATCGGCACCCCCATCCGGGCTTGTTCCACCTTTATTGTACTGTTCGTCATCTTTGGCGCGTTTTTGGAGCGCACGGGCATCGCCAACTTCTTCATTGATCTGGCAAACTCCGTGGCAGGCTCCTCCTCCGGCGGACCCGCCAAGGTGGCGGTGATTTCCAGCGCCCTGTGCGGCATGGTGTCCGGCTCCTCCGTGGGCAACACCGTCACCACCGGCGCGGTGACCATCCCCCTGATGAAAAGCAACGGCTATCAGCCGGAATTTGCCGGCGCAGTAGAGGCGGCGGCCTCCACCGGCGGACAGATCATGCCCCCTATCATGGGTGCGGCGGCATTTTTGATGGTGGAGTATTCCGGCTTTGCCTATGGCTCCATTGCCGTGCGGGCGATTCTGCCCGCCGTGCTGTACTTTGCGGGTATCTTCCTCACCGTCCATTTGGAGGCAAAGAAGCTGGGACTGCGGGGCGTGCCCCGGAGTGAGCTGCCCAAGTTCTGGCCTCTCGTCATTGCCAAGGGCTATCTCCTGCTGCCCCTGCTGCTGCTGGTCTATCTGATCATCACCCGCACCATGGCGATGGCGGCGGTGCTGGCCACCATTCTGGCTATCGTGGTCAGCATGTTCCGCAAGGAGACCCGCTTGAACTTCGAGCGCTTTTTCGACGCGCTGGAAAACGGCGCCCGCAGCACCCTGACCGTGGGTGTCGCCTGTGCGGTGGCGGGCATCATCGCCTGCGTCATCACCACCACCGGCATCGGCACCCAGCTCATCACCCTGATTGTCAGCGTGTCCGGGGGACAGAAATTGATCGCCATGTTCCTGACCATGATCACCTGCATCATCTTGGGCATGGGCGTGCCCACCACGGCAAACTATGTCATCATGGCCACCACCTGCGCCCCCATTTTAATCAGCATGGGCATCAATACGCTGGCGGCACATATGTTTGTGTTCTACTTCGGCATTGTGGCGGATATCACGCCCCCGGTAGCGCTCGCCGCCTATGCAGGCTCTGCCATCGCCGGATCACAGCCCATGAAAACGGCGTTTAACGCCACCAAGCTGGCAATCGCCGCCTTTATCGTGCCCTATATCTTTGCCCTGTCCCCCCAGATGCTGTTCATCGACACCACGCCGCTGGCAGTCATCGGCATCACGCTGACGGCACTGCTGGGCATCTTCGGCGTGGCGCTGGGCACCGAGGGCTATCTCTATCGCAAAATCCCCACCCTCCTCCGGGTGGTGTCCACCATCGGCGGACTGACCCTGCTGTATCCGGGACTGCCCAGCGATCTGATCGGCTTGGTGCTGGTGGGCGGCACGGTGCTGTACCAGAGAACCACCGCCAAGAAAAACGGCGAGCTGGCTCCCCGGGTCAAAAAGAACGGATAAAAAACGAGGGAACGCGGGGAGGGGTACGCCCGCTTTTTGAAAAAAGCGGGGCAAAAACTTTTGTGATCTCATACAAACGGCATGCGCAACCGGCGGCATCGCCTACAGCAGTTCCAGTCCAGATTGCAAGGAGTTCGGCGTGCCAAATGTCCCGCAACTGCGTTGTCGTCCTTGTCGGGCGTCAGCCCGGCTGCGTCCTCCGCCTGCTTGCGGATCATTTTTCACTGCCTCCTTTCCTCGCAATCCGAACCG
>JAVVOA010000016.1:0-29852 GCA_036656515.1 Oscillospiraceae bacterium | reverse complement strand
AAAAATAACCGGCAGGGGACGGATCCCATCCGTCCCCTGCAACGCAGCTTTGTCTCCTATTTTCCATGCCGGTTCAAAAGGAACGTCCAACAGAATTTGATCATTAAAGTTTTTGTCCAACTTTTTTCAAAAAGTTGGCGTATCCCCGTACCCCTCGTATCTCCGCTCTACAGCAGGCCGGCGCACACCTTGAGGGTCAGCAGCACCAGCACCAGCAGCACCACAGGCCGCACGATTTTCGAGCCGTTTTTCAGGGCGAGTCCCGCGCCGAAATAGTGTCCCCCGAAGGCGAAGACGGCAGAGATCAGTCCCAGTGTCCAGAAGGCCTGTCCATAGAGGATGGCGGTAAACAGGGCACCCAGATTGGACGCCAGATTGACCACCTTCACGTTGCCCGCCGCCGTGCGGAGATCCATTTTTGCCCAGCGGGTAAAAATCAGCAGCAGGAAGGTGCCGGTGCCGGGCCCGTAAAACCCGTCATACGCGCCCACCACCAGGGAGGCGGACAGCACGATGGCAAATTGTCGCCGGGGCGCGATCTCCCCCGGCTCCTCTGGAAACTCATGCTGCCGCAGGACGACAAGCGCCACCACCGGCAACACCGCCAGCAGCATGTACTGCAAGTATTCCGCCGCCACCAGCAGCTGTAGCTTGGTGCCCAGCGCCGAGCCGACCAGCGCCAGCAGCACCGACGGTGCCGCCAAGGGCCAATTCACATTGCCGCTTCGGATAAACCGCGCGGCCGAGGCCACGGTTCCGATGGCGGCAGAGAGCTTGTTCGTCCCCAGCGCCTGATGCATGGGCAGTCCCGCCAGCAGATAGGTGGGCACGGTGATGATCCCGCCGCCCCCGGCGATGGCATCCATAAAGGAGCCTAAAAAAACGCCCACGCAGGCGATGAGCACCATGGGAATCGTCAGTGTCATCGTCCGCCCTCCTCCATCGCCTGAGCCAGCGCCGCTTGGGCGACAGGCAGGGCAGCTGCCGGGTCAATGGGGCAATCCAAGAAAAAGGACAGGGACAAAATCGCCTGATGCAGCAGCAGGTCGCTGCCGTTTTGGGTGGGATGTCCCCCCCGCCTTGCCGCCGCCAACAGCGCCGTCTCCGCCGGCTGATAGATGAGATCGCAGACCGGCACGCCCGGACGCAGGGCAGACAGAAAGGTAAGCGTGGGAAAGGGCGCGGTCATGCCCAGTGGGGTGGCATTGACCAGCAGATCTGTCTCTCCAGCGGCGACAGAGAGGGCTTTTGCCGAAAAATCTGTCGCCCGCAGTCCGGGACAGAGTGCCGCCAAGGCCTCGCCATTAGCAGGGGTGCGACAGCAGACCGTCACCCGTGCCCCGGCCTCTGTCAGCGCCACCGCCAGTGCCCGCGCCGCGCCCCCCGCCCCCAGCAGACAGATGTTCTTTCCGGCGGGAGAGTCGGGGAGACTTTGGAGAAAGCCCCGCCCGTCGGTGTTGTCGCCCACGGCACGACCGTCCCGGAGACGGACGGCATTCACCGCGCCGCACCGGGCGGCATCCGCCGTCAGCTCGTCCAGCAGGGGCACCAGCGCCGTCTTATGGGGCATGGTGGCGTTGAAGCCCGCCCAGTCCCCCCCTTTGGCACGGGTCAAAAACGCCGCCGTCTCATGGGACTTCACCTCCACCGCCTCATAGAAATAGGGCAGATGGAGCGAAAGCAGCAGGGCATTTTGAATAGTGGGGGACAGGCTGTGGGCAATGGGGTCGCCGATGACGCAGAGATGCTTCACCGCAGATCCCCCCGGAGACGGTTTGCCCTCTCTGTCGCCTTTGCCTCCTGCTCTTTTTCCAATGCCAAATCCAGCAGCAGCTCCAGCGCCTCCACATAGCCCTCCATGCCGTGCCCCATGATCTGGTCGATGCAGGCGGGGGCGGTGACGGAGACCCGGCGAAACTCCTCCCGGGCGGTGATATCGGTGAGATGTACCTCCACCACCGGCACGGTCAGGGCGCAGAGCGCGTCATAGATGGCATAGCTGGTGTGGGTATAGGCCGCCGGGTTTAAAACAATGCCGTCGTATTTGCCCTCTGCCGCCTGTAGACGGTCAATCAGCGCCCCCTCGTGGTTGCTCTGATACAGCTCGGTGATGCTGTCGTGTCGGGCGGCAAAGTTCTGGGTCATCACGCAGAGATCGGCATAGGTGCGCGTGCCGTATAGCTCTGGTTCCCGCTGTCCCAAAAGGTTCATGTTTGGCCCGTTGATGACTAGAAATTTCATCCTTCTGTTCCCTTTCCAAATTACTCCGCAGTCATTTCATACATGGTGGCAACCGCCTCGCACACATCCGCCAGTCGATTGCCGGTGATGGTGCAGTCGGCGTATTTGCGATACAGCCCCGCCCGGGCGCGGGACAGCTCCCGCAGTGCCTCGGGATGCTCCGCCAGCAGGGGGCGGCGGGAAAAATTGGTGGTTTTCAAGATGTCCTCCACCCTGCGATCCAAAAAGAACACCATGCCCGTCGCCCGCAGGGTCTGCATATTGTCCGGGCGAAGCACCACCCCGCCGCCGGTGGCGATCACGGCATTTTCCCGCTCCGCCGCCTCTCGGACACAGCTTGCCTCCACCTCTCGAAAATGCGCCTCGCCCTTTTGGACAAACAGGTCGGGGATGGAGAGCTTTTCCCGCTCGATGACCATCTGATCGGTGTCCACAAAGGTCTTGCCCAGCTCTGCCGCCAGACGGCGTCCCACCGTGGTTTTGCCGCTGCCGGACAGTCCGATCAAAACAATATTTCTCATACAAGCTCCTCCTGACGGCGACAGGAGAGCGCCAAAATGGTCTCATACAGCGTCTCCACATAGGGGGTCAGGCTGGGGTCGTCCAGCCCGGCGACACAGCCCCGCAGGACTGCGTCCCGCCGCTTTTCATCCAGCACCGGAAGGCCTTTTTCCCCCTTGACCGCCCCGATTTGGGCAGAGAGCGCCATCCGCCGCTCAAAAATTGCCACCAGCTGTCGGTCGATGTCGTCCAGCGCCCGGCGCAGGGACTCCAACTCCTCTATTTTCTCCATAGGGTTCCCTCTTTTCTATGGAATCTCTGATCCAATCCCGTTGTGCAGATTGGCGCGCAGATTTTTTTGACTGGCAAGCCAAAAAATCGCAGGAATACTGACGTATTGCAAGGTTTTTTGGCGATGTCCAGACGAAAAATCTGCCGCTAAGATCAGAGGTTCCCTATTCGCTCTCCCTTGCCTCCCGCGTCAGCTTGACATATTCGGCGGCAGAGGCGCGGTTGCCCTCGATCTCCTCCGGTCGCAGGGGGCGGATCACCCGGGCGGGGCTGCCCAGCACCATGGAGCCATCGGGGATGACGGTGCGTCCCGTCACCAGCGCCCCCGCGCCCACAATGCAGTCCCGGCCGATGACCGCGCCGTCCAGCACGATGGCACCCATGCCGATGAGGCTGTTGTCCCCCACGGCACAGCCGTGGACGATGGCACCGTGTCCGATGGTACAGCCGTCCCCCAAGGTGACGGTCTCGTGGAGGGTGACCCCGTCCTGAATGTTGGTGCGGGAGCCGATGGTCAGCTTGCCGCAGTCGCCCCGGAGCACCGCGCCGTGCCAGACCGAGCTCTCTGTGCCAAAGGTCACGTCGCCGGTGACCACGGCGGTCTCTGCAATCCAAACGGCTGCATCCGTTGTTTTTTGTTTCATGGTATACGCCTCGTCTCTCTCAAATTTTCAAAGCCCTCCGACAGCGCCAGCCCGCAGACCGCCTCCACCACCGGGAGGGCGCGGAGGGCGATGCAGGGGTCGTGCCGTCCGGTGACGGTGATTTCGGTATCGGTGCGGGTTTCCAGCTCCACCGTCCGCTGGGGGAGGGCGATGGACGGTGTGGGGCGAAAGGTCAGCGTCACGGTCACCGGCATCCCGGTGGACAGGCCGCCGGAGAGTCCGCCGCAGTGATTGGTCTCTGTCACCACCCGCCCATTTTCCATGCGATAGGGGTCGTTGGCGGCGCTGCCCCGCAGGGACGCGAAGTCCGCCCCGATGCCGAAGCCCAGCGCCTTTCCCCCGGGAATCGCCAGCAGATGTCGCGCCAGCAGGCTCTGGAGATTTTCCCCGCCGCCGAAGCCCGCCGGCAGTCCCAAGATGGCGCACTCCACACTGCCGCCCACAGAATCCCCCGCCGCCGCTGCCTGTAAAATCTCCCGCCGCATCTGTTCCCCTGCGGCGGCATCCAGCGTGGGGAAGTCCATGGCACGCAGACTGTCCAGCAGTGCCGCCGTGGGCGGAATTTGGTCAAAGGAGGCATCCTCTGCCCCACCGATCTGCCGCAGGTGCGCCCCGATGACAATGCCGTGGGCGGACAGCTGTTCCCGGGCGAGACAGCCCGCCGCCACCAGCGGCGCGGTGAGCCGTCCCGATTGGTGTCCCCCGCCCCGGGGATCGTTACAGCCCCCTGACCGGCAGTGGACGGCATAGTCCCCGTGTCCCGGACGGGGGGTCTGTTGCAAGGCGGCATAGTCCCCGTCCCGCACATCCCTGTTTTCGATGACAAGGCAGAGGGGATCGCCGGTGGTTTTGCCGCCATACACCCCGGAGAGAATGCGGACGGCATCCGGCTCTCGCCGGGAGGTGGTCAGGGGACTGTCTCCCCCGGCGCGACGGCGCAAATCGGCGCGGAAGGTCTCCTCAGACACCGGCAGTCCCGGCGGCACAGCGGTGAGCAAAACGCCCACCACAGCGCCGTGGGATTCCCCAAAGGTTGTATAGCGCATGGTCAGACCTCCTCTACTCTGCCGCCCAAGCGGGTATAGTCCCTCCAAAAGTCGGGATAGGATTTCGCCACACAGTCCCCGCCTTGCAGGACGATGGGCTCCTCTGTCGCCGTGGCGGCGATGGCTGCCAGCATGGCAAGCCGGTGATCCCCCCGGGCGGACACGCTGCCCCCGTGGAGTCTCTCCACGCCCCGGATGTGCAGACCGTCCCCCGTCTCTGTCACAGCGCCGCCCAAGGTGTTTAGAAGCTCTGCCGTGGCGGTCAGTCGATCGCTCTCCTTGTCCCGGAGACGCGCCGCGCCGGTGATGGTCGTGGTTTTCCCCCCTTGCAGGGCGGCATAGAGCGCCAGCAGGGGCACCAGATCGGGGCAGTCCGTGGCATCGATATCCGGCTGTCCCGGCAGGGTCAGCACCGCCCGATCGCCCTGTAGCGACGCTGGATTTAATCCCGTCAGCGTGATGTCTCCCCCCAGACGATTGGCGATCTCCCAACAGGCGGCGGCGGACCAATCCCCCTCGATGGCGGTATCCACCGGGGAAAACCGCTGCCGTCCGGGGATGAAATAGCCGTCCTCCCGCCGCTGTACCCAGACATCGAAGTGCCGCAAGACCTCCTCCGTCAAAGAAAGATAGCTGCGGGACACCGGCGGTGTCGTCCAGTGGAGGACAGAGGGGGCCTCTAACAGGGGCAGGGCAAACAGCAGACCCGTGGCAAATTGAGAGGACAGCTCCCCCCGCAGGGCATAGTCCCCGGGGGACAGAGTGCCCGACAGGGTCAACACCCCGTCTTGCAGGCTGTGGGCAATCCCCCTGTCCCGAAACAGGGCGAAATACGGCTCCAACGACCGCTCCATGAGACGGGGGGTGCCGGTGAACCGTCCACCGCCCCGGAGTGCCAGCGCCGTGGGAATCAAAAACCGCAGGGTGGACCCGGACGCGCCGCAGTCCAGCAGTCCATCGTCCCCCTCTGCCAGCGCGGACAGACAGCGGCGGGTGGCGGCGATATCCTCGCCCTCCGCCAGATTTTCCAACCGATTTTTCCCGCCGGACAGCGCCGCGCCCAACAGATAGCGGTGGGTCAGGCTTTTGGAGGACGGCGGGGTCAGACTGCCCTGTAGGTGGGCGGGAAGCAGCCTCAAATCCATCCCAGCTCCTCCAAGTGATCCAGCAGTCTCTGCCGCTCCACCGTCACCAGCTTTCCCTTTCCCGCCGTCACCACCTGCACCAGCTGTATCTGCTCGCTGTTCCCTTTTTTATCCAGCGCAAGGGCGGCGACAAGGGCGCGGCAGACGGTCTTGGGCGGCACCGGGTCAAGGCTGTCCAAGCCATAGTGCTCCAACAGCCACAGCAGTCGGGTCTGTAACAATTCCGTATCCAGCCCCTGCATGGTTTTCTCGATATACAGCATGGTATCCATGCCCCAGGCCACCGCCTCCCCATGGGTACAGCGATAGTCCAGCGCCGTTTCCAGAGCATGTCCCAAGGTGTGTCCGAAATTCAGAAGCCGCCGAACGCCCAGATCCCGCTCGTCCTCTGCCACCAGCTTTGCCTTGATGGCGAGACAGCGGGGCAGAAGCCCCTCCAATTTAGCCCGCAGCTCGCCGGGCTCCTCCAGCGTCTTGAGGATGGTCTCGTCGGCAATCATGCCGTATTTGATGATCTCTGCCATGCCGGAGGACAGTTCTCGCGGCGGCAGGGTATCCAGACAGTCGGGATCCACCAGCACCAGCTTCGGCTGATAGATGGCACCCAGTAGATTTTTGCCTTGGGGCAGGTCGATTCCCGTTTTTCCCCCCACGGCACTGTCCGCCTGCGCCATCAGGGAGGTGGGCAGCTGGATCCAATCCATGCCCCGAAAGAGGGTGGCGGCGGCATAGCCCGCCACGTCGCCCACCACGCCGCCCCCCAGTGCCACGATGCCGTCCCCCCGGGTGAAGCCCCGATCCAACAGCAGGCCATACAGCAGGTGGAGGGTGGCATCGGTCTTGCTCTCCTCGCCGGCGGGAAGTGCCACCGTCTGGACGGCGATGCCCGCCGCCTCCAAGCTGTCCTTCACCGTGGCGGCATAGAGGGGTGCCACATTGGTATCTGACACCAGCGCCACCCGGGACAGGCCGCCCCGGTCGATGACGATATCATATCCGTTTTGAGAAAGTGCCACCGGAATTGTCACCATGCCCAGTCCCTCCCTTTTCTCTCTGTCTTTCAACGGGTTTTGCCCCGTTTTTTCCATGGGCGGTGTTGCCCTAAAATGCCGCCGTGAAGTTGCCGTCCACGAAGATGGGGATTTCCTCGCCGCTCTGGGTGGTGCCCACAATGGACAGATCTCGGGTGCCCACCATAAAGTCCACATGGGTGATGGAGTCGTTTAAGCCGTGGGCTGTCAACTCCTCCCGGGTCATCTGCTGCCCGCCCTCGATGCAGGGATAGGCCTCGCCGAAGGCGATGTGGCAGGCGGCGTTCTCGTCGAACAGGGTGTTGTAAAACAGCAGTTTTTGGTTGGAGATGGGGGAGTCATAGGGCACCAGCGCCACCTCGCCGAAATAGGACGCGCCCTCGTCCACAGAGATGGCGGCGCGGAGAAAGTCCTCTCCCTGTTCGGCGTGCGCCTCCACGATTTTGCCGTCCTTTACCACAAAGTGGAACTTGTCGATGATGTTGCCGTCGTTGACCAAGGGCACGGCGGAATAGACCACGCCGTTTACGCCGGTTTTCACCGGGGAGGTAAACAGCTCCTCGGTGGGCATGTTGGCGATATAGCGCTGACCGGAGAGGGTCACGTCGTCCCCCGCCTCCCAGATGTGCCCTGCGGGCAGCTCCACCGTCAAATCGGTGCCCAAGCCGTTGGTGTAGTGCAGGGACTTGAGGTGGAGGGCGTTTAGCTTGGCGCGGCGCTGGGTCAGACGGGCGATGTGCGCCTCCCACAGTGCCACGGCATCCCCGTCGCCGGTGATGCGGACAGCGGCAAGGATCGCCTCCCACAGCTTTGCCATGGCATCCGCCTCCGACAGGTCGGGAAAGACGGTTTTTGCCCAGCTGGGGATGGGGATGGAGGCGATGCACCACGGAAAGCCGCCGCACATCTGCAAGCGATTAAATTCCTTCAAGCCCTTGCCCGAGGCCTGCTGCGCCCGGGTCAGCCGATCGGTGGCAACCCCCCGCAGGCACTCGGGGTCAGAGGCGGAGATGGCGAGATACGCCGCACCCTCGTGGGCATAATCGTTGAAAAAGTGCCGCCGCCACAGGGGGACCTCCCCAAACACGGCATCCTCCGCCCGAAGATACTTCTCCCGGGACAGGGCATCGTCGTGCCAGTTCATCACCACCTCGCGGCAGCCCACGTCATAGCCCTCCCCCGCGCAGAGCCGGGCAAAGTCCGCGCACTCCACAGGCGACGAGATGATCAGGGTCTGTCCCCGGCGGACATTTAAGCCCACACGAATCAGCAGGCGGGCATATTCTCTCAGCTTTTCTTCCATGCTTCTCCCTTTCCGGACGGCAAAGCGCCGCCCCCGCAAATTTTGATATGGTATCGCATTAGTGTAGCGCAAACAGCCACACTTTATCGCCCGGTTTCAAATCTTTCTCATTTTATCTCTTTTTGCGACACAAGTAAAGGAGCGGTTCGCCCAAAAACGAACCGCTCCCCCATTCTTTTTATTTCTTTTTCCACAGAGACGGGAATAATAGCACCAAAATCGGCAAAATCTCCAGCCGTCCCAACAGCATACAGATACTCAGCACCACCTTGCTCAGCGGCGACAGAATGCTAAAATTGTCGGTGGGACCCACCGCGCCAAGACCCGGCCCCACGTTGGAGATGGCGGTCAGGGTGGCGGAAAACGCGCCGGTGAAGCCGATATCGTCCCACGCCACAATCAGGGTGGCGACCAGCAGAATCAGCATATAGGCAAAGAAAAAGAGCTGGACGGAGACCAGTGTGTCCTCCTCCACCTTGTGCCCGTCGGCACGGATGACATGTACCTCTCTGGGGTGCAGCACCTTCCGCAGCTCCCGCCGCTCGCTTTTCAGCAGCAGCACCAGCCGGATGGATTTGACACCGCCCGCCGTGGAGCCGGCGCAGGCACCCGCCAGCATCACCAGAATCAGCACCGTCTGGGCGAAGGTGGGCCAGAGATCATAGTCCGCCGTGACAAAGCCGGTGGTGGTCATCAGGGACACCACCTGAAACGCCGCCTCGGACACAGATTCCGTAAACGCCACGCCCCGCTGGACAAAGAGGTTGAAGCTGATCAGCAGGGTCGCCCCCACCGCGATGCCGGTATAGAGCCGCAGCTCGTCGCTGTGAAACACATCGTGAAAGCGACCGCACAGCGCCGCGAACAGCACCGCAAAGTTGATGCCCGACAGGAACATGAACAGGATGATGATCCAGTTGATCAGCTCCGAGCCATAGGCGGCGACGCTGGTGTTGCGGATGCAGAAGCCGCCGGTGGAGATGGTGGTAAAGGAGTTGGTCAGCGCGTCAAACAGCGGCATCCCCGCCAGACAGAGACAGATGACCTCTACGATGGTCAGTCCAAAATAGATGGCATACAGCAGCTTGGCGGTATCCCGCACCCGAGGGGTCAGCTTGGAGACGGCGGGACCCGGGGATTCCGCCTTCATCAGATAGATGCTGCCCTCGCCGATTTTCGGCAACAGCGCCAGAGTCAGCACCAACACGCCCATGCCGCCCATCCACTGGGTGAAGGCGCGCCAGAACAGAATGCCCCGGGGCAGACTCTCGATCTCTGTCAGCACCGAAGCGCCGGTGGTGGTGAAGCCGGAGACCGTCTCGAAAAAAGCGTCGATGTAATTGGGGATGGCGCCGGAGAACACATAGGGCAATGCGCCAAAGGCAGAGAGCAGCAGCCAGCCCAGCGCCACAATGGCAAAGCCATCCCGGGGCTGCATCTTGGCTCCGCCGGTTTTCAGATGGTACAGCAGTCCGCCCAAGACGGCGCACAGTGCCATGGAGAGGGCAAAGCCCGCCACGTCGCCGTCCCCCGTCGCCGCCGCAATGCCCAGAGAGGGCAGCATACACGCCGCCTCGATGCAGAGAATCATCCCCAGCAGCTTGCAAACAAGTTTGTAATTCATAGCTCTATCGCTGTCCTTTTCAAAAGTCCCGGAAGACCTTGTGATACGAAGCACCCGCCCCGCTTGGATGACCGCCCCGAAAAACGGCGGTGGCGGCACCTGCCGGATGTTCGTGCAATTCGATTCTTCCGCCGTGCTACTGTTGCAGAATATCGTTCAAATCCCGCAAAAACAGGGACTTGGCAATGACGATGACCCGGTCGTTCACCAAAATCTTGGTGTCGCCGTCGGGGATGATGGTATGTCCGTCTCGGACGAGGGCAGCCACCAGCAGACCCTCCTTCAGCCGCAGCTCCCGCAGGGGCTGGTCTAAAAACAGCAGGCTGGCACCGGCGGTGAAGCCCACCGCCTCGATCGCGCCGCCCAACAGCTGATACATGACCTCCACGGCGCTGCCCTGGGAGTTTTGCAGTCCCCGCACAAAGCTGACAATCTGGTCGGCGGCAATCTCCTTGGGGCTGATGATGCTCTCCAGCCCCATCTCCTGCACCAGCTCGGTATAGTTGGGGCGGGTCATTTTTGCCAGCACCTTCCCCACTCCCGCCCGCTGGGCGTTCATGGCAATCAGAAGATTTTCCTCGTCCCGCCCGGTGAGGGACACAAAGGCATCCGCCTCAAATACGCCCTCGCTCTCCAGCAGGTCCCGATCGGTGCCGTCCCCCTGTAAAATCAGGGCGTTGGGCAGCAGCTCGGACAGCAGGGCGCACTTCTCCGGATCCTGCTCCACAACGCGGAGCTTGCACTCCTGCCGCGCCAGCGTCCACGCCAGATAGATGGCGATCCGTCCGCCGCCCACCACCGACACCGAACGGATGCGGTTGAGGGGTCGTCCCATTTGGGAGAACAGCTGATGCAGGGCCGGCTGACCGCCCACCACATACACCGTGTCCCCCACTTGGGGCACAAAGCCGCCGTCCGGCACGATGACCTCTGTCCCCCGGCGCACTGCGCAGACCAAGGTACTGCCGGAGGCAAAGCGCTGATTTTTTTGCAGCGTCTCCCCGGTCAAGCCGTCGCTCTCCCGGACGGTAAAGCCGATCAGGTCCACCCGTCCGCCCACAAAGGTCTCCACGCTGAAGGCCGACGGCATCCGCAAAATGCGGGCGATCTCCTGTGCCGCCGCCGCCTCGGGATTGATGACCATGTCCAAGCCCACCTCGTGCTTGAGCAGTGCCGCGTCCCGGAAATAATCCGTGTCTCGAATCCGCGCCACCGTGTGCTGCGCCCCCAGCTTTTTGGCGATGAGACAGCAGACGATGTTCACCTCGTCGGAGTTGGTCACCGCGATGACCAGCTCTGCCGTCTTGGCACCCGCCTGTAGCAAAACGCTGATAGACGCGCCGTTGCCCTCCACACAGAGGACATCAAGCGCCGCCTCTGCCCGCTCCAAGGCGCGGCGGTTTTTATCCACCAAAACCAGCTCGTGATCCTCCACCGATAGCTGGCGCGCCAACGTATAGCCAATTTTTCCGCTTCCGATAATCACAATGCGTATGACAAGCACACCCCTTCTGCGACCGCTGTCTGTGCGGTCGCTATCTCTCCTGCGGCGTTTCGCCGCTCTCTTTGCGCAAGGAAATCAGCATCCCGTTGAATTCTGCGCCAATCACCAGCGTGGTGGCGCTCATATACAGCCAAATCATCAGCACGATCACGGCACCGATGGAGCCGTAAATCACCGAATAATTGGCAAAATTCTCCACATAAAAGGAGAAGCCAGCCGACAGCACCAACCAGACCGTCAGCGAGCCGCACACGCCGGGCAAAATGTTCCGCGCCGGCTGTCTCCTGTCCTGCGCCATGGCATACAGCAGACAGAGGGCAAAGCTCATCAGCACGGCGATGGCGGGAAAGCGCAGAGCCGTCCACAGATCGGCAACCAGCCGGGGCAGCGCCACATGCTCCACCAGAAACAGCAGGACGCTGCGGCTCACCACCAGCAAAATCAGCGCCGCGCCGATGGTGAGAAAGAGAAACACCGTGTACAGCAGGGTTTTGAGCATGTGGCGGACGGCGTGGGCAGGCGGCCCCAGATGATAGGCCTTTCGCACCGAGCGCATCAGGGAGTTGGTGGCGCGCATGGGGAAATAGACGGAGAACACCAGTCCAAACACCATCATCTGGGGACTGGAGGTCTCTGATACATAGGTCAGATAGACCTCGATAAACTCCAAGACATCCCGGGGCATGACCTCTGCCAGCCCCGCCAGGATCCCGGTGATATCCAGATGCAAAAGACCCAACAGCGAACTTAAAAAAATCAGAAAGGGAAACAGGGTAAACAGAAGATAATAGGCCAGCGCCGCGCTCTCCCGCGCCACATCGTGCTGATAATAGCGCTGGATCAGCAGATAGATCCCCCGCAAAAATCGGTTTTTGGGCAGGGGAACCTCCCAAAGCTGCTTCATCCGCCGCCCCCTTTCCGTCAAATTTTGCACACCGTGCAGACAGTTTCCCATATTTCCTCAGTATAGCACAGTCCCTTTGGGAAGGAAAGACTGTTTTTTGGAAGAAAAAAGGGAATCACAGCACCCCGTCCACGCCCCGCAGGCGCAGCAGCTCTTCCACCTCTGTCCGGGTGGGCAGACTGGGCATCGCCCCCACCCGGGACACGGTGAGCGCCGCGGCATGGGCGGCAAGGGTGGTCGCCTCCAAGTGGGACAGTCCCCCGGCCACGCCGGTGCAAAATGCCGCCACAAAGGAATCGCCCGCCCCGGTGGGGTCGGCGACGTGGGGCATGTTGACGCAGGGAATCCGGTGCAGTCCGCCGCTGTCCCTAAAAACTGCGCCGTCTGCCCCCAGCGTGAGAAGGACGTACTCCGTCCCCAACTGTTTCAGTGCCTCTGCCGCCCGCGCCACGTCCTCCTGCCGGATGCCGTCCGCTGTCCGCAACAGGGGCAGACCCGTCAGTGTGGCGGCCTCCTGCTCGTTGGGGGACAGATAGGTGACCTGCAAGCCCGCCGGCAGAGGGGCAGCCGGGGCTGGATTGAGCATCACCGGCACACCCGCCCGTCGGGCATAGTCCGCCGCCGCACAGACCACGTCGGTGGGCAGCTCCAATTGCAGCAATAGCATATCATATGCGCCGATGGCGGTTTCCAGCCATGCAAGCTGCTTCGGCTGCATGGTAAAGTTGGCGCCCGGCACCACCGTGATGCGATTTTGCGCGCCGCGGTCGGTGACCTCCACCAGAATGTGTCCCACGCCGGAGGCGCAGGCGGAGTCGCGGCTCACATGGGAGACATCCACACCGGCGGCATGGGTGGCCTCCAGCAGCTCCCGCCCGAAGCAGTCGTCCCCCACCTGACCCACTAGGGTCACCTCGGCTCCCAGCCGGGCGCACTGGACGGCTTGGTTCGCGCCCTTGCCGCCGGGGGCGGTGCGAAACGTCCTGCCGATCACCGTCTCGCCGGAGGCGGGTGCCCGCCCGGTGGTGGCAATCAAATCCATCACCAGACTGCCCACCACTAAAATCTTCGGTTTCTTCAACATAGCTCTCTCATGACCCGGTATCCTCTTTTCGCTTTGTTTTGCGGGGGTTCTGGAACCAGAGGTTCCCTATAGATGCTCGATCAAAAAGCGGCTGACGTTGTCCATGGCGGCAGCGGCCTTTTTCACGGGGAACATCTGAAACACATGCCACATATCCTCGAAAATTTCCAGACGGCAGGGCACCTGCGCCTCGTCCAGACGCTCCCGCAGACACTGGGCATCGGTGAATAAAATCTCGTGGGTGCCCACCTGAATCAGGGTGGGGGGAAAGCCCCCAAAGTCCCCGAACAGCGGGGAGAGGGACGGACTGTGCAAATCATTCTCCCGGGCATAGGCGGCGCGGACGGCACGGACATAGTCCGGTGTCAAAATAGGGTCGATCTCCGCCCGCTCGGTATAGGACACCCCGCCCATGGTCATATCCGTCCATGGGGACATGAGCAGCAGAGCGGCAGGCAATCGCCGTCCCGCCGCCTTGAGCCGGTGGCAGAGCACCAGCGCCAGATTGCCCCCCGCCGAGTCCCCGGCGACGACAATGTCCCCCGCGCCATAGCCCAGATACATCAAATAGTTCCACGCCCGCAGCCCATCCTCCACGGCGGCGGGATAGGGGTGCTCCGGCGCAAGCCGGTATTCAAAGGTCAGCACATCCATGCCGGTGACGCTGGTCATCTTGGAGGCCAGCACCCGGGAATAGCCCAGATTGCCGCTGGTATAGCCGCCGCCGTGGCAATACAGCACAGCGCGGCGACCGCCGTGGCTGCTCTGTAGCCGCATCCATGCGGCGGGCATCCCGTCCAGCGAGAATTCCTCCCACTTCATGCCCGTCATGGGGGCGGTGAGCCGCCCCAAAATCTCCTGACCCCGGCGCTGCTTCTCCAACTCCTCCTGATCCATGGAGTCCGGGGCAGAGGCACTGTGGAGCACCCGCAGAGCCCGCATCATGGGATCTAGGCGTCTCTCCTCTGCCTCTTGCCGCACGCGGGCGTTGCCCTTGTTGACCAAATATCGTTTCTTTTCTCCGATTGCCATGGATGTTCCTCCTGTTGTCCCTCGGCTTTGTGGGTCGCCCCGGGGACTGGGGCATTCTGGGGCAAGACCCGTTTTTATCATATTGTAGCATGGGCGGCGGAGAAAGGAAAGAGGCAGTCTGTGTGAAAATCCCGTGAAGGAGCCTCTGCCCCGCTATAGGTTGCACTTTGTCCCCCTTTGTGCTACAATTTTTCTTGGAGAGGGGCGCAGAGTGACCCATATTGTGCCGTCTCCGGCGATTCCGTGCCCCGCCGCAAAAAAAATTGCAAAAACGCGAAAAAAAAGCTCGCAATTTTCAATTTCTGTGCTATACTAAAAAATCATTTCTGTAAAAAGCATGATTGGTCGGCGGAATTGTACCGCCGACGGAATGAAATTGGGAGGATATACCTTATGAGAATCTATGAAACCGCGGACTATGACGGCATGAGCCGCCGCGCCGCCTCCATCCTTGCCGCCCAGATCTTACAGCGCCCGGACTGTGTGCTGGGACTTGCCACCGGCTCCACCCCCATCGGTGCCTATGCCCAGCTGGTCAAGTGGGTACAGCAGGGCGATCTGAGCTTTGCCGAAGTGCGCTCGGTGAATCTGGATGAATATCGGGGACTCGCCGCCACCCACGACCAGAGCTATCGCTATTTCATGCAGCACAACCTGTTTGATCTGGTGGACATCCACGGCGAAAACACCAATGTCCCCAACGGCATGGCAGCCGATCCGGCGGCAGAGTGCCTGCGCTATGACGGGGTCATCCGCGCCTTGGGCGGCATCGACATGCAGCTGCTGGGTCTGGGACTGGACGGTCACATCGGCTTTAACGAGCCGGCAGAGGACTTCCCTCTGGGCACCCATGTGGTGGATTTGACCGACAGCACCATCGATGCCAACAAGCGCTTTTTCGCCAGTGCCAATGATGTGCCCCGTCAGGCCTTCACCATGGGCATCGGCAACATCTTCGAGGCGCGGAAGATTCTGGTGGTCGCCAATGGCGCGGGCAAGTCCGACGTGGTGGCGCAGGTCTTTGGCGGACCGGTCACCCCCCGGGTACCCGGCTCCATTTTGCAGCTCCATCCCGACGTGACGCTGGTGGCGGACTCCGCCGCCCTCGCCGGCCTAAAGGCCATGCAAAAAGCCTAATCGCCAACCTGACAGGGCGGTCATTTCCTTTGAAATGACCGCCCTGTTTTTTTGTCGCCCCGGACTCTCACATATGGAATCTTCTCCGCACTTCCTCTCGCAGGGACGGGATGCGCCGCACCACGATCAGGGGGATCACCAGCGCCACGCAGATGCTGATGATCACCAGCGACCAGCCGGGTGCCCATGTGGCGTGGAAATAGAAATCGGCAAACAGCTCGATGCCCACCGCCAGCAGTCCCACCGCGCCGATGATCAGCACCGTGGTGGTGAGGATGGAGTGGTGCCGCCCGTGGAGGAGGGCACTTAAACCCAGCAGTAAAATCCCCGCCAGCGTGAGAATCGGCAGTGCCAGATGCAAAAACCACCCTCTGCCGTCCAGATCAATGGACACCAGCAGCACATAGACCCCCACGGCGCAGACATCCAGCGTCAGCCGCACCCAGAGGGGCAACTTGCGCAGCAGCAGCGGCGGCACAAACCAAATCCACAGCATCAGCGCCGCGCCGATGACATACAGTGACCAGCTCCGCTCTGTCCGCAGCCAAAAGAGATTGAGCACCCCGCAGCAGACCGCCACAGAGGCCAGCATGGCAGTGAGCATCAGCGCCAGCTCCCGCTTGGAGACCGGCGCCACCTCCGTCCGTCTGGTGGGGAAAAAGCCCGGCATGGCACCCTCCTCCGGTCTGGGCTCCGGTCGCCAGACCGCCGTCCCGCACAGGGGACAGGTCTCGGCGCTCTCCCCCAGCTCCACGCCGCAATTGACGCAATAGACCATGGCATATCCTCCCTGCGCTGCCCGCACACGCCGGGCGGCGACCGTCTTTTCGGCAGACGGCGCACCGAGTTTTTGGAGACAAGCCCGCTATCTAGCGGTTGCTCTCCACATGGACGGGGATGCCCTCCCGCACCAGAAAACGGAAAAATTCCCGCTCGGTATCCGTCTCCACCTGGGTGCCGGCAAAGGTGATCTCCATGGTGTTGCCATAGCTGATGGAGGAGCAGTGACACCGGGGGATGGTGGCCTGTCCCAGAATGACCTCCATATGATGGATGTGGGGGGTCATGGCAAAGGGCACGTCAAACGCGCCGGGATTGGTATAGGTGCCGGAATAGGGTCTGGTGCCCAGCAGACGGTAATTCAGCGCCATCACGGCGTTTTTCACCACCACCGGCACCATTTGCAGCACCCGATTGGTGGTGAATCGGACGTTGCCGGTAAAGGCGGCGCAGGTCTCCTGCCGATTGATATGCAGCCGCATATAGTGGCGCACCTGGGCTAAAATCTCTTGGAAGGTATAGTCACCCAAGGCGGGGTCGATGGCGGGACGGATGGTGAGGATGAAGTTGCGCAGGGTTTTGGTGGGGAACAGCGCCCGCAGATTGACGGGGATCGCCAGCGCCACCGGCTTTTCCCGATGGGGGCGCTCCCGGTGCTGCTTGTCCAAAATCACCTGCAACAGGGCGGCGGTCAGATACTCCGTCAGCGACGCGCCATAGGACTTTGCCTGCGCCTTCAGCTGATCCACCGGCGCAAAGCCCATGGTGACATGGAAGGTATAGAACGGCTCTGCCGTGCCTGTATTCTGATAGGCCTTGGGGCGACCGCCCCGCCGCACCACCCGACCCGCATAGCGGGCATAGGCATCCTCCATCTCCTCCGGATCCGGCGGGTCGTCCACGTCCAGCAGGTCGGGCGTTTGGGGGATCTCCAACCCGGTCTCCCGCAAATAGACCGCCAGCAGGGTGCGGAAAAAGGTCATGGCACCCGCACCATCGGACAGGGCGTGGAACACCTCTAACGAAATGCGGCGCTCATAGGCGTAAAACCGCACCAGCCAGCCGTTGTCCTCGTGAAAGCGGACGGGTTGACAGGGGTCGGACACGTCCTCCTTCAAAAAGGGGCCGGGGGCGGTATTGGGTTCCAGATAGTACCAGAAAAAGCCGCGGCGGATCCGAACGGAAAAGCCGGGGAAGCGCGGCATGGTGCGGTCGATGGCACGTTGCAGGGCGGCGCGATCCACCGGCAGCGTCATCACGGCGGAAAAGCGATAGATGGCGGAGTATTCCTCCCGTTGCAGGGCGGAGTAGAGCACGCCGGCATTGTCCAGCTTGTACCAGTTCACCGGCTTTTTGCTTCCTGCCACAGCGATTCCCCCCCTCTCCGTTTTGTTCGGTTTCAATTGTATCACTCTCTGCCCCGCCCTGCAAGATAAAGGTCAAATTTGGCAGAGACGCGCGCGGGGGCTGGATACGCGCTTTTTCGAGAAAAAGCTGTGCAAAAAGCTTTGTGAGCTGTTTCCATCGGACTGCCGAGACGAAGGGTCTATGGGGGCGCAGAGGGACGCGCGGGGGCGGGACGCGCGGCTTTTTGAAAAAAGCCTGGCAAAAACTTTTGTGATCGAATTTGGACAGTCTCTCGGGGGATAGACAAAGGGGCGGATGGTATCCGCCCCTTTGTTGTGTTATGATGCCGTTTTTGGGGGAAATAACCGGCAGGGGACGGATGCCCTCCGTCCCCTGCAACGCAGCTTTTACCCTAATATTTGACTTGCTCATTCAAAAGAATTGCCCAACAAAATCAGATCATTAAAAGTTTTTGCCCCACTTTTTTCAAAAAGTGGGCGTACTCCCGTACTCCCCGTACTCCCCGTCCCCCGCTGTCAGGTCTCCTCCACCACGGCGAGGCGCACGGTGTCGCCGGGCAGAGCCTCCCCGCCGGAGGCGCGAAGGAGCACCTCGCTGTCGCCGATGCGGATGTGATACTGGTCGTAAAACCCGAAAAAGCTGCGCCGCAGTACGGTGCCCCGGAGCACGCCGTCGTCGGCAAAGCGCAATTGCTCCGGGCGCAGTGCCACCGCCCTGCCATCGGGCAAGGTCAGCCGGTTGGTGATGCCCAAAAAGTCCCGGACAAAGTCGTTGGCGGGGTGGCGATAGACCTCCTCTGCGGTGCCCAGCTGCTGCAAGACCCCGCCGTCCATCACCGCCATCTGGTCGGACAGCGCCATCGCCTCCTCCTGATCGTGGGTGACGAAGACCATGGTGGTGTCAAACCGGTGTTGCAAGTCCCGCAGTTCCTCCCGCAGTTGGGTGCGGAGCTTGGCATCCAAATTGGACAGCGGCTCGTCCAGCAGCAGCACCTTGGGATTGGTGATCAGCGACCGCACCAGCGCCACTCGCTGCTGCTGTCCGCCGGACAGCTGGTGGATCCGGGCATCGGCGCAGTCAGACAGTCCCGCCATCGCCAGATAGTCCCTGCCCCTCGCCTCGGCCTCCCGCTTGCGCAGTTTTTGAAACCGCAGGCCATAGGTCACGTTGCCCAGCACCGTCAGGTGGGGAAAGAGGGCATAGGACTGAAAGACCGTGGACACCGGTCGTGCCTCCGGCGGCAGGTGGGTGATGTCCACGCCATCCACCCGGATGCTGCCTGCATCCGGCTTTAAAAAGCCGCCGATCATTTGCAGGGTGGTGGTTTTCCCACAGCCAGAGGGACCCAGCAGGCAGAGCAGCTTGCCGGTCTCCATGGACAGGGACAGGCTGCGCACCACCTGTTTTTCCCCGAAGGACTTACATAAGCCCTGTAATTCCAGCACGTTTCCCATGGCTCTTGCCCTCCTCTCGTAAAAATAGCTTGGCGCATCCGCCGGAAATCGCCAGTGTGATGACCAAAATGCAGGTGGAAATCAGGGAGGCCACGCCGTATTCCCCGCTGTTAATCGCGTCAAACAGGGTGAAGACCGCAATCTTCTGCCCCGGATTGATGAGGAATAGGATGGAGCCCACCGTGGTCATGGCGGCGGCAAAGTTGGTGATAAAGCCCACGGCAAAGGCATTTTTCAGGTTGGGCAAAACGATATCCCACAGCACCCGGAAGCGGCTCGCCCCCAAATCCCGCCCCGCCCGATCCAAATCGGTGGACAGCTGTGCCAGCGCGGCAGAGGCCGCCTTGGACGGGATGGGCAGCTGCTTGAACAGCATATTCAGCATCACGATAGCCGCAGTTCCGGTGAGCTGTAGCGGCGCGTGGTTGAATGCCAGCAGATAGCCGATGCCGAAGCAGGTACCCGGCAGCATATAGGGCAGGGTGGCGATGAAATCCAGCGCGCCGCCCCAACGTATCCGCCGCCGCTCGATGTAATAGGACAGCAGAAGGCCGAACAGGGTGCCGCAGACCGCCACGACGAGGGCATAGACCACACTGCGCACCAGCGTGGACGCGTTATAGGCGAACAGGCTGCCGAAATGCTCCAGCGTGAAGTGCAGGTCGCCCCGGATGGATTTGGTGAAGCCCCCCAGCAGAATGGAGCCGTATTGCAGCACCATCATGGTGAAAAACAGCAGGGCGGGCAGGGTCACCAGCCAGCGGGAGACACCCCCCAGTCGAAACACCCCCGTGCCGCCCCCCTGCTTTCCGCCGGCGGAAAACAGGGCTTGGTTGCGCCGCATCAGCCCGCGATACAGGAGAAAAACCACCACAGTGGGCAGCAGTAACAGCATATTCATGGCGGCGGCAAGGGGCAGGTCGGCATAGCCGATGATCTGCATGTAAATCTCCGTCGCCAGCGTATTGAACCTTCCGCCGATGACCATGGGCGTGCCAAAGTCGGACAGCGCCCGGATAAAGGACAGCAAAAAGCAGACCAGCAGCGCCGGTCGCAACAGGGGCAGCACCACGCCCCCCAGGGTTTTGGACGGGGATGCCCCCAAATCCGCCGAGGCATTGAGGATACTGCCGTCCAGCTTGCCCAAAACGCCCAGCAGCAGCAGCGCCGACTGGGACGCAAAATACAGGCTCTGCATCGCCACGATGCCCTGCCAGCCATAGGGATTGAGGGACAGTCCCAAGAGGCGATAGGTAATCAGCCCCCGCCGCCCAAACAGTTGGATATAGGCCAGCGACGCAATAAAGGGCGGGGACACCATGGTCATCAGCAGCAAGCCCATCCAGAGCTTTTGCAGCCGTCCGCCGCCGAAGTGGACAAACAGCGCCACCGCGCCCCCCAAAAACGTGGACAGCAGTCCCGAGAGCACCGCCACAAACAGGCTGTTGGTCAAAAGCGGTCCATTGTCCGCAAAAAGCCGGTCATAGGCGGAGAAGTCCACGCTTCCGTCGGGCAGGACGCTGGTCTGTACCACGCACAGCAGGGGATACAGGATGAACACCAGCACCCCACCCACCAAAAAGGCCAACAGCAGGCGGTCGGCAGAGTTGGAAAGAAAGGCGTTCCGTCGGAACGCCTTTCTTGGGTCTTTTTGCTTACTCACCCGCGGGTTCCGCCTTGTCGCCCATCAGGGTCGCCCAGCGATCCAAAATGGCGGTGCGATTGGCACCAAACAGGGACAGATCCTCTGTCATCAGCTGGGAGGCATCGAAGCTCAACTCAATGCCCGCCATATCGGGCTTGATCAGCTTGATCGAATCCTTCTCGTCGATTCCCGCCAGCAGTTGCAGATTGGCATCGTCGCTGTACAGCCATTCGATGAACTGCTTGGCGGCGGCGGTGTTGGGAGAGCCGTGGAATGCGGCAACCCCCTCGGGTACATAGGGCAGGCCGTCGGTGGGATAGACCACGGTGACATTCTGCTCGGCCTCCAGCTTGGTGATGGAGGGGTCGATGTAGGTGATGCCGATGGCGACCTCGCCGGCGACACATTTCACGTTGGGATCCTTGCCCCGCTTGGCATAGTAGTCGATGTTCTTGTTCAAGTCCTCAAAATACTTCCAGCCGGCCTCCTCGCCCTTGGTCTGGAGCAGGGCGTTGACCACCGCATAGTTGGTGCCGGAGATGGCGGGGTTGGACATGAGAATCTCGCTTTGATAGACCGGGTTGGTCAAATCGTCCCAAGTGGCGGGCATGGGCAGGGACTGTTCCTTTAAGATGTCGTTGTTGACCAAAAAGCCCACCACGGTGATGCCCTTGGAGAACCAATAGCCGTCCGCGTCCTTGAAGGTGTCCGCCAGAGAGGCGGATGCGTCAAAGGTGACCGGCTCCAACAGCCCGTCTGCCTTTGCCTGCATAAAGGCATCAATGCCGCCGCCAAACCACAGATCGGCCATGGGTGCGCCGCCCTCGGCCTTGACCTTGGACAGTACCTCGCCGGAGGAGAGGGACAGAAATTCCACCTGAATGCCGGTATCCTTGGTGAATTTCTCGAACAGCGGACCATAGCTCTCGCTGGTGGTGACCACCTGCATGGGCAGGGACGTGGGGTCAGGAGCGGCGGGAGCCGGTGCCTCGCCGCAGGCGACCAAAGTCAGGGCAGAGACCAGCGCCAGCGCAAGAGCCAGTAGCTTTTTCTTCATTTTCATACCTCAATTTTTCGATTTCGGCGCAAGCTTCTCTCCTACGCCGTCGCCATTGTACCACGTCGCGCTTTAATGTCAAATTGAGATTTTCAATGAAATCTCGATCAGTGTTATTTATCGAGATTGTCGATAAACCATCCGTCGTTATGCCCATTTCAAGTCCCGCGCGGGGCGTTTGGGGGACTGCAAAAGCACCCCACTCCTTGAAGTGGGGTGCTTTGGGTTTCGGGTTGCTCTGCTTCCATCCACCGCCTAGACGTGGGGCGGGATGGATGCAGAGGTTCCTTAGGGCTGCTCTCGTTTTAAAAGCTCTGCCTGCTGCTCGAGAATGAGATCCAGCTTTTTGTGGAGATCCTGAATGATGATCTCGGTTTTCAGGTTCACCTTATAGTCGTTCTCCGCCCGCAGCCGATCCTTTTCGCTCTGCCGATTTTGACTCATCATAATCAGCGGCGCTTGGATGGAGGCCAGACAGGACAGCACCAAATTCAGGAGAATAAAGGGAAAGGGGTCGAAGGCGCGCTGTGCCAGCACCACGTTGGTCACAATCCAGATGCAGAGAATGACGGAAAAGGCGATGATGAACGGCCAGCTGCCCGCATGACGCGCCAGTGCGTCCGCCATCCGCTGGGAGAGGGTCTCGCCATCCCCCTGCCGCTCCGCCACATGCTTTTCCAGCACCAGATGGATGATCTCCTCGTCGTCCAGCTGACTGTCCACATCCTTTAAGACATCGTTCACCAAATCCGTGGCTGCCAAATTTTTCATAGCCATCGCCTCCCCCTGCTCAGTCCGCCTGCCGATCCAGCCGCACCACGCTCTCCACATTGGCGGTGCGGGGGAACAGATCCACGGCGGCGGCACGGGTGGCGGGATAGCCCAGCGCGGCAAAGCGCTTCACGTCCCGCGCCAGCGTCGCCGGGTCGCAGGACACATAGACGATGCGGGAGGGGGCAAGCGCCGCCACGGCGTTCACCGTCTCCTCTGTCAGTCCCTTGCGGGGGGGATCCACGGTCACCACATCGGGGTGCAAGCCCTCCTCTGTCAGGCGGACGGCGATCTCTGCCGCGTCGCCGCAGAGGAAGGACACATTTTCGATGCCGTTGCGGCGGGCATTGCCCTCTGCGTCGTGGATGGCAGCGGCAATCAGCTCTGCGCCGATGACCTGCTTGGCCTTTTGCGCCAGCGCCAAGGTGATGGTGCCGATGCCGCAGTATAGATCCAGCACGGTCTCCTCACCGGTGAGGGCGGCAAAGTCCAGCGCCTTGTGATACAGCCGCTCTGCCTGTTCCCGATTCACCTGATAAAAGGATGGCACAGACAGCTTGAAGTCCAGCCCGCACAGGCTGTCCATCAGGAAATCCTGTCCCCACAGGGTGCGGTAGCGATGCCCCAAAATGCCGTTGCCCGCCTTGCGGTTGATGCCCAGCACCACCCCCGCCAGTTGGGGGACGGCGGCGCGGAGCAGCTCCACCAGCTCGTCCTCGTGGGGCAGTGCCGCCCCGTTGACCAGCAGACAGCAGAGACTCTCCCCCGCCCCGTTGGTGCGGACATACACATGGCGCAGCAGACCCTGATTGGTGGTCTCGTCATAGGCCGGCACCTGATATGCCCGCAGATAGTCCCCCACGGCGGCGACGGTCAAATCCGCGGCGTGAGAGCCGATGAGACAGCGCTCCACCGGCACCACCTGATGGGTGCGGGCGCGAAAAAAGCCGATTTCCCCGTCCTTGGACACGGGATACTGGCTCTTGTTGCGATAGTGGAGGGGATGCTCCGCCCCCAAAATCTCCTCTACCGCCACGTCGCTGCCGCCGATGCGCCGCAGAGCGTCCTCCACCCGCTGGTGCTTGGCAGTCAGCTCGGCGGCATAGTCCATGTGCAGGAAATCACAGCCGCCGCACTGCCCAAAATGGGGACAGCTGGGCGGGATGCGGTGGGGCGACAGGGTGGTGATCTCGTTGATTTTGGCAAAGGCGCAGTGCTTGTCCGCCCGGGTGATTTGAATCACACAGGTCTCTCCCGCCACGGCGCGGGTGACGAACACCACCATGCCGTCGATCCGGGCCACACCCATGCCCTCGCTGGATATCCCCTCGATGGTGACGGTGTGGAGGCTGTTTTTGACCAATTGCTTCTGTTCTTCCATGTTTTCTCCTCAAGCCCTCTTTGATAGAGGGGAATGGGGGGACGCTCCGTCCCCCGGCAGATGGGTTTGCAGGGTGTCCCTGTCTATTCCATTCAAGTTTTTGCCAGGCTTTTTTCAAAAAGCCGCGTTCCCAGCCCCGTACCCCGGCTTAGATGTCCCACTTTTCCAGCAGCTTACGCAACTGATCGGCAAAGGAGGCAAGGCTCTTGTTGTCCCGTCCCCGACTGCGCTTGATGGTCTCTGCCAGCATCTGTCCCACAGCCACCAGCCGCTCGTAGGCCGGGGAGATTTTCGGCGCACCCTCGACCCGCAACTTGCGCTCGGGCAGATAGCCCACCTCTACCTGACGGTTTTCCACCAGATCATAGACCTCGGTATACTGGGGCGCGTGGGCGGCAAAGCCCATGTCGCAGAGATTCTTGGCAAAGAAGGGTGCCACCTCTCGATCGCCGTGGACGACGAACACCTGAGCGGGATTGCTGGCCTTAAAGCCCTCGATCCACTTGACCAGATGATCCCGGTCGGCGTGGGAGGACAGACCTTGGAAATTGACGATCTCGGCATGGACGGCGATTTCCTCGCCGAACAGCTTCACCGACTCCGCGCCGTCCAGCAGATGCCGTCCCAGCGTGCCGGGTCCCTGAAAGCCCACAAATACGATGGAGCACTCGGGTCGCCAGAGATTGTGCTTTAGGTGGTGGCGAATCCGTCCCGCGTCGCACATGCCAGAGGCGGAGATGATGACCTTGGGACTGCGATCCTCGTTCAATGCCTTGGATTCCTCCATGCCCTCGGTCATGCGGAGGTTGGTGAAGTTGAACAGGTGGGTGCCGTCCTGCACCAAGCCCAGCGCCGCCTCGTCCAGATAGCCGTGGAGGTTCCCGGTGAAGATGGTGGTGGCCTTTTTCGCCAGCGGGCTGTCGATATACACCGCGAAATCCGGGTTGCTTTTCACCAAGCGCTGATCCTTGATCTCCCGGATGAAATATAAAAGCTCTTGGGTGCGCCCCACGGCGAAGGAGGGGATGATCACACTGCCGCCCCGCGCCATGGTCTTGTCGATGATGGCAGCCAACTCGTCGGTATAGCTCCATACCTCGGTGTGGTTGCGGTCTCCATAGGTGGATTCCATCACCACATAGTCCGCGTCGTGGAGGGGCACCGGGTCCCGGATAATGGGCTGATCCACATTGCCGATGTCGCCGGAGAAGACGATTTTTTTCGTCACCCCGCCCTCGGTGACCGTCACCGTGATAGAGGCGGAGCCCAGCAGATGCCCGGCATCGGTAAAGACGGCGGAGACCCCGTCGAACAATTGCACCGTCTCGTTGTACTCGCAGGGGCGAAGCACAGCCTCTACCCGCTGGGCATCCTCGATGGTGTACAGCGGCTCCACCGGGGGCTTGCCGGCGCGCAGTCCCTTGCGGGTCTGCCATTCGGCATCGCTCTCTTGAATGTGGGCGGAGTCCGCCAGCATGATCCGCATCAGGTCACAGGTCATGCGGGTGGCGACCACGGAGCCTTGGAAGCCCTGCTTCATCAGCAGGGGAATCCGGCCGGAGTGGTCGATATGGGCATGGGTGACCAGCACGCAGTCCATGGTGCCGGGGGCGAAGGGCAACTCGCGGTTGTCAATCTCATCCCGTCCCTGTTGCAAGCCGCAGTCGATTAAAATACGGTGTCCGTTTGCCTCTAGGCAATGGCAGCTGCCTGTGACGCATTGATCCGCGCCAAAAAAGCTCAGTTTCATGGAACACCCTCCTCAATTCATTTTGCCAGCGGCTCGTCTCTCTGCGCCGCAAGCCTGTGTTCCGCTGTATTTTATCACAGTTTCCCCAATCCAGCAAGTCTTGCAGAGGGCTGTCCGCCCCTCTTTTTTTGCAGGGTCTTTCCGTGACTTTTATGGGAAAAAGTGATATACTATATTTTTAAAGTTCTCCCCCGAAAGGAGCCGCCGTCATGGAGCTGCACTATCAGAGTTTCGACCCCACAAAAAACATCACCCTTCTGGTGGAAACCCCGGTGCCCCGCGCCCTCCACGCCCCTGTGGCAAGGGCTTTGCTGGCACGCGATCCCTCCGGCGAGCAGGTGGGCTTTTTAGAGCCGCCCACCCGTCCCGGTGCCCGCCTCCATCTTCAGATGATGGGCGGGGAGTTCTGCGGCAACGCCTCCCTGTCCGCCGCCGCCCACTGTGGGGAAGCGGACGGGCTTCGCCCCGGCGACAGCGCCGAAATCCCACTGGAGGTCTCGGGCAGCGACGGTTTGGTGCTCTGCCAAATCACCTGCGTGGAGGACGGTGTCTTTCGGGGCACGGTGGCAATGCCCCTGCCGGACAGGCTGGACACCGTGGCGGTGACGGAGTCCCTCTCCTGCCCCGCCGTCTTTTTCCCCGGCATCGTCCACTGCATCGTGCCGGCAGACGCACTGACAGCCGCTCGAGCCGAGGCGCTGATCCGCCCCCTCTGCGCCCGCCTCCACGCCGAGGCGCTGGGATTGCTGCTGCGAAACGACACCGGCTTTACTCCGCTGGTCTATGTGGCCTCCACCGACACCGCCGTCTGGGAGTCCGGCTGTGGCAGCGGCAGCGCGGCAATCGGTGCCTCCCTCTGCGCCCAGAGTCAGGCGACACAGACCGTCTCCCTCACCCAGCCCGGCGGCAGCATCGCCGTCTCTGCCGTCTGGGATGGCAGCGCCGTCTCCGCCCTGTCCATCACCGGCAGAGTCGAGGTGGGCGAGCGCCGCACTTGGACACCGCCACCGGGTATTTTTCCCCAATTGTAACCCACGCAACGTCCCTTTTTCCCGTCAAATGTGAACATTTTGTGCAAGGATAGATTTTTCTTTGCAATCGCCATAGAGTTGTGGTATGCTACATGTGCATTTTATGCGATTCTTGCGGGATACCTTATATTAAGAGAAGCGTAAAAAACAATTTTAAAAGCCGTCTTACACCTCCCAGCGACGGGCTCCCCCATCTGTCGGCAGCTGCGCCGGCGGAGCGCCGTCCCGGGATTTGGTCTGAAGATACGGAAAGGATGTCAATATCACCATGGGATTTATGAAACAAATTTTTGGCACTTACAGCACCCGGGAGCTCAAGCACATCGACCCCCTCGTGGATCAGATTGAAGCGTTGGAGGATGAATACCGCGCCCTGTCCGACGGGGAGCTGACCGCAAAAACCGCCCAGTTCCGCCAGCGTCTGCTGGATGGTGCCACACTGGACAGCCTGCTGCCGGAGGCATTTGCCACCGTCCGCGAGGCCTCTGACCGGGTGCTGGGCATGCGCCCCTATCGGGTGCAGCTGGTGGGCGGCGTGGTGCTCCATCAGGGACGCATCGCCGAGATGAAGACCGGCGAGGGCAAGACCTTGGTGGCGACCCTCCCCGCCTATTTAAACGCTCTGGCGGGTCAGGGTGTCCACATCGTCACCGTCAACGACTATCTGGCCAAGCGCGACAGCGAGTGGATGGGCAAGGTGCATCGCTTTTTGGGCTTAAAGGTCGGCCTGATCGTCCACGGGCTGGACAACAACCAGCGCAAGGAGGCCTATGCCGCCGACATCACCTATGGCACCAACAACGAGATGGGCTTTGACTATCTCCGGGACAATATGGCGATCTACTCCCAGGAGCTGGTACAGCGGGGACACAGCTTTGCCATCGTGGATGAGGTGGACTCCATTCTGGTGGACGAGGCGCGGACACCGCTGATCATCTCCGGCATGGGGGAGAAATCCACCCAGCTGTATGATATGGCAGAGATGTTTGTCTCCCGCCTGAAAAAGACGGTGGTCGCCACCGTGGATGACAAGGAGGAGGAGGCCACCGACATCGACGCCGATTACGTCGTGGATGAAAAGGGGCGCAACGCCACCCTCACCGCCAGCGGCATCGCCAAGGCAGAGGAGTATTTCCATCTGGACAACCTGAGCGACACCGAAAACTCCACCCTCTCCCACCACATCAATCAGGCGATTCGCGCCCATGGTGTTATGCGGCGGGACATCGACTATGTGGTCAAGGAGGGCGAGGTCATCATCGTGGACGAGTTCACCGGTCGTCTCATGTTTGGTCGCCGGTACTCCGACGGGCTGCATCAGGCAATCGAGGCCAAGGAGCACGTCACCGTGGCGCGGGAGAACAAGACCCTTGCCACCATCACCTTCCAGAACTATTTCCGCCTGTACGACAAGCTGTCCGGCATGACCGGCACCGCCCTGACCGAGCAGGAGGAATTTGCCACCATCTACAATTTGGACATCATCGAGGTGCCCACCAACCGTCCCAACGACCGCCACGACAATCCGGACGTGGTCTATAAGACCGAGGCGGGCAAGTACCGCGCCGTCATCGCTCAGGTGAAGGAGTGCCACGAAAAGGGACAGCCGGTGCTGGTGGGTACGGTCTCCATCGAGAAAAACGAACTGCTGTCCTCTCTGCTGGCAAAAGAGGGCATCCGCCACAATCTGTTAAACGCCAAAAACCACGAAAAAGAGGCGGAGATCGTGGCCCAGGCGGGTAAATTCGGCGCAGTGACCGTGGCCACCAACATGGCGGGACGCGGCACCGATATCATGCTGGGCGGCAACGCCGAGTTCATGGCCAAGGACGAGCTCCGCCGCGCCGGACTCTCCGACGAGCTGATCATCGAGGCAACCGGCTATGCCGAGACCGACAACGAGGAGATCCTCAATGCCCGGCACCTGTTTGCCGAATCCCTTGCCAAGCACAAGGCGGAGATTTCCGTGGAGGCGGCAAAGGTCTGCGAGGCAGGCGGCCTGTTCATCATCGGCACCGAGCGCCACGACTCCCGCCGGATCGACAATCAGCTGCGAGGCCGCGCCGGTCGTCAGGGCGACCCCGGCGAAACCCGGTTCTATATCTCGCTGGACGATGATCTCATGCGGCTCTTTGGCGGCGAGCGCATCACCAACATGATGGATAAGTTCGATTTGGACGAGGACACGCCCATCGAGAACAAAATGCTGACCAAGGCCATTGAAAACGCCCAGACCACCGTGGAATCCCGGAACTTCCAGTCCCGGAAATCCGTGCTGGAATACGACGACGTGATGAACAAGCAGCGGGAGATCATCTATGGCCAGCGCAAAAAGGTGCTGGACGGCATGGATGTCAAGTCCATCATTCTGAGCATGGTCTCCTCCTCCATCGCAAGCCACGTTGCCCGCAGCTTCGGCGAGCAGCAGACCCTGCACATCGCCGGCTATCGAGAGATGCTCCGCACCATCGAGGGGCTGTATTTCCCCAGCGGCTGCTTCGATTTGGGCGAGGATGCCATCGTGGAAAAGAGCGAGCAGGACTTTATCGACCTGTTTGTGGACAAGGCGACCGCGACCTATGAGGCGAAGGAGCTGGAGGTCACCAGCCCTGTCATGCGTGAATTGGAGCGGGTGATCATGCTCCGTGTGGTGGATGAATACTGGATGGAGCACATCGATGCCATGAACGACCTGAAGCAGGGCATCCGGCTCCGCGCCTATGGCAACACCGACCCTGTCATCGCCTATAAGCAGGAGTCCCTCACCATGTTCGAGGAGATGATCGCCGCCATCCAAGAGGAGACCGTCCGCCGCATCTACTCCGTCCGTCTTAAGAGCAACGAGGAGATCAAGCGGGAGCGGGTTGCGTCCGGCATCACCGAAAATGTGGGTGGCGATCAGACCGTCAAAAAGCAGCCCCGCAAGGTGGCAAAAATCGGGCGCAACGATCCCTGCCCCTGCGGCAGCGGCAAGAAATACAAGCAGTGCTGTGGAAAATAGAAGTTTAGAATTTTGACGCAGACCCCTGCGAGGGGGGCGAGAGTTTCCCCGGCTCCCGCCGGGGGTGCGCTCCCGCGCGGGGCGGCTCCCGCCGGGGTGCCCTCCC
>JAVVOA010000015.1:10654-30260 GCA_036656515.1 Oscillospiraceae bacterium | reverse complement strand
CGCGCCTCGATCTGGGCGGTGGCCTCCTCCCGGGTGAACAGCGCCAGACTGCCGGTGAGGACGAAGGTCATTCCCGCAAAGCGATTGTCTACCAGCTTCGCATGGCTGTCCAAATTGACACCGGCGGCGGCCAGACGCGCCATCAAATCCTTGGATTGGGGGCTCTGCATCCACGACACCAGATAGGCGGCGGTGATGCCGCCGATGTCGTCCACGGCGGTCAGCTCCTCTACTGTGGCAGCCGCCAAGGCGGAAAAACTGCCAAAATGCGCCGCCAGCACCTTTGCCGCCTTCACGCCCACCTGCCGGATACCCAAGGCGTACAGCAGATTGGCGAAATCCTTTTCCTTGGAGGCGGCGATGGCTTCCACGGCGTTTTGGGCGGATTTCTCCCCCATGCGCTCCAATTGCGCCATGTCCTGCGCCTGTAGGTCATAGAGGTCGGCGGCGGTCTGCACCAGTCCGGCATCGATCAGCTGCTCCAACACCGCAGGCCCCAAGCCGTCGATATCCATAGCGTCCCGGCTGGCAAAATGGGTGAGATTCCGCAGCAGCTGGGCGGGACACTCCGCGCCGGTACAGCGGACTGCCGCGCCCTCTGCCTCCACCGCCGCGCCGCAGATGGGGCAGATCGCCGGCAAGACATAGGGCACCGTATCTGCCGGACGCCTCGCGGTATCCACCGACACGATCTCCGGGATGATCTCCCCCGCCTTCTGCACCAGCACGGTGTCCCCGATGCGGATGTCCTTTTCCGCGATAAAGTCCTGATTGTGGAGGGTGGCACTCTGGACGGTGGTGCCCGCCAGATGGACAGGTTCCAGCACCGCCCGAGGTGTCAACACGCCGGTGCGCCCCACCTGCACCACAATGTCCAAAATGCGGGAGGGCTTTTGCTCCGGCGGATATTTATAGGCAATCGCCCATTTGGGGCACTTTGCCGTGCTGCCCAGATGGGTTCTATCTGACAAGCTGTTTACCTTTACAACAGCGCCGTCCATGTCGAAAGGATAGCCGGTGCGCTCCTCGTTGATCCGCACGATCTCGTCGATGCAGTCCCGGGCAGAAATCCCCGTCCTGTGGGGGATCACCCGGAAGTGCTGGCTCTCCAAATAGTCCAGCGTCTCGGCATGGGTGGAGAAATCCCGCCCCTCCGCCAGCTGTAAATTGAAAATCTGAATGCTCAGCCGCCGCTTGGCGGCGATTTTGGGATCCAGCTGGCGCAGAGAGCCGGCGGCGGCGTTTCGGGGATTTGCCATCAGCTGCTCCCCCCGAATTTCCCGCTGGGCGTTGAGCTCCTCGAACACGCTCCGCGCCATATAGACCTCGCCCCGGACAATCAGATGGGGCAGCTTTTCCGGCAGGGTCATGGGGATGGACTGGATGGTGCGGACATTTTCGGTCACATCCTCCCCCACCCGACCGTCGCCCCGGGTGGCGGCGCGGAAAAACACGCCGTCCCGATATTCCAGCGCCACCGACAGACCGTCCACCTTGGGTTCCAGCGAGTATTCCACCGTCCCCAGCGCGGCCTCCATCCGGGCGCAGAACTCCTCTACCTCATCGGGGGAGAACACGTCCTGCAAGCTCTCCAGCGGCACTTCGTGGCGCACCTCTGCAAAGCCGGTCAGCGTCTCGCCGCCCACCCGCTGGGTGGGGGAATCCGGGACGATTTCCTCTGGGTGCTCCCCCTCCAAATCCTCTAATCGGCGGAGCATTTTGTCATATTCGTAATCGGAGATGATCTGGGTATCCAGCACATGATAGCGGTAGGAATGTTCGTTTAAGCTGTCTCGCAGCTGCTGCATCTCTTGCTGATAATCCATTGTATTGCTCCTATTCGTGCTGTTCTCAAGGGGGCAGTCCCCCCGTCCATGTTTCCGCCGCCACAAAGTGGGGGCAGCTGCTAGGTGCCATTTAAGATAAATTCCTTGGCATCCTCCCGTATGGGAGCATCTGAGCTGAAATAGGTATAGGTCTGGGGCACCGAGCCCACGATGACGGTCTCTGCCACGGTGAAGGCATTGCTGACCTTGGTGGCGGTGATGAAGCCCGGCAGCAGAATATTGACGAAGACATCCACATGGAGAATAATCTGGTGTCGGGTCTGGTTGATGCCGGCAGAGGTAAACACGTTTTCCAGGGACGCGGTGGACGAGCCCACGGACTGCATTTTCACCGTAATCCGAGGCCCCCGCCCGGACAGCAGTGCCGCCCCGGTGAGGCTGCCCACAGGGATGGACAGATCCCGGGAGGAGACGGCGGACAGCTTTTCCAGCACCCGATTCAAAATGTGCGCTTGCAGGCGGTTGAACTCCGCCATATCGCTTTTGACGGCGGTGACCTTGCCCTCGTTGTCCTTTTCGAAGCAAATCAGGTCGTGATAGTCCACAGCGCCGCTGTCGATGGTGGCGTTGACCGCCTCGGTCACCACGCCTGTCACGGTGTTGGACACCCGGGCGGTGGCCATTTTGGTGAGAATCGGGCGGAGCTGTAGCGTGGCGATACAGAACACCGCCAGCAGTGTCCCCGCCAGCGCAAATAGAGCCAGCAGCACCCGCTGTCTGCGGCTCAGCTGACGGCGATAGCGGAAAAAGCCCGGCACAGAATCACCCCCTGCGGGTATCCTATGCCGCTTTTTCTATTTCAATTCGCTGACAATTGCCCGGAAGGTATTGCCCCGCTCCATGAAATTTTTGAATTGATCGAAGGCGGCGCAGGCGGGCGACAGGGTCACCACATCCCCGGCGACCGCCCGGGCGGCGGCGGTCTCCACCGCTTCCCGGAAATCGTCGATTTGCAAAATCTCCGGCGCGCCCTCGTGATACCCCGGTGCGGCGACCACGGCGGCGCGGATTTTGTCCGCCGTCGCCCCGCAGAGAAGCAGCAGCTTGACGTGGGTCACCACCTCGGGTCCCAGCACGTCGAAGGGCAGCTGCTTGTCATAGCCCCCCGCGATCAGGATGACCTTTTGGTCAAAGGAGCGCAGTCCCGCGATGGTGCGAGAGGGACTGCTGGCGATGGAGTCGTTATAGTACCGCACGCCCCGCAGGGTGCGCACCAGCTCGATACGATGCTCCACCCCGGAAAAGCTGCGGGCGAAGTCCCGGATGATCTCCGGGGACACCAAGCCCTCTACCGCGGCAATGGCCGCCATATAGTTCTCGATATTGTGGACACCCGGCAGGAGGATATCCCCGGTTTTCAGGATTTCCCGCTCCACACCGTCCCGGCGGGAGACAATGCTGTCCCCCCGGAGAAAGACACCCTCCGCCGGCTCCTCCCGGCGGGAGAACAGCAGGACACCTCCGGGTGCCCGCTCCGCCTGCTCTCTGGTGAGGGCGTTGTCCCCATTGAAGATGGCGATATCCCCCGCCCCTTGGTGGCGAAAGATATTCTCCTTTGCCGCCACATATTCCGCCATGCCGTGGTGCATGTCCAGATGGTTGGGCGCCAGATTGGTCACCACGGCGATGTGGGGACTGCGGGTCATGGTCATCAGCTGGAAGGAGGACAGCTCCAACACCGCATAGTCGGTGGGCAGCATACTGTCCGCCTCCGTCAGCAGCGGGTGTCCGATGTTGCCGCCCACATGGACGCGATAGCCCGCCCGTTCCAGCAGCTTTGCAAGGATGGTGGTGGTGGTGGTCTTGCCGTCGCTGCCCGTCACCGCCAAAATGGGACAGGGGCAGACCGCAAAGAATACCTCCATCTCCGAGGTGATGACGCTGCCCCGGGCGGCGGCCTCCCCCAGTGCGTCGGGATGCAGTCCCGGTGTGCGGAAGATAACGTCTGCGTCCAAATCCCGCAAATAGTCCTCGCCCAGTCGCAGAGTTGCACCCCGTGCCTCTAACTGGGCGGCGGTCTCCCCCAGCTCTGCCCGGGACTTCTTGTCGCAGACGGTGACGGCGCAGCCCGCCGTCAGCAGTGCGGTGATCAGCGGGGTATTGCTGACCCCCATGCCGATGACTGCCACGGTTTTATCCCGGATGGAAGCAAAATAGTCCTGTAAGGTCATGTTGAATCGTCCCCCAAAAGCGCCGACAGCGCGGCGTGATTTTCAGGCTATTATTATACCCCGCCCCCGGGCAAATAGCAAGCTCTCCGGTTTCTTGTTTCCGCCGGAAGGACAAAAAATCAGCTCACTTGACCGGTATCGTCACGGGTATCTCCAATTGAGTGACCCGGGTAAAGATGGGTGTCAGCCAGACGACATCGTCCGGGAAGTCCCGCAGAGGAATCATCTCACAGAAGCTGCCGGGCGCTACCTCTGTCCACTTTCCTGTCTGCGGATTCTCATAGGAGTTGCTGCTACTGCTGCTGTTGATTTCATATTCGTTTCCCGCCGCGTCATAGCAGAGATGTCCCCACACGGAATAGCTGTGGTTTTTCTCATATTCCGTACAGGCGCAGATCAAAAGCCAGCCATCCTGCCGCCGTTTCGCCTGCACAAAGGTCACGCCGTCCGGCAGAGGGTCACCCTCGCCGGTGGTCAAGTCCAGCCGAATCCGCTGTCGATTCTTTTCCAGCCACTGCGCGCCGGTGATGTGCAGGGTCAAACGCTCGCTCTCTGAGAAAAAGGAACTTTCCAGCCGGAAGGATACCATGGCGGGCGAGCCCTCCTCCCCCGTGGACACAATGCCGTTGGTGATGGGATGAAACTGTTCGCCCCGCTCGTTTTCCAGATAGAAATCCAGCCCTTGCAGCCAAGCGGTGTTGTCGTCGCTATCCCCAATGTTCAGCCGCATGTGGGTGGGATACAGCTCTGCATCGGTGAGGGTCAGGGTCTGCCCGTCCAGCGTAAAGGTCTGATTCACCGCCAAGGTCTCGCCTTGGGCGGTAAAATAGGGATCCAGATGCAGGGTGAACGGGAACGTCGCCAGCACGTCCGGCTTCTCCAATCGCGGCTCCTCCATCATGCTGTCCTCCGCAGACTGCTCCGGCGGTTCCGCGGTCTCGTCGCTTGGATGAATCTCATAGACGTTATAGGTCAGTGTCAGCTCCGCCGGCAGAGTGCCGTCCATAAAGTCCAGCGTCTCCTGACGCAGTTCCCCGTTGGGTACGTCATACGCGCCGCCGATTTGGCTATAGCCCTCCAAGTCTGTGGAGCGAGCCAAGTCCGCCCCCAGTGTGCCATAGACCCGGGAATCCAGTGTGTAGAACAGATTGACCTGCTTCTGATCCACAATCAGATATTCCATCCGCAGGGTGATGCCGTTCGCTGTCTGTTCCAGCTCCACCGGCTGGACGTATGCATTTTCCACGGCGGCGGAGAGGGACGGCGACCACGCCACCGTCTTTGCCAGCCCTCGCAACAGCGGAACCCGTCCGCAGGCATAGGCGAAGGTGGGCAGGAGATTGACCAGCAACACAAAGGTCACAAGACAGGTGATCAGACTGCCGGCGGGAATCAGGACAAAGCGACGGCGCTTGCCTGCTTTTTTCTTTGCCAGCGCCCGTTGCAGCGTGTATTCCAATGCCGGCGGGGTGCGCTCCAAGTCCTCCAGCAGTTCCCGATATTCTTCCCTTCGATTCATTCCAAGCCCTCCTCTGATAGCTCCAGCTTCAGCAGTGCCAGCGCTCGACGCTGCCGGGTCACCACGGTGCCCTGGGGCAGTCCCAAGCTCTCTGCCGTCTCTGCCAGCGTATAGCCCGTCAAGTACCGCAGAATCACCACGGCGCGTAGGTCACCGGGCAGATGCCCGATTGCCTCTCGCAGAGGCAGTGCGTCATAGCAGAAGTCCTCCCCTGCCTCGACGGCATCCTCCGCCCGGGGAAAGCGTTTCCGCCGCCCCAGCTCCGCCTTGCAGACGTTGATGAGAATGCGGGTCATCCAAGTGGTGAAGTATTCCGGCTGGCGGAGCTTGCGCAGTGCCTTGAGTGCCAGAAATACCGTCTCGTCCACCGCGTCCAGCGCGTCCGCCTCACAGCCCAGATACAGATAGGCGGTGCGATAGAGCTGGGCGGTCAGCCCCTCCACCCGCTGTGCAAATTCTGACTGCTCCATGTCTGTCCCCCCCTCTCTGTCTATTAGAGTATGGATTTCCGATTTTTGATTGCGTCCCCGCAAAAGTTTTTCCCCGACATTTTTCAAAAAGTTGGCGTAGCCGGTCTTTGCAGTGGCATAGCTTGGGCAGGACTGCCCATGGCGGGCCAGAAAAAAAGGGAGAGACCGCGGTCTCTCCCCTGCTCTATGCCCGTGGGTGTGCTTTTTGATAGACGTCCTTTAGCTGCTGCTTCACCATATGGGTGTATATCTGGGTGGAGGAGATGTCCGCATGTCCCAGCATCTCTTGGATAGAGCGGAGATCCGCGCCATTTTCCAGCAGATGCGCCGCAAAGGAATGGCGCAGGGTGTGGGGCGTGATGTCCTTTTCGATCTGCGCCTTCTCCTGATAGTACTTGATGATCTTCCAGAAGCCCTGTCGGCTCATCCGCTCGCCATTCATGTTGACAAAGAGCGCCGGCTCCTCGCTGTCGGCGATGATCTGGGGGCGAATTTCCCGTATGTAGTCCTGCAATGCCTTGACGGCGGTATGATACAGGGGAATCATCCGCTCCTTGCCCTTGCCCGCACAGCGCACCAGCGCGGCGGCCAGATTCAGATCGTCCAAATTCAGAGAGATCAGCTCGCTGACCCGAATGCCGGTGGCATACAGCAGCTCTAGCATAGCGTGATCCCGATAACCCTTGGCATCGATGCACCGGGGCTGCTCCAAAAACAGCTCCACCTCTTTGCTGGTCAAAATCTGGGGATATTTCCGCTCTACCTTGGCGGCGGTCACGCCCTTGGCGGGATTGCTTTTCACAATGCCCTCCGCCAGCATATAGGTGTAAAACGACTTGAGAGAGGCAACGGATCGGGTGACCGAGGATGCAGATTTGCCCCGCCCCAACATCCATGACATATAGTCCTTGATCTCCCCGGTGTCCGCCCGCTTCAAATCGGTGTCGCAGGTCTCCTCTAAATAGGCGGAAAACTGGTGGATATCCCGCAGATAGGAGCTGATGGTATTGTCGGAGGAGTGCTTGACCTCGGTCAGATAGGCACCGTAGCCCGCGATATAGTCGATCAAAAAAACTCCTCCTCTCCTGTGCGCTCCGTGGGCGCGCTATTGAAAAATACGCACACAAACCAGGTGCAGCAAATGCGGGGACAGAGACAGCTCCACCAGCACGCCGGCGATCAAAATCACCACGCAGATGCAAAAGCGGAGGAAATACGACGCACCATAGGTCACCGGCGCAATGCGCTTTCCGTTTCCGAAGGAGAGCATCGCCAGAGAGACGGCAGCCCGAAATGCGGGAATGGCCAGAAAAAAATAACAGGGCAGGGTGACGGCACAGCGCAGTCCAAACACCGAGAGTGCCAATAAAATACCGTTGCCGCCAAACGCCGACGCAAAGCAGCAGACGGAAAAAGACAGAAAAAATCCAAAGGCGACAGAGACCACAGGCAGCAGTACCAGACCCACCGAGGCAAAGCCCAGTAAAAACGCCAGCACGGGATAGCGCAAATAAACCCGCAGGGAGGAGAGCAGCGCAGCGTCCCCCGGCGGACTGTCTATCTGAAAAAAATCGCTGAGGTAGCGGTATAGCTCGGAGTCCGCCCCGGTGGCGGTGCGTGCCGCCAAAACCTGTCCCAAAATAACGCCAGCCAAAAAAAACACCGCCAGCACCAACAGATAGCCCAACCAATGCTCTGTCGGTGTGCCTGCCCGTCTCAATTTCTTCATGCCGCATCCCCTTGTCAGAATTTTATGCGGCAGACAAGCAAAGCAGAAGACGGTAAACCTGACTGCCTCTAACTATATTGCAAAATGCTTGATTCCGCAAGGAATTTTAGAGAAATATTTAATTTTTGTAGATTATCACCAATACTTATGTAAACAATATTATGTTAACTGCGTTGACCGAATTGTGACAGGCTGTCGATAAGACCACAAAAGTCAGCAGATGTTGTGTACGGTATCTGATTTTCTCACCAGATGTGGGTAATCAACGGCGTTTTTAGGGATTCAGCATCCTGACGCAGAAATGATTACAGCTCGTATTTGCCTGTCCCTCTCTGGAAATATTGTACAAACCCTGCGCCCAGTCCGCCCTCCCCTGCCCCAAAGTCCCACTTTGCGACGATAGATTTTTTCGTAAAATCACGGGAGAGCGGTGGCGCACCTGTTCAATCCCGCTTTCTTGCCCGACGGCGTTTGCGTTTTTTACCGCCCAGCAGTCCGGCGAGGACACCGCCCAGCACCATGGATAAAACCAGCACCCCCGCCTGAGGCGTGATGCCGCGAAACGCCAAAAAGCCCGCCAGCAGAAAAATCCCCCCGAAGCCACCGGCGGTCAAGAGGGCGCAGTACATGGTGCCTATGGCGCTGTGTCGCGCGGCGAACAGCCCGCCTGCGAGCGCAGCCAGCCCGCAGGACACCGCCAAAAACGGCAGTACCAGTGTGGGCGACAGCAGCCCCCGTTCTAGCAGCAGCGCCCCCAGCAGCTGGAGCAGCAGATAGCTCACCAGTGAGATGCCCAGTCCCGCCGCCATCGCCGTCCAGCCCTCTACCTTGAATCGTTTCTTTTCCATGCATCCTCCCTCTGCCGCCCTGCGGCCATGCGCAAAAAAATCTCCCCCGGCATACGCTTCTTCTCAAGCATATTCCGGGGGAGGTTCACTTTATGAATTTTTCTGAATCAGTCCTTGTTCTCGGTGTCTGCGGGGATCTCGTCCACGGTATCGGCAGGGGCTTCGATCTCTGCCTTCGGCTCCTTCTTTGCCTTCTGCGGCTCGGTGCTGGTCTGGACACCGGTGTTGGAAATTGCCCACTTGGTGATCTCCAAACGGACACGATCCTCGCTGGTTTCGATGACCAAGGTGTCGCCCACGCTGACAACCTTGCCGATGATGCCGCCGATGGTGGTGATCTGGTCGCCCTTTTTCAGGCTGTTCCGCATTTGCTCCGCGGCCTTTTTGCGCTTGTTCTCGGGGCGGATCAGCAGGAAGTAAAAGACGCCCAATAAAACGACAAGCATAATGATTGATGAATACTGTTGCATGCATGTATCTCCTTTTTAAAAATAGTGAATGTTACTATTATAGCTAAGAAAACCGAATTTTGCAAGCCCTTTCTTCACATCCACACTAAATCCGTGGATTTTGTCCGCCCATGGCGCTCTCTTGCCGAAAGAATCCCCTGTTTCTGCCCCACTTTTCGAGAAAAACGGACTCCCCTGCCCCATACGGCAACCTCAGTCGGCGATGCGCTCCTCTAATTTTCCGCTGTACCGGGCGCGGAAGGTCTCGAAGGTGCCGGCATCCAGCGTCTCCCGGATTCTCTCCATCAGCTGGTTGTAGAAATACAGATTGTGCAGCACCGACAGCCGCAGTGCCAGCACCTCGTCCGCCTTGAACAGGTGGCGGAGATAGGCCCGGGAAAAGCTGCGGCAGACAGGGCAGTCGCAGTCCGGATCCAGCGGCAGGGGGTCGGTCTGATAGCGCTCGTTTTTGATATTCAGCGTGCCGTGCCAAGTGAACAGCTTACCGTGCCGCGCGTTGCGGGCGGGCATGACGCAGTCGAAGAAGTCCACGCCCCGCGCCACCCCCTCGATGATGTTGGACGGTGTGCCCACCCCCATGAGATACCGGGGCTTGTCCGCCGGCATATAGGGCTCCACCGCGTCGATGATGTCATACATCACCTGGGTTTCCTCTCCCACGGCGAGGCCGCCGATGGCATAGCCGTCGCAGTCGATTTTGGCGATCTCCTGCATGTGCCAAATCCGCAAATCCGGGAAGGTGGCACCCTGATTGATGCCGAACAGCAGCTGCCCGGGGTTCACCGTATCTGGCAAGGCATTTAGCCTGTCATGCTCCTGCTTGCAACGCTCCAGCCAGCGATAGGTGCGCTCGCAGGACTGCTTGGCATAGTCGTGGGTGGTGGGATTCTCCACGCACTCGTCAAAGGCCATCGCCACGTCGGAGCCCAGATTGGACTGGATCTGCATGCTCTCCTCCGGCCCCATAAAGATGTGGTGCCCGTCCAAATGGGAGGAAAAGCTGACCCCCTCCTCCTTGATTTTCCGCAGAGCTGCCAGCGAAAACACCTGAAAGCCGCCGCTGTCGGTGAGGATGGGGCCGTCCCAATCCATGAATTTGTGGAGTCCGCCCATGGTGCGCACCACCTCATCGCCGGGGCGCAGATGGAGGTGATAGGTGTTGGACAGCTCGATTTGGCAGCCGATGGCTTTTAGGTCGTGGGCGGACACCCCGCCCTTGATCGCCGCCTGGGTGCCCACATTCATGAACACAGGGGTGTGTACCGTGCCGCCGTGGGCGCAGGTAAATTCGCCCCGCCGGGCGTGTCCGGTGACGGAAATAACTTTAAACATGGCAATTCTCACTTCTTCGAAATTTCACGTCACCCATCGGCGACGTATTAGATGGTTTTGGTCTCCCCCAACAGCTTGCCGAAAACGGGGGTTTTTGCCAAGGCGCGGATCAAAATCACGCTGAGGGTGGCACCGGCGACGGTGCTGGCGAGGAAGGGCACCACAAAGGCAAATATGGCCACTTCTTTCCCCATGATATAGGCGGCGACGGGATAGGCAGCCAGTCCGCCCAGAAGGCCGGTGCCCACGATCTCGCCCAAGTACGCCGTCCACAGCTTGTGGGTGCGCCCGTACAGCAGTCCGCAGCACAGGGCACCGATCATGCTCCCCGGGAAGGCGAGCAGGGTGCCCATGCCCAGTGTCAGCCGCAGGAGGGAGGTGGCAAACGCCATGCAGACCGCATAGAGGGGCCCGAACAGCACGCCGGCCAGCACGTTGATCATGTGCTGGATGGGAAAGCACTTGGCAAAGCCCACGTTGACGGAAAAGGGGGAGCAAATGACCCCCACGGCGATGAGGATGCCGGCGATGGCGAGTTTTCTGGTGTTGGTTGCTTTCATGATGATACGACCTTTCTCTGTCTTTTACTTGTCGCTTATCATGAACAAAAAAGCCGGAAACACCACGGGGAGTTTCCGGCTTGACGCTGGCGAAATCCCTACGTTGGCATTATCCAAATCAGGTATAAGGGTCGAAGTCTGTGTCAGACTTCCTCTCAGCCGATGGCTCCCCTGTTCAAATATTCGATTGTTGCCAGTATACCCCGCTTCGTGGTTTTTGTCAAGATTGCGGGACGCGGTCAGGGCAAACGCATGGCAAAACCAGAACTGCCCTCTATTTGCCGGTGGTGCCCACATCCCCAATGAACATGGCATCCCCGAAGCTGAAAAACCGATAGCGCTCCCGGACAGCCTCGGCATAGGCCGCCAAGACCTGCTCCCGTCCCGCCAGCGCGGACACCAGCATAATCAGGGTGGATTCCGGCAGGTGGAAATTGGTGATGAGACAGTCCAGCACCTTGAAGCGATAGCCGGGATAGATATAGATATCCGTCCAGCCAGCCGAGGCACGCATGGTGCCGTCCTCTGCCGCCCAAGCCTCTAATGTGCGGCAGGAGGTCGTCCCCACGCAGATGACCCGTCCGCCGTTTTTCTTGGTGGTGTTGATCAAATCCGCCGTCTCCTGAGAGATGGTGCAGTATTCACTGTGCATCTCGTGGGTTTCCAGCTCGTCCTCCTTCACGGGACGGAAGGTGCCCAGTCCCACATGGAGGGTCACATAGCCGATGGAGACCCCGCCCGCCGCAATGGTCTGTAGCAGCTCCTTGGTAAAATGCAGACCCGCCGTGGGCGCGGCGGCAGAACCCAGCACCTTGGAGTACACGGTCTGATACCGCTCCTGATCTTCCAGCTCCGCCTTGATATAGGGGGGCAGGGGCATCTTGCCCAGATGCTCCAAGACCTCTAAAAAAATGCCGGCATAGTCGAAGCGCACCAAGCGGTTGCCGCCCTCTACCTCGCCCACGATCTCCGCCGTCAGCTCGCCGTTTCCAAAGCTGACACGGGCACCCACATGGAGCTTTTTCCCCGGACGGGTCAGGCATTCCCACACCCGATCGCCCCGGTCAATGAGCAGCAGGATCTCGCAGGCACCGCCGCCGGGGAGACGCTGTCCCAGCAGGCGGGCGGGCAGCACCCGGGAATCGTTTAAAATCAGGCAGTCGCCGGGACGGAGCAGGGAGGGCAGCTCGTAAAAATGGCGGTGCGTGGTCTCCCCCGTCGTCTTATCCAGTGTCAGCAAACGGGAGCCGTCCCGCTTTTCAATGGGGGTCTGGGCAATCAGCTCCGGGGGAAGGTCATAGTAAAAGTCCGATGTTTTCATGTAGTGTCCCATCTGGGTATCAGCCGAGGGTGACGCCCGTATAATAAAAATTCAGAATATCTGTATAGCTCTGTCCCGCCTCTGCCATGGCGCGGGCACCGTATTGGCTCATGCCCACATTGTGTCCGCTGCCGGTGCCCACGATGGTAAAGCTGTCTCCGGTGACGGTGGGGGCGGGCTCTGCGGGGACAGTGCCGCCGGGGGTGATCACATAGGGGGTCTCGGGCAGGGGCGACACCGTGCCGGTGCCGGAAATCGCCGGACTGCCCGTCAGGGTGAACAGGGTGCCGCCGCCGGCGAGGGGATAGCCTCCCCCGCCGCCCAAAACGTCAAACCGCATACTGCGGACGGATTTTTGATAGGTGCTGCTGTAAAAAACTGTGCGACAGGCCTCTCCGGTGACCTTGACCGTCTTTCCTCCGCTGTCGGCAAAGGTCACCTCTGTCACGTTGCCGGTCTGGCTGCGCCCGGAGACAAAGACTCTGGTCACCCGACCGATGTCGTACTTTTTGGTCTGCAAAATCTCCATCAGCTCCGCCCCGCTATAGGTCACGGAATAGCTGTAATTGGGGATGGTGACGTTTGCCTCATAGGGATCTGCCTTCCCCTTGAGATAGGAGACGTCGCTGCCCCAGACATTGGCGGCATCCTCGGTGGCACCGCCGTCCGAGGAGAAGAACACCGCCTCGATCAGTGCGCCGTCGGCGTACAGACACTGCCCTGCCGTGGCATCCACCGCCGCGTCGCTGTTTGCCGTGGCGTTTTTCAGCCCGGAATACACCTGACAGTCCGTGGAGCCGCACACGTCGAAGCCATATTTCTGGTGCTTGGTGCAGCGCTTGGCAAAGGTGCGGGCGCAGACCGCCTGTGCCTTCAACGCCTCCTCTGCCCAAGTGGCGGGCATCTCGTTGGGGACGACACCCTTCACATAGTCCTCCAGTCCCACCAGATTGACCACCTGCAAATTGCCGTCCGCCCCCCGCCGATAGGTGAAGCTGCCCCGGTATTGGTTGCCCTGAAACCATGTGGCTTCTGCCACCGGCTGGAGAACCAAATCCTGCGCGCCCAGACCGTCGAACTGAAAGAGGATGGTGGATGTTTTGGTGACCGTCACCGCGATGCCTGTCCCGCCGGGGGACACCACCGTGCCGCCATACTGGGCGGCGGCGCTCTCTGCCTCTCCCCCGCTGCCAAAGCTGCCCAGATACACCATAAATCCGCCGCCGCTATAGGCGGGAAACCCGTCTGGGTATTGTGCCGCAGCCGCCGCCGCTGTCCCAAAGTCGGCAAATACGTCGGGGAGCCGGACGTGATAGCGGCTATCGCCGGTCATGGAGATGGTTTTCTGGGCAGTCTCTCCCAGAGGGACAAAACTGCCGTCGTAGTAGCCGAAGGCATAGCCGCCCTCGTTTTCCAGATTGGCGGTGGGCATGGCGCTGCTGCCATATCGAAGCCCCACCCGCAGGGTGCCGCCATCTGTCGCCAGAGCGGTTCCGCCCAGCGCACCGCCCAGCAAAAGACAGAGCAGGGTCGCGATCCAAACTCTTTTCATCAGGTTCTTCCTCCATTTTACCCTTGACTCCCGCCCGTAAGTATGCTACCATAGGGCAACTTGTTGTTTCAACGGCGTACTTTTGTCCGCATCAGAAACACAAAGTGAGGGGCTACTGTTCATTATAGCCCAAAATGCCCCTGCATTTCAAGTCAATTGGACAGATTTCTATTTTCGTCCCGCAAATCTGTCCGCTTTCATCACATTTTAAGGAGGAACGGCAATATGAAACAGTTTCAAGTGGGTATCATCGGCGGAACGGGGATGGTGGGACAGCGCTTTGTCACCCTGATGGAGAACCATCCGTGGTTCCAGTTGAAGGTCATCGCCGCCAGCGCCCGCAGTGCGGGCAAGACCTATGGTGCGGTGATGGAAAACCGTTGGGCGTTGGAGCTGCCCATCCCGGAGAGTGCCAAGGACATCGTCATTCTGGATGCCCAGGCGGACGCGGAGAAAATCGCGTCGCTGGTGGATTTCGTCTTCTGCGCGGTGGATATGAACAAGGAGGAAATTCTGGCGTTGGAGGAAATGTATGCCAAGCTGGAATGCCCGGTGGTGTCCAACAACAGCGCCAACCGCTGGACGGACGACGTGCCCATGGTGGTGCCGGAGATCAACGCCGACCACTTGGACATCATCCCCGCACAGCGCAGACGACTGGGCACCAAGCGGGGCTTCATCGCCGTCAAATCCAACTGCTCCCTGCAAAGCTATGTCCCCGCCCTCCATCCCCTGCTGGGCTATGGCATCGACCGGGCGCTGGTCTGCACCTATCAGGCGATTTCCGGCGCGGGCAAGACCTTTGCCAGCTGGCCGGAGATGGTGGACAACGTGATCCCCTACATCGGCGGCGAAGAGGAGAAGTCCGAGCGGGAGCCTTTGAAGCTGTGGGGACATATCGAGGGGGATAAAATCGTCAATGCAGCCGGCCCCTCCCTCACCGCCCAATGTCTCCGGGTGCCCTGTCAGGACGGACACATGGCGGCGTGCTTCGTGAAGTTTTCCGGAAAGGTGCCGTCTATGGAGCAGATCAAGGCGGACTGGGCCGGCTTCCGGGGCGCGGCGCAGGAACTGGAGCTGCCCTCCGCCCCCCATCAGTTCCTCCACTATTTCGAGGAGGACAACCGTCCCCAGACCCGTCTAGACCGCAATTTAGAGGGCGGCATGGCGGTCTCCATCGGTCGCCTTCGGCCGGACAGCCAGTATGACTATAAGTTTGTCTGCCTGTCCCACAACACCCTCCGGGGCGCGGCGGGCGGCGCGGTGCTGTTGGCAGAGCTTTTGTGCAAACAGGGCTATATCACAGTGCGGTAAAGCGGATTCACTTTACACATTATCTCTCAAAAAAGCAGACGTTATCCTCTCGATAACGTCTGCTTTTCTCTCGTTTACAGGGTCACCCGGTGATAGCTTTTCTTGCCCTTTTTCAAAAGCAAGCCCTCGCCGGCAAAGTCACTTTTGGAGAAGGTGGCACCGATTTCCTCCACCTTTTTGTCGTTTGCCAGAATGCCGCCCTGCTGTACCAGACGGCGTGCCTCGCCATTGCTGGCGCAGAGGCCGCAGGCGACCAGCAGGTTCAGGACACCGATGGTGTCCCCGTCGAACTGGGCATCGGTCAGGGCGGTGGTGGGCATGTGCTCGGTGTTGCCACCACCGGCGAACAGACCACGGGAGGTCTCCTCCGCACGGGCGGCCTCGTCCTCACCGTGTACCAGTTTGGTCAGCTCGAAGGCGAGAATCTCCTTGGCGCGATTGAGTTGGCTGCCCTCCCAGCTGTCCATCTTGTCGATTTCCTCCACCGGCAGGAAGGTCAGCATCCGGATGCATTTGAGCACGTCGTTGTCGCCCACGTTGCGCCAGTACTGATAGAACTCGAAGGGGCTGGTCTTGTTGGGATCCAGCCACACCGCGCCGTTGGCGGTTTTGCCCATCTTCTTCCCCTCGGCGTTCATCAGCAGGGTGATGGTCATGGCATAGGCGTTTTCCCCCAGCTTACGGCGAATGAGATCCGTGCCGCTGAGCATGTTGCTCCACTGATCGTCGCCGCCGAACTGCATGTTGCAGCCGTAGTGCTGGTACAGGTGATAGAAGTCATAGGACTGCATGATCATATAGTTGAATTCCAAGAAGGACAGTCCCTTTTCCATCCGCTGCTTATAGCACTCGGCTCTTAGCATATTGTTGACGGAGAAGCAGGCACCCACGTCCCGGAGCAAATCCACATAGTTGAGCTTTAACAGCCAGTCGGCGTTGTTGACCATGATTGCCTTGCCCTCGCCAAAGTCGATGAATCGCTCCATCTGGTGCAGGAAGCAGTCGCAGTTGTGCTGGATGGTCTCCGGCGTCATCACCGACCGCATGTCGCTGCGCCCGGAGGGATCGCCGATGTAGCCGGTGCCGCCGCCGATCAAAACCACCGGGCGGTTGCCTGCCATCTGCAAGCGCTTCATCAGGCACAGCGCCATAAAATGGCCGACGTGGAGGCTGTCTGCCGTGGGGTCGAAGCCGATGTAGAAGACCGCCTTGCCGCTGTTGATCAGCTCCCGGATCTCCGGCTCGTCTGTCACCTGCGCGACCAGTCCTCGCGCCACCAATTCCTCATAAATCTCCATGGTTGTGTTCTCCCTTTATTCCATAATAATGATAGATAATGCACTGAAAACGGGGGGATACGCACGCTTTTTGAAAAAAGCGTGGTAAAAACTTTTAAACTGTTTTTGCAAGGCAGCTCGGCAAAACGGTGGAACCCTTTATAAACTCTCATTAAAGTTTTTGTCAAACTTTTTTCAAAAAGTTTGCGTCCTTCGTAGCCCCGTCCTCACAGGGCTGCCCGATAGGCGGCGGCCTCTGCCAGCAGCTCCTCTGCCCCGGCGAGGAGTGCGTCGCTGATGTGGGTGCCGCCGGTGATCCGCGCCAGCTCCGCCTTGCGCTGGGCGTGGTCGAGACAGAGCACCCGGGTGTAAGTACGTCCCTGCCGCTCCCCCTTTTCCACGGAAAAGTGTGTGTCTGCCATGGCGGCAAGCTGGGGCAGATGGGTCACGCACAGCACCTGCTTGTGTCGAGACACCATAGCCAGCTTCTCCGCCACCCGCTGGGCGGCGCGTCCCGATACGCCGGTGTCCACCTCGTCAAATACCAGCGTCGCCACCCGCTCCTGCTCCGCCAGCACATTTTTCAGGGCGAGCATGATCCGCGCCAGCTCGCCGCCAGAGGCGACCTTGGCAATGGACTTCAAATCCTCTCCCGCGTTGGCGGACATGAGAAACCGCACCCGATCCAGTCCATTGGCATCCGGCTCCTGCGGCGTGATCTGGATGGAAAACCGCACCTGATGCATGTCCAAATCGTGGAGCTCGGTCAAAATGCGCTGCTCCAATTGGGTGGCTGCTTTTTTTCGAGCGACGGTCAGCACACCGCCGACCTCTCCCACTGTTCGGGCGGCCTCTGCCAGCTTTTTTTGCAAGCGCTGTAGGGTGTCGTCTGCCGTCTCGATGTCGTCCAGCTCGCCGCGACAGCGCTCCAAATAGTCCAGCATGTCGGACTCTGTGTCGCCGTATTTCTTCTTCAGTCGATAAATCCGGTCAATCCGACTCTCCACCCCGTCCAATTCCTCCGGCGAAAAGTCGTATTCCAGCTTCAAATCCCGGGTGGACTCGGCAAGGTCATAGGCTTCACACCGAAGCTGGGACAGGCGTTCCGCCAATTCTGCCAGCCGTGCGCCCAAGCCCTTGACCACGGTGAGTGCCTGCTCCGCCTCCTGTAGCTGTGCCACAGCGCCGGCACTGTCCTCGTCGCCGCTCAAATAGAAATCCGCGCCGCCGATGGCTGTGCGAAACTTCTCGCTGTTGCGGAGGATGTTGCGCCGGGCAAGCAGCTCCTCCTCCTCGCCGCTCCGCAGTTGGGCGCGCTCCAGCTCGGCAATCTGAAACCGCAGACTGTCCATCCGCCGCGCCTTCTCCGCCTCGTCCATTTGCAGGGAGCGGATTTTGCCCCGCAGCTGTGTCAGCTCGTCGAAGCAGGCGGTGTACGCCGCCAAATCCGTCTTGCCAAAGCGGTCTAAATAGGTGAGATGCAGCTCCTCGTCCAGCAGCTGCTGCCCGTCGTGCTGTCCGTGGATGTTCAGCAGCTCGCCGCCGATTTGCCGAAGCTGTGCCACCGTGATGGGTCGTCCCCCGCAGCGACAGACGTTTTTCCCGTCGGCGGACAGCTCCCGTTGCAGCAGCAAGCTCCCGTCCTCCTCCGGCGCAAGTCCGTTTTCCAGAAGGGCGGGCAGATCGTCTGGTACATTGTCGAAGGTGGCGCTGACAAAGGCGCGGGCACTGCCGGTGCGGATTAAATCCCGGGAGGTACGTCCCCCCAGCACCGCGCCCAGCGCGTCGATGACGATGGATTTGCCGGCACCGGTCTCGCCGGTCAAAGCGTTAAAGCCGGGCTGAAAGGCGATATCCGCCTGTTCAATCACCGCGATATTCTCAATGTGAAGCAGCAGAAGCATGTCCGCTCACCCCTTTACAGCATCTCCTTGATTTCCTCGCAAAAATCCAGCGCGGAGTCCGTGTCCCGCATGACAATAAACGCCGTATCGTCCCCCGCCAGAGAGCCGACCATAAAGCTGAAATCCATGCTGTCCATCGCCGCGCAGGCGGCAGAGGCCAGACCCGGCATGGTTTTCAGCACCACGATATTCTGGGCGCTCTCGATGCTGGTGATGCTCTCCCGGAAAATCGTGCGCAGTTTTTCCGCGAAGTTCAGCTTGGTGCGGTTGCCGGACACCGCGTATTTATAGATGCCCTGCCCCATGGGCTCTTTGATCAGGTGCATCTGCTTGATGTCCCGGGAAATGGTCGCCTGGGTGCTCACGATCCCCTGCTGCTGCAAACAGTCCAAAAGCTGCTCCTGGGTCTCGATATTCTCTGCGGCGATAATCTCCAAAATTTTTGATTGGCGATCATTTTTCATCGTCATATCCTCCTGCTGCCATTTTCTTCTCAAATATTTCGCAAAAGCTCTTGCCGGACAGCCGGACGAGCTTCAATTCATGCCGGGAGCGCTTGATGCGCACCAAGTCGCCGGGTTTCAGCGGAAAACTGCGGCTCACATCCACCGACAGATAGACCGGCTTTTTCCCCTTGTCCATGGTCTCGATGGACACCACGCGCTCCGGTGTCAGCACATAGGAGTTGAAGCAGATGGTGTGGGCGCAGATGGGACAGAGCACCAAATTCTGCGCCGTAGGCTCCAAAATCGGGCCGCCTGCCGACAGAGAGTATGCCGTGGAGCCGGTGGGCGAGGCCACGATCATGCCGTCTCCCTTCACGTCCGTCAGCTTGCTCTCGTCAGAGAACACCCGGAGGTGGATGACGTGGGACACGGCGCCCTTGGTCACCACCGCCTCGTTTAACGCCAGATTGGAATAGACCTGCTTCCCCTCTCGGATAACGGACACGTCCAGCATCATGCGCGCCTCTGTGGCGAATTTCCAGCCGGCCAGCTCACGCACCATGGGCAGCTCGTTTTCCTCCAGCTCGGAGATGAAGCCCAGACTGCCCAGATTGACACCCAGCATGGGGATGTTGCGCAGTGCCGCCATCTTCGCCAGATGCAAAATCGTGCCGTCGCCGCCGAAGGCGATGATCATGTGGCTGTCGCGCAACTCCTGCTGGAGGGGCTTGACCTCCATGCCGAAGCTCCGCCCGTCGTTTTTAAAGGGCATACAGACCACCGTCTCCATGCCGATGTTGTTGAGCAGCTCCATGGTTTGCCGGGTTGCTTCCAGCTCACGATCCC
>JAVVOA010000015.1:0-10556 GCA_036656515.1 Oscillospiraceae bacterium | reverse complement strand
CGGTAGGGATTGGGGCAGAGAATGATTTTTTTCATAAATAGGATCATACCTTTCCGCTGGGCTGAGGATACGCCAACTTTTTGAAAAAAGCTGGACAAAAACTTTTGCGAACTGTTTCAGATAGGGCACACAGGTACGACGCGGGACGCGGGGATACGGGGGGATACGCGGCTTTTTGAAAAAAGCCTGCCAAAAACTTTTGTGAACTGTTTCAGATAGGGCATTTATAAAATCTGATTGCAAAAGTTTCGCCAGGCCTTTTCAAAGGCCGCGTACTTTTCCTCGTGCTCCCGCGTTAGCCCTCCAACACCCGGTGGGATTCCTCCACCAGTGCTTTCAGGTCAAAGTCCCCGGGGACAGCGTCTCCCTTTTGCAACTGTCCCAGATATTCGATGTTTCCCTCCGGCCCGCGTATGGGAGAGAACGTCATAGCAAGGACTGTAAAGCCAGATTCCTTTGCATGGTCAAAAAAGTGCTCCAGGACCTCTAAATGGACGGCAGGGTCACGCACCACGCCTTTTTTGCCCACCTTTTCCCGTCCTGCCTCGAATTGCGGCTTCACCAGACAGGCGACCTGTCCCCCGTCCCTCAGCAGTCCGCACAGCGCCGGCAGAATCAGGCGCAGGGAGATAAAGCTCACATCCACCGTGGCAAAGTCCAGCTCGTCCGGCACCTGTTCATGGGTAATATACCGCACATTGGTGCGTTCTAAACAGACCACCCGGGGATCGGAGCGCAGCTTCCACGCCAGCTGTCCATAGCCCACATCGGCGGCATAGACCTTCCGCGCCCCGTTTTGCAGCATACAGTCGGTAAAGCCGCCGGTGGATGCCCCCGCGTCCATGCAGACGCAATCCTCCACCGACAGGTGGAAGGCAGACATGGCTTTTTCCAGCTTCAAGCCGCCCCGGCTGACGTATTTGAGGGTCTCGCCCCGGATCTCGATGACGGCATCCTCCGCCACGGCGGTGCCCGCCTTGTCCACCCGCTGTCCGTTGACAAACACCACGCCGCTCATGATGGTCGCCTGGGCTTTTTGACGGCTCTCCTGTAGTCCCTTTTCAGTCAGCAGCACATCCAGCCGCATTTTTGTCCCCATGGTTGTCCCTCTCTTTCGGCGCTATGCCAGTGCCTCGGTCACGGCGCGGACGATGCCCGCCGCATCCAGCCCCGCGCTGTGCTGCAATTGCTCCACCGTGCCCTGGGGCACAAAATGATCGCCGGCGTTTTTCAGCAGCAGTATCTGGGGCGACGCGCCCCGCTCTGCCAGCAGCGCCGCCAACTGCTGTCCCACACAGCCGGTGGCAAACACATCCTCCAACACCAGCAGACGCCGGGTTTTGGCAAGGGAGGACAGGATTTTGTCGATTTCCAGCGGCGCTGTCCAATTGAGCTTCAGCACCTCTGCCGAGATGCCCTGTTGCGCCAGCTCATCCGCCGCGTCCAGCAGATTGTTGATGAGTATGCCATAGGACAGCAGGGTGATATCCGTCCCCTCTCGGAGAAGGGACACCGGTTCCTCTCCGCAAAAGGCGGTGAGTCGCCCCTCCCCGCCCCGGGGATAGCGCACCGCCACCGGGCCGTCCATGGCAAAGATCGCCCGACGCAGCATCTTCCGCAGCTCTGTAAAGTTGGAGGGGCAGAGAATCGTCATGCCGGGCACGGCAGAGAGATAGGCGATATCGAAGCAGCCGTGGTGGGTCTCGCCGTCCGCCCCCACCAGTCCCGCCCGATCCACCGCCAGCACCACATGGAGCTGTGACAGCGCCACATCGTGGAGCAGCATATCGAAGCCCCGCTGTAAAAAGCTGGAATAGACCGCGAACACCGGCACCATCCCCTGCTTGGACAGCCCCGCCGCCATAGCGACGGCGTGTCCCTCAGCGATGCCCACGTCGAAAAAGCGGGTGGGAAATTGCTTGGCAAAGGGAGTCAGCCCGGTGCCGTCCTCCATCGCCGCCGTGATGGCGCAGACCCGCCCGTCCTCCATGGCGCAATCGGTGAGCGCCTGTCCAAATACGGAGGAGAAGCAGGGTGCGGAGGGCTTTCGCGCCAGTCCCGTCTGGGGATCGAAGGGGGATACACCGTGGAACTTACCGGGATTTTCCTCGGCAAAGGGATAGCCCTTGCCCTTGACGGTGCGCACATGCACCAGCACGGGAACGTGCAGCTCCCGCGCCCAATTTAAGGTGTGGCACAGCCTGTCCACATTGTGCCCGTCCACCGGTCCCAGATAGGTGAAGCCCATGTCCTCGAACAGGGTGCTGCCCGGCCAGAGAGATTTTTTCAGGGCGGTTTTGATCCGATGGTTAAACCGATACAGCCGATTGCCCACGCTGCTGTGCCCCAGCAGATTGCGATACCACTTCTTAAAATGATAGTACCCGGGCTTGGTGCGCAGCTGTCCCAGATGGGTGGCCATCGCCCCCACGTTGGGGTTGATAGACATACCATTGTCGTTCAAAATCACAATCAGCGGTTCACAGGACGCGCCGGCGTTGTTGAGACCCTCATAGGCGAGACCGCCGGTGAGCGCCCCGTCGCCAATCAGCGCCAGTACACTGTAGTCCTGCTGTTGCAGGGTGCGCGCCCGCGCCATACCCAGCGCCACAGACACGGAGTTGGAGGCGTGCCCGGCGATAAAGGCATCGTGCTGGCTCTCGAACGGCTTGGGAAAGCCGGACAGTCCCCCGAACTGCCGCAGACTGTCGAACAGGGACTGCCTGCCGGTCAGCGCCTTGTGGACATAGCACTGGTGCCCCACGTCAAAGACCAGACGGTCAGTGGCGGTGTCAAACACCCGATGGAGGGCGACGGTCAGCTCCACCGCGCCCAAATTAGAGGCGAGATGTCCCCCCGTTGCGGAAACCTGTCGCACCAAAAAATCACGCAGTTCCCCGCACAGCCGGGTGGTTTCTTCCCCGGTCAGTGCCTTGACATCCGCCGGGGAGTGAATCTGTTCTAAAATCAAAATGCTTCTCCTTAGCGCCCGCTGCCCCGGGGCAGCACAGGCTGGGTACGCAAGTTTTTTTGAAAAAGCTTGGCAAAAACTGAAATGGGAACGTTGTGTTCAGCGGGCGCGGTGAAAGATGTGCATGAATCTTGCCACCGTGTGGACGACACCGGTGCTGTTTTGCATGGCAATGCTCTTGCCCAGCGCCTTGCCGCCGATGGTCAGTCCCGAGATCACCGCCGTCACCAATACGGACAGAAAAATGTTGTGGGTAGAGAGATCGCGCTCCAGTCGAGTGACGATAATCGCCGCCGTGGAGCCGCTGACGATGCCGCAGATGTCGCCCACCACGTCGTTGCAAAAGCTGCTGACGTGGCTGGCGTTGCGCAGGAGAGACAGTGCCTCTGCCGCGCCCTTTTCCTTGTGCGCCGCCATGGAGTGAAAGGGGCGCACATCCGCCGCCGTCACCGCCACACCGATGATGTCAAATCCGATGCCCAGCAGGATGAACAGCAGCAGCACGCCGATGGCGAGGGCATAGCCCGCCCCCTCCAGCGCCGTCTCTGACAGGAGACTGAGCACGATGGACAGCGCCATAGAAATCAAGAAAATCCGCAAAATCCAGTGATATTGCGGCTTTTCCGGGGTCTTATTCTTTGCTTTACGCTCTTTGCGAATTTTTGCCAATTGTTTTTTCCTCCGCTTGTTTCCACGCAATGCTGCTTTTATGTTTTGCTAAGACAGCGGCAGCAGGCAAAAGTAAATCTTACGGCTTAGGTACGGGTTGGATTTCCCCGCGACGTGCCTCTCGTTGCCGATCAGGTGGTTTCCCCTTCGACGTCGCATCCCGGTGTTGCCAACCGAGCTACCCGACTGCCACTTAGTCCGCACTGTAATCCTTCTGCCGCCCTGTGAGGACAGCCTAGGTGATTTCCACTGCAGTCAAACCGTTTCTTAGCCTCTTTTGCAGACAGGGTTTCAGGGAGCAATGTCACCGTTCCCTCTGGCCGGAGGAAACCGCGCGTAGCTCTCCCATTCGCCAAACCCACTCAAGGCAGGCTACTCTGCACACAGCGTTCGGGCAACGCCGTCACACCGCAATGCAGGTTCATAATCTGTTTCGTACGCAGGCCGAAATACCACAATGGGAGTACGTCTGCGCACAAGAACAGGTCTCCGCAACTGCTGGGTCGGATTTTCCATGCCATTGGAAAGCGCCCGTCAGTTGCAAGCACGACAAAGCCGCGCTTCCTCCCAGCACCCACCCAAAACTGGGCGTTTCAAGCAAGCACCAAGAGTTTCATCGTTGTGCCCTTCAAAGGATTTTTAGGCCCTTCCTGGAAAACGGCAGTACTGACTAGAATACTGTGCCGCTGCTTAGCACTGTTTAGTATAGCATATTTATTGGAATTATACAACGCTAAGTGTATAATTCCAATAAATTCTTTGCGTCCGCCCATCGCCCGGTTTCCCGGCTTTGCAGCTTCCAGCTTTTGCCACGCTTTTTTCAAAAAGCGCGGGGCTATACCTTTTTCATATGGTTGCCGGCGGATTTCAGCATCAGCTTTTTGCTGCCCGCCGTCTCAAACGCCACCTCGATCAGGGCATCGCCGCCCATGGCGCGGACGGAGACCACCTCGCCCAGACCAAAGGCGCTGTGCTCCACCCGGTCGCCCTTCCCCAATTGCAGCAGGGGCGCGGCGGGGGCTGTCGAGCGCTGCATGGTCGCTTTTTTGGGCGGGATGGCGGTGGCGCCCTGCCGCGCCGCCGGACGGGTGTCCCAGCTGTAGTCGCTGATGCCGTCGGCGGATTCCCGGGCGGTCAGACGGGGCTCGGGGCGGCTGAGCCACTCCATATTCTCCGCCGGAAGCTCCATCAAAAAGCGGGAGGGCTGGTTGCTGCCCGTCTTGCCATAGAGCATCCGCTGCCGGGCATTGGTCAGGGTGAGCTTTTCCTTGGCGCGGGTCATGGCGACATAGCAGAGCCGCCGCTCCTCCTCCATCTCCTCCGGATCGTCCACAGAGCGGGTGCCGGGAAAGATGTTCTCCTCCATGCCCACCACATAGACCGACGGAAATTCCAGCCCCTTGGCGCTGTGGATGGTCATCAGCGTCACGGAGTCGTCCTGTTCGTTGACAGAGTCCAAATCGGTGTACAGCGCCATCTCGTTTAAGAAGCCCGCCAGACTGGGATCCTCCGGCGCGTTTTCCAAAAAGGCGGCGATGTTGGATTTCAGCTCGCGGACGTTTTCCAGCCGGGCACGGCTCTCCAAATCGTCCTTCTCCTCCAAGGTGCGCACATAGCCCGTGGCGGTGCAGACCTCCTCATACAGCTCCGGCAGCTCCATCAGGGTGGTGAATTTTTGCAGCTGTCCGATCATAACCGCAAATTTTTGCAGTTTCACCACCGCGCCGTGGAGCTCGGGATAGACCTCTGCCCGCTGCAAGACCTCGTACAGGGAACAGCCCTCCTGTCTGGCGATGGCCTGCACCCTATCCACTGTTGTGGGGCCGATGCCCCGGGCGGGCACATTGATGACCCGTTTGAGACGCAGATCGTCCGCCGGATTGTTGATGACGCAGAGATAGGACAGCATGTCCTTGACCTCGGCGCGGTCGAAGAATTTCAGTCCGCCCACCACATGATAGGCCACACCGCTCCGCCGCAATGCCTGCTCCAAGGCGTTGGACTGGGCGTTGGTGCGATAGAGGATGGCGCTGTCGCTGAAACTGCGCCCCCGCCGGCAGTCGGACAGAATGGAGGACACCACGAAATTCGCCTCGTCCCCCTCGTTGAAGTTGGTTTTGATGGTGACCTTGTCGCCGCCGTCGTTTTCCGTCCACAGGGTCTTGCCCTTGCGCCCGGTGTTGTTTTGGATCACCGCGTTGGCGGCATCCAAGATGTTCTGAGACGAGCGATAATTCTGCTCCAGCCGAATCACCCGCGCGCCCCGATACTGCTTTTCAAAGCTGAGGATATTCTCGATATTCGCCCCGCGAAAGCGATAGATACTCTGGTCGTCGTCGCCCACCACGCAGATGTTTTTGTACCCCCCTGCCAGCAGACCGGTGAGGAGATATTGCAGATGGTTGGTGTCCTGATACTCGTCCACCAGCACATAGCGAAACTTTTTCTGATAGAACTCCCGCACCTCGCTGTATTGCTGCAACAGGGTGACGGTGTGATAGATGATGTCGTCAAAGTCCATGGCACCCGCGTCCCGCAGACGCTTGGCGTATTCCACATAGATCCTGGCGACCCGGCGGCGCTTCCAGTCCCCGCCGTCCAAATTGCGCTGGGCAAAGTCCTGGGGCGACTCGAAGGTGTCCTTGGACTTGCTGAGGATGGACAGCACCTCCCGGGGGGGCAGCTCCTTTTCCTCAAAGCCGAAATCCTTGGAGATCTCCTTGATGACCCGCTTGCTGTCGTCGGTGTCATAGATGGTAAAGTTTTTGGGAAAGCCGATTTTGTCCGCGTCCCGCCGCAGAATCTTGACGCAGGCGGAGTGGAAGGTGGATGCCCAGACATCGTTGCCCCGGGTGCCCAGCCGCGCCGCCAGACGCTCCTTCAGCTCCCCTGCCGCCTTGTTGGTAAAGGTGATGGCGATCACCGACCACGGCACGGCGGGGTCGATGGCGCAGAGCCTTGTCGCCCGCGCCCGATCCTCCTCTGTGGGCTCCTTGGCATAGCGCTCCAAAAACGCCAAATCCGCCTCGGTGGCATCCTCCGGCAGCTCGTCGGTGTCGCTGGCGCGGCCATAGGTCAAAAGATTTGCCACCCGCTGAATCAGCACGGTGGTCTTGCCCGAACCCGCGCCCGCCAGCAGCAGCAGCGGTCCCTCTGTCGCCATCACCGCCTTGCGCTGCTGGGGATTCATCGCGGAGAAGTCCCGGGCGATAATCTCCTGCCGCACCGTGCAATATCGCCGATTAAACTCTGTCATATCGTCACCCTGTTTCTGTAAATTTCAGTTCTCATTCTAGTCTACAATCGCCCCGGGGTCAACCGTGAGATGCGCTTTTCTGTCATTCCGCCCTTTTGGCAAAAAGCAGCCGCCCCGCCCAAATCCGGCGGAGCGGCTTTTTTTCATGCAGGGACAGGCGCATATCGCCCTAGCCCATGGTGATCTGGAATTTTTCTCCCACAGTCCCCGCAAAGACGACTCTGCCGTCCTCGGGCAGCTTCACTTGGGTGTCGCCGGTGAGATGGGAGGAGGCCACGCAGATGCCCATATTGTTATAGACGGCAAAGCTTCCCTCCTGGGGCAGGGTGACCGCCATGGTCTTGCCCGCCGCCTGTCCCACGGCATACCACCGGGCATTGCCGGTTGCCTGAATGGTGCAGGCAGAGGTCTTTCCCCGGGAAATGGCAGGCAGCTTGGCGCTGTCCATCGCCACATACAGGCCGTCGGTCATGTACTCCACGCCATCCTCTGTGTAAAACCGATAGGCGGCAAGATCCCGCCCAAGCATGCCCGGGATCTGCGCCACCGCCTCGGTGGTCGTGGCGTCCACGATTTTGCCGTTGCCCAGATAGCCGGTTTTCTCCTGCTCCTGTCCCAACTGCATCATCGGATTCAGGCCGTAGAGCAATGAGGTGTATTTTTCATTCAAAATGCAATAGCTTTTCCCGTTTCGCGCCGCCCATGTGGTGGCAGTCTCCCCCGTCAGCGGGTTTTCCCCAATCCGCTGTGCCACATATTGGGTATTATAGAGCCGCCCCAGACCGGGAACCTCCTGATAGCCCTGCATCTGCAAATAGGTCTGGCGAATGCCGCCCTCCTGCACAAAGGACAGCGCCGTCGTGCCCTCCTTGTCCACAAAGACCCCGTTGCCCTGATATTCGTAGATCTGTTTCACACCGGGCGCGTCCGTCGCGGTGATGGTCATGGTGCCGGTTTTGGCGATGTCAATTTCCATGACACCGGTGCCCAGATAGGAGCCGCGCAGGGCAAAAATCTCGGTGGGAACCTCCACGCCGGTCTTCATGGGCGCAGGCGGAGCAGGCGGGGTGTCCATGGGCAGACGATTTTTCGCCGCCAGTGCCCGGCGGAGCAAGCTCTCGCCCAGCAGCTGGTCAAACACGCTGGAGCCGCCGGAGGATAACACCGCCACCGCCATATTTTCCTGGGGCAATACCGTGACCGAGCCGTGATACAGCCCGGTGTCGCCGCCCTTGGTCAGCGCCTGGATGTTATAGCGGGACAGGCCGCTGCCGTGGACGGAGTCCCAGCCCAGACCATAGGACAGCATCTCGTCCCGCCCGTTGGGCCAGATGGCTTTTTCCGCTTCTGGCACCATGGTTTTTTGGGCGCTGTCCTGCAAAATCAGCCCCGAGGCGATGCCGGGCTTCTCCAGAAACAGCTGCAAAAAGCGGCACAAATCCTTCGCCGTGGAGTAGATGCCCCCTGCGCCGATGCAGCCCACCGTATCCGGCGGCGTGGCTGTCATGCCGGTGCCCAGATAGGTTTTTGCCAAATCAGCACGGTCGAAGGTATCCTGAGGGGTCTTGGTATGAACCAGTCCCAGCGGCTCTGTGATGTATTTCGCCACATAGTCGGTAAACGACAGCCCGGACACCCGCTCGATGACCAGCTCTGCCAGCGTAAAGCCGTCGTTGCAATAGACGGAGAACGCACCGGGCTCCGCCTTCAGCTTTTGGGTTTTCAGATGCTTCAAAAAATCGTCGTGGGTGCCGGTGTCGGCATCCCCCGCCAGCATCATGTTCTGCATGGTGGTGCCCATCAGCCCGGAGGAGTGATTCAGCAGCATCCGCAGGGTGATTTTTTGATAGCGGGAATCCGCCATCTTAAATTCCGGCAGATACTGGGTCACCGGGCTATCCAGATACAACTTGCCCTGCTCGCAGAGCTGGAGCACCGCCACCGTGGGAAACAGCTTGCTGATCGAGGCGATGCCGTACATGGTATCCTCGGTCAGCGCCCGATTTTCCGTGCGGCTATAGGCACCCGCGTGACCGGAAACCGTGATTTTTCCATCCTCCAACAGGGCATACTGCACGCTCTGGGTGCCATATTTCTCGGTGAGAATCTGCACCTGCTGCTGGACAATATCCGGCTGCTCTGCCGCCGCCACCGGCAGACTGCACAGGGAGACCGTCAGAATCAGCGCCAGCAACAGCGCAAGGTGTCTTGTTCTCTGCATATGTATCCTCTTTTCTTTCATCGCGCAAGCCGCGCGTTCCTATGCGTCAGTATACCCCCTGCCTTTTATGGCTGTCAAGAGCGGCGAATCCCCGTCTCTACGCAAAAATTTTCCGAAACTGGCAGGACAGTGAAAATTTTATTTGTTTTTTCGTCTGGAAAACAGTATGATGGGGAAAAGATTTTTTAGAAAGTAGGCGTTATCCATGTATAGTTTTCGCAACGATTACAGCGAAGGCGCACATCCCTCTATTTTAAAGGCGCTGTCCGAGACGAATTTGGTGCAGACCCGGGGCTATGGCTTAGATCCCTACTGCATCCGGGCGGCGGAGACGGTCAAGGAAAAATGCGCCGCGCCGGAGGCCGACGTGCATTTTCTGGTGGGCGGCACCCAGACCAATCTGCTGGTCATCCACGCCTGCCTCCGCTCCTTCGAGGCGGTCATCGCCGTGACAACCGGGCACATAAATGTCCATGAGACCGGTGCCATCGAAGCGACGGGGCACAAGGTGCTCACCACACCCGCCGATGACGGCAAGATGACTCCCGCCATGGTGGAGGGCGTTTTGGCGCGGCACAGCACCGAGCACATGGTGTCACCCCGGATGGTCTACATCTCCGACAGTACAGAGGTGGGCACACTTTACACCAAGGCGGAGCTGAGCGCCCTACACGACTGCTGTCAGCGCCACAAGCTCTATCTGTTTTTGGACGGCGCACGTCTGGGCGCGGCACTGACTGCCTCGGGCAATGATTTGGCGCTCACCGACCTCGCCCGCTACACCGACGCATTCACCATCGGCGGCACCAAAAACGGCGCGCTGTTCGGCGAGGCGGCGGTGCTGGTCAATCCCGCCATCCAGCCGGATTTCCGCTCCTACATCAAGCAGCGGGGCGCTATGTTCGCCAAGGGACGGCTGCTAGGTCTGCAATTCTCCGCCCTGTTGGAAGACGATCTCTACTTCCAGCTGGCACAGCACGCCAACGCGGCGGCAGCCAAACTGCGGACGGGCATCGCCGCTCTGGGCTATCGCTTTGCCTATGACTCACCCACCAACCAGCTCTTTCCCGTGTTTGCCGACACGCTGGTGGAGCAGCTGGCGGAGCGCTTTGAATTTGAGGTGGAAAAGCCCATGGAGACCGGCTTCACCTGCATCCGACTGGTCACCAGCTGGGCGACACCGGACGATGCCGTGGCGGACTTTTTGACCGCCCTGCAAGCACTCACCGTCTGACGCGCGAAGACAGGTACGCGCGGGGGCTGAGTACGCGCTTTTTCGAGAAAAAGCTGCGCAAAAAGCTTTGATGAGGGTTTCGTCAGGGCTGTACCATTCTATCAGGAAACGGACAAAGGGGCGGATGATATCCGCCCCTTTGTTTGATCAGACAGCTCCATACGACAGCCCTTCTGAAAACGAACGTAGGGTCGGATAGCATCCG
>JAVVOA010000014.1:0-31717 GCA_036656515.1 Oscillospiraceae bacterium | reverse complement strand
CCCGGCGGGAGCCGCCCCGCCCGGGAGGGCTTCCCCCGGCGGGAGCCGCCCCGCCCGGGAGCGCACCCCCCGGCGGTCGCCGGAAAGAATCCAAAAAATTGCTCAAAAAATGAAAGTTGAGGATCACCTAAATGAACATCACAAAAACCGCCATGGTCACCGTCTGCGGACGACCCAACGTGGGCAAATCCAGCCTGACCAACGCCTTAGTCGGCGAAAAGGTCGCCATCGTGTCCAACAAGCCCCAGACCACCCGCACCCGCATCTATGGCGTGGTCAACCGGGACGACACCCAATATGTGCTGCTGGACACGCCGGGTCTCCACAAGCCCCGCTCTAAGCTGGGGGACTATATGGTCAAAATCATCACCTCCAGCCTTGCGGACGTGGACTGCGTGCTGCTGCTGGTGGAGCCGATTCCCCATGTGGGCACCCCGGAGCAGGTCTTGATCGACCGCATTCGGGAGGAAAAGCTGCCTGTCATGCTCTGCATCAATAAAATCGACACGGTGAAAAAAGAGGAATTGCTGGCGGTGATCGCCGCCTATGCCGCCGTCTATGATTTCGATGCCATCCTGCCCATCTCTGCCCACAGCGGCGACGGTCTGCCCCAGCTGCTGACAGAGCTGCAAAAATATGCCAAGCCCGGCCCCCAGCTGTTCCCCGACGGACAGACCACGGATCAGCCGGAAAAACAGGTGGTGGCGGAGATCGTCCGGGAGAAGCTGCTGCTCTGTCTGGACAAGGAGATCCCCCACGGCACGGCGGTGGAAATCACCAAATTCTCCGAGCGGGACGATGAGATCATCGATCTGGACGTGACCATCTACTGCGAAAAAACCAGCCACAAGGGCATTATCATCGGCAAGCAGGGCGAGATGTTGAAAAAAATCAGCACCATGGCGCGGGTGGACATCGAGAAATTCATGGGCACCAAGGTCTATTTGCAGACTTGGGTCAAGGTGAAGGAAAACTGGCGGGACAACGGCAATATCATGCGCAACTTCGGCTACGACAACAAATAAAGGCTGCCATCAAAATTTGCCATTCATAAAATTCGACACAGTACCCCATGCTATGACCAGTTGGCAAGGAGGAGGCTGTGTATGATGGAGGCAAATGGCTATTGGAGCTTATTTATACAAACCGGACAGCCGGTATTCTATCTGCTGTATCAAGAGGCGCTGGCGGCGGAGGCCATCGCGCCCAAGACCGCATAGGCGGGGACTGTCCCCGCCGCAAAAGGAGCAAGCCATGAAAGATGCTGTCACCTTTGTCACCCGGGGTCTGATTCTGCGGGAGACCCCCACCAAGGAGGCCGACAAAATCCTGACGGTGCTGACGGCGGAGCTGGGAAAAATCGGGGTGATTGCCCGGGGCGTCCGGCGAAAAAGCTGTAAATATGCCGCCGCCGCCCAGCTGCTGACCTATGCCGAGCTGACCCTCTATCACCGAAAGGATTGGTTTCTGCTGGACGACGGCACCACCGTGGAGCAATTCGCGGGACTGCGTCAGGACTTGGAGCTGCTGGCGCTGGGCTCCTATTTTGCCGAGCTGACCGAGGCGGTGACCCATGCCGAGGTGCCGGCACCGGAGAGCCTGCCCCTGCTTTTAAACGCCCTCTATGCGCTGGAAAAGCTCCATCGACCGCCGGCACTTGTGAAGGCGGCGTTTGAACTGCGGCTGATGCGCATCGCGGGCTATGAGCCGCTGGTGGACGGCTGTGTCGTCTGCGGGGCAGGGGAGCCACGGGAGCCCCGGCTGGATGTGCGGCAGGGCGTTTTGCGCTGCCGCGCCTGCGGTGAAAAGGGGGAGGGCTTGTCGCTTCCGCTGGACGACGGCTCCCTCGCCGCCCTGCGCCATGCGGTACACGGCGACCCCAAGCGGCTCTATTCCTTTGCGCTGGACGGGGCGGCACTGGGACGGCTTTCGGCGGCGGCAGAGGCATTTTGTATGGCGCAGATGGAGCGGGACTTCCGTACGCTGGACTATTATAAGCTGATCAAGCTGCCGGATTTGCCCTAAAATACAATACAGTCTGTACTATTTCGACAACAATATACATAACGGAGTGAAAAAACGCCGTTTTCGGGCGACGCGAGACACAGGAGGTCACCATGAGCGAACTATTTGAAAAATCCATCCGCACCCTGGAGCTGCCCCGGGTGCTGGAGCTGCTATCGGAGCAGGCGGTGAGTCAGGAGGCCAAGGCGCGGGCGCTGGCTATCCGTCCCCAGACGGAGCGGGAGGAGGTTCTGCGGTTGCAGGATCAGACCGACGCCGCCCGCACCCTGATCGGTCTGCGGGGCAGTCCGTCCTTTTCCGGGGTGAGACCGGTGGCGGAGTCTCTGGCAAGAGCCGATCGGGGCGGGGCGCTGAACACCACCGAGCTGTTGCGTATCGCGGGACTGCTGACGGCGGCGCGGCGGGCGCGGGAGTATTTTAACGATGCCGCCAAGGAAAAAACCGTTCTGGACGGCTGGTTTCTGTCCCTGCGGGGCAACAGCCATTTGGAGGACGCAATCAAGTCCGCCATTTTGGACGAGGACACCATCGCCGATTCTGCCAGCCCGGCGCTGGCGGACATCCGGCGGCACATGCGGGTCTCCGGGGCGAAAAGCCGTCAGATTTTGCAGAAGATCATCTCCTCGCCCAGCTATGCCCGGGTGTTGCAGGAGGCGATCATCACCCAGCGGGACGGGCGGTTCGTGGTGCCGGTGAAGGCCGAGTGCCGGGGCGAGCTGCCGGGACTGGTACACGACGTGTCCTCCTCTGGGGCGACCCTGTTCGTGGAGCCCATGGGCGTGGTGCAGGCCAACAACGAGCTGAAGGAGTTGGAGGCCAAGGAGAAAAAGGAGATCGAGCGGATTTTGGCAGAGCTGTCTGCCGAGGCGGCGATGCATCAGGGGGACATTTTGGAGGACTATACCACGCTGGTGGGGCTGGACGTGATATTCGCCCGGGGACAGCTGTCCTATCGGATGAACGGCACCCGCCCAGAGGTTCGCGCCGACGGGAAGATTTTTCTCCGCAGTGCCCGGCATCCTCTGTTGGAGGCGGCGCACGCCGTCCCCATTGACATCGAGCTGGGGGAGCGATTTGACACGCTGGTGATCACAGGCCCCAACACCGGCGGCAAAACCGTCAGCCTGAAAACCCTGGGTCTGCTGACCCTGATGGCACAGTGCGGCCTGCACATCCCGGCGGGAGATCGGAGCGCGGTGTCGGTCTTTGACCGGGTGCTGGCGGACATCGGCGACGAGCAGAGCATCGAGCAGAGCCTGTCCACCTTCTCGTCACACATGGTCAATATTGTGCATATTTTACAGGAGGCGGATCACCGCAGTCTGATTCTGTTCGATGAGCTGGGGGCGGGCACCGATCCCGTGGAGGGCGCGGCGCTGGCCATTGCCATCATCCACCACGTCCGGGAGAAGGGCGCGTACATCGCCGCCACCACCCACTATGCCGAGCTGAAAACCTTTGCCATGACCACCTTTGGGGTGGAGAATGCCTCCTGCGAGTTCGATGTGGAGACCCTGCGCCCCACCTATCGACTGCTGATCGGCATCCCCGGCAAGTCCAACGCCTTTGCCATCTCTCAGCGCTTGGGACTGCCGGAGGCGGTGATCGAGACGGCGCGGGAGCAGATGGACAGCGAGAGCGTCCGCTTTGAAGACGTGCTCACCCAATTGGAGAGCAAGCGCCAGTCTCTGGAAAAAGAGCAGATCGACACCCAACGCCTCCACCGACAGCGGGAGGAGGACGCCCGCCGCGCCCGGGAGTTCCGGGAGCAGATGGAGCGCGCCCGGGACAATGCCGCCGCCAAGGGCGAGGCAGAGGCAAAACGCATTGTCCGAGAGGCGCGGGATGCCGCCGACGCGGTGTTTGCCGAGCTGACCGAGCTGCGGAAGCGACAGGCGAAGCAGGAGAGCATCCAGAACACCAACGAGGCGCGGTCGGCTATCCGGCGGCACCTGAATCAGGCGGAGGAGGCACTACAGCTGCGGGAGAGCGAGCCGGAGCCCATTCCCGCCCCCAGCCGTCCCATTGCCCGGGGGGATCTGGTGGAGCTGCCCGGGGTGCGTCAGCCCGCCGAGGTGGTGTCTGTGGGACGGGACGGCAGCTTGCAGTTGAAGGCCGGGATGCTGAAAATGACCGTTCGGGCGGACGAGGTGCGGCTCATCGAGGACGAGGAGCGGCAGCGGATGAAAAAGCCGGTGACCACCGGCTCCACCAGCGTGCCCGTCCATGCCGCCGCGTCGCCGGAGCTGGATATCCGGGGGCTGGAGGCCTTGGAGGCGGAGGGCGTGGTGGAGCTGTTTATCGACAGCGCCGTTTTGAGCAAACTCCACAGCGTCACCATCATCCACGGCAAGGGCACCGGCGCTTTGCGCAAGGCTGTCCAGCAGATGCTAAAGCGCAATCCGGCGGTAAAGAGCTATCGGCTGGGCGTGTATGGCGAGGGCGAGGCCGGGGTCACCGTGGTGGAATTGAAGTAGAGAAGCTTCCATAAGCTGGGAATCTGTCGGCGGGGGAAAATGCCCTCGTTGGAGGATACTATAATTTTTATCGCCGAAAGATTTGCTTTTTCTGCAATATTTGTGGAAAATGCCGTTGACGGCTCTCAAAAAAACGGGTATGATATCAAGTAACTGAGCGGGTCTATCCCGGAAAGACGTGCGTGGAGAAGGAGTGCTGTATTTTATGTATACACAAGAAATTACGGTCAATAATGAAGTGGGGCTGCATGCAAGACCCGCCACATTTTTCATTCAAAAGGCAAATGAGTTTAAGAGCGGGATTTGGGTCGAGAAGGACGAGCGCCGTGTCAACGCAAAGAGCTTGCTGGGCGTGCTGTCTCTTGGCATTGTCAAGGGGACTACCATTACGCTGATCGCCGACGGCGCAGACGAGAAGGAAGCCATTGCGGCACTGTCCGCCCTGGTCACCGGCAACTTTGGCGAGACCTCCGCAAACTGAGGAACCTGTGTCTCGATGAGTCGGCTTTGCACTTGTGCAGAGCCGACTTTTTTGTTACGATATCCGGCGCAAGGAAAGGGAGGGGAAGCGGCATGACACGGGAGGAATTGAAGGACAAGGCAAATGATCTGCCCCTTGCCCCCGGCGTCTATCTGATGATGGACAAAACCGGGCTGGTCATCTATGTGGGCAAGGCGAAAAAACTGAAAAATCGGGTCAGCCAATACTTTCAGGACACGGTCTCCCACAATTTTAAGACCAAGACCATGGTGTCGCTGGTGGATCACTTCGACACCATCTTTGTGTCCAGCGAATTTGAGGCGCTGATTCTGGAAAACGCCCTGATCAAGCAGCACATGCCCCGGTACAACATCCTGTTGAAGGACGACAAGGGCTATCCCTTTATCCGGCTGTCTGACGAGGCCTATCCCCGGTTTTCCATGGTCAATCGTCCGGCGGAGGACGGGGCGCGGTACTTTGGCCCCTTTGGCGGTCGCCACGAGACCCGGCTTGCCATCGACGCGGTCTGCGCGGCACTGCGACTGCCCACCTGCAATCGAAAATTCCCCCGGGACATCGGCGGCGACCGCCCCTGCCTCAATTTCCACATGGGCAAGTGCGACGGCTTCTGCCAGCCGGGGAGGACGGCGGAGGAGTATTGCGCCCGGATGGAGCAGGCGGTGCTGCTGCTGTCCGGCAAGTCCCGCCAGCTGGCGCGTGCCATGACCGACGAGATGCAGGCAGAGGCAGAGGCGCTCCACTTCGAGCGTGCCGCCGTCCTGCGGGATCGGGTGAATGCCATCGCCGTCCTGAGCAAGCGGCAGAAGGTCATCGCCGGGCTCTGCGCCGACACCGATGTCTGGGGCATCTATCGGGGGGCGGCAAAGTGCTGCTATGCGGTGCTCCACATCGAGGACGGACAATTGACCAATCGGGAGACCGAGCTGTTTGCCGCTCCGGCAGAGGAGACGGCAGAGGAGATGCTGGGGGCGCTGACCTCCCAATACTATCTGCCCCGGACGGCGCTGCCCCGGGAGATTCTCCTGCCCACCGACACCGGGGACACAGAGGAGCTGTCCCGAGCCCTGTCGGAGCGGGCGGGGCATCGGGTTTATGTCCGGGTGCCCCAGCGGGGAGAAAAGGCGGATCTGCTGGATTTGGCGCGGCGCAACGCCACCGAGGAGGCAGAGCGCGCCACCACGCTGGAGGAGCGGGAGAATCGAACCCTGACCCTGCTGACCAAAATGCTGGGACTGTCCGCCCCGCCCCGGCGGATGGAGGCATACGATATCTCCAACACCGGCAATGCGGACATCGTGGCATCCATGACGGTCTATGCCGGGACGCGTCCCTTAAAGCGGGACTATCGACGGTTTAAAATCACGGATTTGGCGCACCCGGACGACTATGGCTCCATGCAGGAGGTACTGCGTCGCCGCCTGACCCGCTATCGGGACGGGGACGAGAAATTCGCCCCCCTGCCGGACGTGTTTTTGATCGACGGCGGAGAGACCCACGCCCGCGCCGCCCGTCAGGTGACGGCGGAATTTGGGCTGGACATCCCCATTTTTGGCATGGTCAAGGACGATCGGCACCGCACCCGGGCGCTGGTGACGGCGGAGGGACAGGAGATCGGCATCGCCGCCAATCAGGCGGTGTTTGCCCTGATCGGACAGATTCAGGAGGAAACCCACCGCTTTGCCATCACCTATCACCACGAGAGCCACAGCCGCAGCAGCATCCATTCCGTGCTACAGGACATCCCCGGGGTGGGGGAGGCGCGACGGAAGGCGCTTCTGCGGAAATTCGGCACGGTGAAGGCCATCCGCGCCGCCACCGAGGCAGAGCTCTCTGCCGCTGTGCCCAAGGCCACCGCCGCCGCCGTCTATGGCTTCTTCCACACCGGGGAGACGGGGGAGCTGCCTTCTTGAAAGAAAGCACCAAAGAACTTGACTGCGCTTATTGTGAAAGAAGTGGGTTCAGACAGTGCGCACCCGTACGGATTTGTTCCGTACGGGTGCTTTTTTGACGGCGGAGAGGCGGTTTTGGGGGGAAGTGAGAAAAAAGTGGACATCTTCTCATAAAAGAGTGGACATTTATTGTTTTTTCGTATATAACTGACTTATAGGAAATACAATCAAACAAATAGGCTTTGACGCGCCTGCCTTTGCGAGGGGCGGGGGCGAAAAGGAGGAAATGGATATGCGTGACGGAAAGGCAATTTTACGGGGCATCCCCAAGGTGGACGACCTGCTGCGTCAGCCCCTGCTGGCGGAGCTGCCTGCTGCGGCGGTGACGGTGACGGCGGCGGTGCGCGAGGTATTGGACGGACTGCGTGCCGGTGTGCTGGCGGGCAGTGTTGAGGAGTTGCCCTCCATGGAGGCACTGTGCCAGGCGGTGCGGGAGAAGGTGCGTCTGCGGCAGCTGCCCAGTCTGCGGGGCGTGATCAACGGCACCGGCGTGACCCTGCACACCAATCTGGGACGGGCCTGCCTGTCCCGCCGGGCGGCGGACGCGGCGCGGGCGGTATCGGACTGCTATTCCACGCTGGAATACAACGTGGAAAAGGGCGCGCGGGGTCTGCGCTATGCCCATGTGGAGGCACTTTTGCAGCAGGTGACCGGCGCGGAGGCGGCACTGGTGGTCAACAACAACGCCGCCGCCGTGCTCCTGATTTTGACGGCGATGGCAAAGGGCGGCGAGGTCATCACCTCCCGGGGGGAGCTGGTGGAGATCGGCGGCTCGTTCCGGGTGCCGGAGATCATGGAGAGCAGCGGTTGCCGTCTGAAAGAGGTGGGTGCCACCAACAAAACCCATCTGCGGGACTATGCCAACGCCATCGGCGAGGACACCCGGGCACTGCTGAAGGTACACACCAGCAACTTTAAGATTTTGGGCTTTACCGAAACCGTGCCTCTGGCGGATCTGGTGGCACTGGGACATGACCGGGGACTGCCGGTGATCGAGGATTTGGGCAGTGGCTCGCTGGTGGAGCTGGAACAGTTCGGCATCCACGACGAGCCCACGGTGCAGGCCTCTGTCCGGGCGGGGGTGGATGTGATCTCCTTCTCCGGCGACAAGCTGCTGGGCGGCCCTCAGGCGGGCATCATCATCGGCAAGCGGGAGATGATCGACACCTTGGCACGGCATCCGCTGACCCGCGCCCTGCGGGTGGATAAAATGACGCTGGCGGCCTTGGAGGCCACCCTGCGCAGCTATGCCGAGGGGCGGGAAAAAGAGGAGATCCCCACCCTTGCCATGCTGGCGGCGACGGAGGACGAGCTCCGGGCACGGGCGACCCTGCTGTGCGATCGACTGACGGAAATCGGCGTCCGGGCCACGGTGGTGCCGGAGAGCGATCAGGTGGGCGGCGGCTCTGTCCCCACCCAACTGCTGCCCACGTTTGCGGTGGCGATCGCGCCCCAAAAGCGGAGCGTGGACGGTTTGGAGGAGGCACTGCGGCGGCGGGACACGCCCATCATCGGGCGCATCTCCCATGACCGCTATCTGCTGGACGCGCGGACACTGCGGGAGGCGGATTTCCTTCCCATTGTCACGGCGCTGGCGGAAATCGGCGAGGGGGCGGCGCAATGAAACACATTATCATCGGCACCGCCGGACACGTGGATCACGGCAAGACCATGCTGGTGCGGGCACTGACGGGCATCGACACCGACCGGCTGTCAGAGGAGAAGAAGCGGGGCATCACCATCGAGCTGGGCTTTGCCCATCTGGACTTTGACGACGGGACAAAGGCCGGCATCGTGGATGTGCCGGGACATGAAAAATTCATCAAAAACATGCTGGCAGGCGCGGGGGGCATCGACCTCGCCATGCTGGTGGTGGCGGCGGACGAGGGCTTTATGCCCCAGACCGTGGAGCATTTGGGCATCCTGTCTCTGCTGGGCATCCAGGAGGGACTGGTGGTGCTGACCAAAACCGATATGGTGGAGCCGGAGTGGCTGGAGATGATGCAGGAGGACGTGGCGGATAAGGTGCGGGGGACGTTTTTGGAGGGCAAGCCCATCCACTGCGTCTCTGCCGCCACCGGCGACGGGATTCCGGAACTGCGGGAGGAACTGCGCAAGCTGGTGGCCGCCGCGTCGGAAAAAAGTATGCGGGTGCCCTTTCGACTGCCGGTGGATCGGGTCTTCTCTGTGGAGGGCTTTGGCACCGTGGTGACGGGCACCCTGATCGAGGGCGGGGTGACCGAGGGCGAAATCGCCGAGCTGTCGCCGTCGGGACTCACTGCCAAGGTGCGGAATCTACAGGTACACGGCTGTGATGTGGAGACCGCCTATGCCGGACAGCGGGTGGCCATCAATCTGGCGGGGCTGAAAAAGAGCGAGGTCAATCGGGGGGACACCGTGGCAAAGCCCGGCACCCTGCGGTCGTCCCTGATGCTGGATGCCCGGTTGGAAAACCTGAAAACCTCGGGACGGATTATTTTGAACAACTCCCAAGTCCATCTCTACCACGGCTCTGCCGAGCTGCTGTGCAAGGTGGTACTGCTGGATCGGGACGGCTTGCATCCCGGGGACAGCTGCTATGCCCAGCTGCGACTGACCGAGCCGCTGTCCGCCAAGACCGGAGATCGGTTCGTGATCCGCTTTCTCTCGCCGCTGGAGACCATCGGCGGCGGCAAAATCTTAGACGACGCGCCGGAGCGCCACAAGCGCAATGTTCCGGCGGTGCTGGAGGCCTTGGCTGTCCGGGAGGGCGGCTCCGGGGACGCAAAGCTGTTGCAGGCGGTGGCGGGCTTTGGCTATACCCTGCCCGATCGGAAAAAGCTGTTGCAGAAAACCGCCTTGGAGGAGACCATCTTCGACGGCGAATTGCAGGCTCTGCTGGGCAGAGGACAGGTCATCGAGGCATTGCCGGGGCGGTATCTGGCGGCCTCGACCTTGGACGAGGTCTGGGGCGGCTGTCGCGGTCTGTTGGAGAGCTATCACAAGACGAACCCCCTCCATGCGGGACTGCGGGTGGCGGAGCTGCGGCAAAAGCTGTTCCGCGCCACGGAGCAGGCGGTGGCAGACGCGGTGCTGGCGGCGCTGGTGCGTGAGGGCAAGATCAAGCGGGTGGCGGATCGCATGGCACTGCGGGACTTCGAGGTGCATCTGACCAAAAAGCAGACCGCCATCCGGGAGAAGCTGCTGGCTGCCTATCTGACGGCGGGGGTGGAGCCGGGGACGGTGGACGAGGTGTTTACCCTGTTTGCCCCCAACGAGCAAAACGACTGCAAGCAGGTGCTGGACAGTGTGCTCTCCGGCGGGGAGCTGGTCATGCTGGCACCCCAGCTGTGCTGGCATCGGGACGTGTATGACCGGGTCTGCGACGTGACCCGGGCGCATTTCGAGACCCACGAGACCCTGACGCTGGCAGAGCTGCGGGACGCACTGGGCACCTCTCGCAAATATGCGCTGGGTGTTTTGGAATACTATGACCGAAACAAAATCACCAAAAAAGAGGGAGACTTTCGCCGCTTGGCCCTGGGTTTCCCAGAGAAATAAAGGCAAAATGGAAGGGGATCAGCCTTGGCGATGACACTTTTTGGTGTCATCTTGCGAAAAAAGACGAATTTTACTTGCCTTGCGCGAACAGGCATGGTACAATACACGTCGTATCAGTTCTGCGGCGCTGTCTCGAAAGTTCGGGGGCGCGGCTTTCCCGGCGGGCATGGCGCTTGCCGGAGGACTGTAGATTCGCATGGGAGTAGATGGGTGCTGGTGTGCCCCCCGGTCTTCAAAACCGGTGCAGGTGGTGAAAAGCCGCCCAGGTGGGTTCGATTCCCACATATTCCCGCCAAGGAGAGACGTGCTTCGTCTCTCCTTTTTTTCGCGCCCAGACGGGCAGAGTGACATCCCAAAAAGGAGGTAGTCAATGGATATCAAGCAATTGGAGGTCTTTACCTCTGTGGTCGACAACAACAGCTTTTCCAAGGCGGCGGAGATGCTGCATCTGACCCAGCCCACCATCAGCGCCCATGTCGCCTCCTTGGAGAAGGAATTGCAGCTGAAGCTGATCGTGCGCACCACCAAGGAGCTGTATCCATCGGACGCCGGACGGCTGCTGTACCGCTATGCCAAGGAGATGCTGGCGACCCGGCAGGAGGCGGTGGAGGCGATCCGCGCCTTTCGGGACGAGATGCGGGGCACGGTGACCGTCTCTGCCTCCACCATACCGGGACAGTATTTTTTGCCCCGTCTGCTTCAGAGCTTTCGGGAGAAATACCCCGACATCCAGTTCGACATCCGCATGGCGGACAGCGCCGAGTCCGCCGCCGCCGTATCCACCCGGGCGGCAGAAATCGGCTTTTGCGGCACTGTGCTGGACACCCCCAAGTGTCTCTATCAGGAATTTGCCGACGATCGACTGGTGATCATCACCCCCAATACCCCCAAATATCGCCAGTATCCCAAGAGCGGTTTCCCGGTGCGGCGCATCACGGAGGAGAACTTTATCAGCCGGGAAAAGGGCAGCGGCACCCGGAAGGAAACCGAGCTGTTTTTGCGGGAAATGGGGGTGGATGTATCCCAGCTGCGGATAGCAATCGAGGTACACTCCACCGACAATATCAAAAAAATGGTAAGTGAGGGACTGGGAATTGCGGTGATTTCCAAGGCGGCATCGGAGAGTTACTGTCAATTTCACAAAATTCTCGCCTTTGACTTCAACAGTGTGCGTTTACGGAGAAAACTGTATATTTTACGCCATAAAAACGGCATTTTATCCCCAATTGCCCAAGCTTTCTATGACTTTGCAAGAGAGTATTATAAAAAGTGAAGTGCGGCATGAAAAAGCCGCAACAGGGGAATGGCCAATTCGAGTGGAAATGTTTTGTGCAGGTTGTACAGGAAAGAAAAGCAGAACGTGGAAAGATTCATAGAGTTTATTAATAAATCCCCCTTTTTCCTTGCGCTTGCGGCTTCTTACTGTAAAATGATTGAAGAACGGGATCCAAAAAGTGATATGCGGTTTTGGATGAAGCACACGACTTCCTTGCTCCGTTTGTCATTAGGAGAGGGAAGGTGGCAGTGCTATGCCGTCTGAGAGAGACTATTTGGTTCTGACCAACAATCCAATGGTTGCCACCTGTATGGAGGGGCGCTTTGCCATCCGCTATGAGCCGGCGCTCTCCTTTCGTCAGGTGCTGGTGCTGGCGCGGGATCTTGTCTATGTGGGGCATACACTGTATACCCACCCGCTGGCCGGCAGCGTCAAGCCCAACGAGACCCCATACAAATCACTGGTGGTATCCAAGGTACCTCATACCTTTGCTGCGGAGCAGGCGGAGCTGATGTCCAATGCCATTTTGGCGTTTGACAAGTTCACGCCCAAAGAGAGAGAGCTTTCCGCCAAGGTACTAGAGGACTTCCAACTCATTGACTATACCCTGCTATCTGGCGCCGTCGGGTTCGACGCCGTAGCGGGTCTTAGTAAGCTGCAAAATTAGAATTTAAGAAGGAGGTGTTCACTTTGAAATTGGAACTGGGATTTATCCAGATTAAAGACATTCAATTTTCAAAGGAATGCAAGGTAGAAAACGGAACCCTTTTCGTCAATGCCGACGAGGTGAAGGCGTTCATTTTCCAGGATGACGACGTCACAGCCTGCGTCAAGGCGGCAAATTTTGACATCGCGAAACCGGGAGAGAGCATCCGTATTACACCTGTCAAGGACGTCATCGAGCCCCGCGTCAAGGTAGAGGGCCCCGGTGGAGAATTCCCCGGTGTCATCGCCAAGGTTGAGACCGTTGGCAGCGGCAAGACCCATGTCCTGCGCGGCATGGCAGTTGTCACCGCCGGCAAAATCGTGGGCTTCCAAGAGGGTATCATCGACATGTCCGGCGAGGGCGCGAAATTTACGCCGTTCTCCAAGCTGAACAATCTGGTGTTGGTGTGCGAGCCTGTCGAGGGCGTTCGCCAGCACGAATACGAGCACGCTGTCCGTTTGGCTGGTCTGCGCGCCGCCACCTTTATCGGTGAGCTGGCTCGCAACGTGAAGCCCGACGAGACCAAGTCCTTCGAGACCTTCGGAATCAAGGAAGGCATCGAGAAATTCCCCACCCTGCCCCGTGTGGCCTATGTCCACATGTTGCAGAGCCAGGGCTTGCTGCACGACACCTACGTCTATGGCGTGGATGCCAAGCGCTCTCTGACCACCATCATCAACCCCACCGAGACCATGGACGGTGCCATCATCAGCGGCAACTGCGTGTCTGCCTGCGATAAGAACACCACCTATCACCATCAGAACAACCCCGTGGTTGCCGACATGTTCGAGCAGCACGGCAAGACTCTGAACTATGTCTGCAACATCATCACCAACGAGAACGTCTACTTGGCTGACAAGCAGCGCTCCTCTGACTGGACAGCCAAGCTGTGCCGTCTGTTGGATCTGGATGGCGTTATCGTCTCTCAGGAGGGCTTCGGCAACCCCGATACCGACCTGATCATGAACACCAAGAAGATCGAGATGATGGGCGTAAAGACCACCATCATCACCGACGAGTACGCCGGTCAGGACGGCAAGAGCCAGTCTCTGGCAGACGCCGATCCTCTGGCAGATGCTTGCGTCACCGGCGGCAACGCCAACGAAGTCATCCTGCTGCCGAAGATGGACAAGGTCATCGGCACCCTGGACTATGTGGATAAAATCGCCGGCGGTCATGCCGGAAGCCTGCGTCCTGACGGAACCATCGAAGCTGAGTTGCAGGTCATCACCGGCGCAACCAACGAGATGGGCTTTAACTGCCTGAGCGCAAGATAACGAAAGGAGGACAAGAAAATGAGCTATCGTGTTGTACATTACATTAACCAATTTTTCGCCAACATCGGCGGCGAGGAAATGGCACATGTTCCCCCCGAGCTGCGGGATGGACTGGTAGGTCCCGGCCTTGCCTTCAATCAGGCATGGAACGGTGAAGCAGAAATCGTCAAGACTATCGTCTGCGGCGACTCCTATTTTGCTGAGCATGAAAAGGATGCCAAGGCACAGGTTTTGGCATGGATCAAAGAGGCAAAGCCCGACATGGTCATCGCCGGTCCTGCGTTTAACGCCGGTCGTTACGGCTATGCCTGCGCCAACGTGGCTGTCGCCGTACAGGAGGAGCTGGGTATCCCTGTTCTGACCGGTATGTACGAGGAAAACCCCGGCGCGGACTATAAGAACAAGGTTCTGATCGTCCCCACCAGCAACAGCGCCGCCGGTATGCGTAAGGCTGCCCCCGCTATGGCGACTCTGGCTATGAAGATCATGCGCGGCGAAGCGCTGGGTGCCTCCTGCGAGGAGGGCTATATGCCCAACGGCATCCGCAAGAACTTCTTCGAGAAGGAGCGCGGCTCTAAGCGCGCTGTCGATATGCTGCTGAATAAGCTGGCAGGCAAGTCCTTCACCACCGAGTATCCCATGCCCTCCTTTGACCGCGTGACCCCCAACAAGGCCATCAAGGACATGTCCAAGGCGACCATCGCCCTGTGCACCTCCGGCGGTATTGTCCCCAAGGGCAACCCCGATCACATTGAGTCCTCCTCTGCGTCTCACTACGGCGAGTATAACATCGCCGGCGTGGATCGTCTGACCGAGGCCACCTATGAGACCGCCCACGGCGGTTACGATCCGGTCTATGCCAACGAAGATCCCAACCGTGTTCTGCCGGTGGATGTGCTGCGCGACATGGAAAAGGAAGGCAAAATCGGCAAGCTGCATGACTTCTTCTACACCACCGTCGGCAACGGAACCTCCGTCGCCAACGCCAAGGGCTTTGCCAAGGAATATGCACAGAAACTGGTTTCCGCCGGCGTTGATGCCGTCGTTATGACCTCCACCTGAGGCACCTGCACGCGTTGCGGTGCAACGATGGTAAAAGAGATCGAAAGAGCCGGTATCCCCGTGGTGCATATGTGCACAGTCACCCCGATCTCCATGACGGTTGGCGCCAACAGAATCGTGCCGACCATCGCAATCCCCCACCCCCTCGGCAATCCTGAGCTGACCCCCGCCGAGGAGAAGGCCATCAGAAGAAAGCTGGTCACCAGAGCTTTGGAAGCCCTGACCACAGAAGTGGAAGACCAGACCATCTTCGAGATGTAACTCTTGTAATCAACCAGCCGCAGTGCCACGGCGGTGCTGCGGCTGGTGATTAAAAACCAGAGAGCGGGGCTCTCTACATATTTTAACGCGCGCCGCTTTTGACGGCAGATACGCCCGCAGCTCAATTTGACTGCCTGTGTGTCCAGCGTATCGAAAGGAATTGTCATCAACGTGAGCAAAATTTATGATGTCATCATTCTCGGCGCCGGCCCTGCCGGACTCGCTGCTGGTCTGTACGCAGGCAGAAGCAGACTGTCTACCCTGATTATCGAAAAAGGCGTGGACGGCGGACAAATCGCAATCACCAACGAGATCGAGAACTATCCCGGTCAAATCGACGGGGATTCCGGTCCCTCCCTCATCGCCCGCATGACCGAGCAGGCCAAGCATTTTGGCGCGGAGCGGGTCAGCACCACCATCAAGGAGATGGATCTTACCAGCGAGATCAAGACCCTGACAGACGCCAAGGGCGAAACCTATCAGGCAAAGGTTGTCATTTTGGCGACCGGCGCGTTCCCCAGACCCATCGGCTGCAAAAACGAAGCAAAGTATGTGAGCAAGGGCATCTCTTTCTGCGCCACCTGCGACGCTGCATTCTTCGAGGACTTTGAGGTCTATGTGGTAGGCGGCGGCGATGCTGCCGTGGAAGAAGCCATGTATTTGACCAAGTTTGCCCGCAAAGTGACCGTGATCCATCGCCGCGACGAGCTGCGTGCCGCGAAATCCATCCAGGAAAAGGCATTTGCCAATCCCAAGATGGCATTTATGTGGGACAGCGTGGTGGACGAAGTGGGCGGAGATGAAATTCTCTCCACCATGATCGTCAAGAACACCAAGACCGGCGAATTGACCACCATCAACGCGGACGAAGAAGACGGTATGTTCGGTCTGTTCGGCTTTATCGGCCTTCTGCCCAACTCCCACCTGTTCGAGGGTGTGATTGACATGGACAAGGGCTATATCAAGACCGACGACAATATGCATACCAATGTCCCGGGCGTCTATGCCGCGGGCGATATTCGTGTGAAATCTCTCCGTCAGGTCGTCACGGCGGCGGCGGACGGTGCGATTGCCGCCATGCAGGCGGAACATTATATTGCTAATTTGAAGTAAGGAGAAACTGCTATGCTCGAATTAACCAAAGAGACCTTTGACACGGAAGTGTTACAGGCATCCGGCAAGGTTGTCGTGGATTTTTACGGCGACGGCTGCGTCCCCTGTGCAGCTCTTATGCCCCACGTCCATGCTTTTGCAGATACCTATGGCGAGCAGATTAAGTTCTGCGCACTGAATACCACCAAGGCACGTCGTCTGGCCATCGGTCAGAAGATTCTGGGCCTGCCGGTCATCGCTGTCTATGAAAACGGCGTGAAGATCGACGAGTGCGTCAAGGACGACGCAACCCCCGAAAATGTCGAGGCGCTGATTAAAAAGCACATCGGCTAAATCCCCCCATTTGGATAGAGCGCCGCAAGGCTATCTATAAAATTTCGTAAAAAGGAGGAAAAGAAACATGAGCATTTTAGCTGGCAAAAAGGTCGTCATCATCGGCGACCGTGATGGCATTCCCGGCATGGCAATTGAAGCCTGCGCTGAGTCTGCCGGTGCTGAAGTCGTGTTTTCCTCAACGGAGTGCTTCGTCTGAACCGCCGCTGGTGCAATGGATCTGGAAAATCAGAAGAGAGTCAAGGAGTTTGCCGAACAGTATGGTCCTGAGAACGTAGTCGTTCTCTTGGGCGCTGCTGAGGGTGAAGCTTCTGGATTAGCTGCTGAGACGGTCACCAATGGTGACCCGACTTATGCCGGTCCGTTGACAGGAGTCCAGTTGGGACTCAAGGTGTACCATGTTTGCGAGCCTGAAATCAAGGCAGAATTCGATTCTGCTATTTATGAGGAGCAGGTCAGCATGATGGAAATGGTTCTGGACGTTGATGACATCGTTGGAGAAATGAGCAGCATCCGGGAACAATACTGCAAGTATTAAGCGAGACATAGGGCGGCGGCTTTTGCCGCCGCCCCCGTGTTTTCCAAGCGACCCCCCGTGGACATAGAGGATTGCAGTTGCGAGAGCGAGGAAAGAGCGTCCCCTCTCTCCGGGATGCACCGGAAGGCTGCCCCGACGGACGCGTCCCGGCCTTCACGGCAACCGGCTGCCATGCTCTATGTCCACAGCAAGTGAAAAAAATAGACTCTATTGAGACAGGAAGGACAATTTCATATGAAAAGTGTTATCAAAGGCGCGGGCTACATTCTGGTGCATACGCCCGACATGGTGCTCCACAACGGCACCACCCAGACCACCGAGCGCATTGTCAATCCCGAGGGCGAGTATCTGAAGGAGCTGCCCAAGCATCTCCGCTCCTATGAGCAGGTGCTGGCCTATTATCCCAACCAGACCTATATCGGCAACCTGACCCCCGACGAGCTTGCCGCCGTGGAGCAGCCCTGGTGCGACAAATCTTGCCCCAAAACCGACCGCTATGGTCAGTTTGGCGAGATGATGCCCCAAGAGGAATTCCTGCTGCTGATCCAGGCCTGCGACGTGTTTGATCTGGTGAAGCTGGATGCCACCTTTGTGGCGGCACACAAGGCGGCACTGGCTGCCGACCCCGTCATCGACGAGACCATTATGGCCCGGATCAAGGACGGCGTGGATGTTGCCGAGATCGCCCACATGGTCACCGACGAGCACTCCGAGGGTCTGTATCACAACGGCACTCTGGTGGGCTGCGTCAACCGCGCCCACGACATCGACGTGAACCTGAACGCCCACGTCATGATGGAGAATCTGGTGGCCAAGGCATCCTCTGTGCTGGCACTGCTCCATGCTGTGAAGAACGCGGGTATCGACAAAAACGACGTGGAATACGTTGTGGACTGTGCCGAGGAGGCCTGCGGCGATATGAACCAGCGGGGCGGCGGCAACTTTGCCAAGAGCGCAGCTGAAATCGCCGGCCTGATGGCTGCCACCGGCTCTGATGCCCGTGGCTTCTGTGCCGCACCTGCCCACGCCATGATCGAGGCGGCGGCACTGGTTGCCTCCGGCGCATACAAGACCGTGGTGGTCACCGCCGGCGGCTGCACCGCCAAGCTGGGCATGAACGGCAAGGATCACGTCAAGAAGGATCTGCCCATCATGGAAGATATGCTGGGCGGCTTTGCCGTGGTTGTCACCCGGGACGACGGTGTCAGCCCGGAAGTCAATCTGGACATGCTGGGTCGCCACACTGTGGGCACCGGCTCTGCGCCCCAGGCGGTTATCTCCAGCCTGGTCACCGATCCTCTGGATCGGGTGGGTCTGAAAATCATCGACATCGACAAATACTCCCCCGAGATGCAGAACCCCGACATCACCAAGCCGGCAGGCGCGGGCGACGTGCCCCTTGCCAACTATAAGATGATCGCGGCGCTGGCTGTCAAGCGGGGCGAGTTGCAGAAGTCCGACATCGCCACCTTCCCCGCCAAGCACGGTCTGACGGGCTGGGCACCGACCCAGGGTCACATTCCCTCCGGCGTGCCCTATATCGGCTTTGCACGGAACGACATCATGGCGGGCAAGATCAATCGCGTCATGATCATCGGCAAGGGTTCTCTGTTCCTGGGTCGTATGACCAACCTGTTCGACGGTGTGTCCTTCGTGATTCAGAAGAACTCCGGCGAGGAAGCGGCATCCGGCGTCAGCGAGGACGAGGTCAAGGGTTTGATTGCTAAGGCAATGCGTGAATTTGCGGCAACGCTCATCGCAGAATAAGGCGGGTGTACCATGAGTAAATTGGAAAAAACCATTGCAGACGCATTTTTGGAGATGGCGGCGGGGCTGGAATCCGGCTCCTATGGCATGAAGCCCAAAATTGCGCTCACCGGCATGGGCAGCGAGCACGGCGAAGAAAACGCCATGGCTGCCGCCAAGATGGCCGCCGCCCGGGGTGTGGATGTGTACTACATCGGCACACTGGAGGCTGAGGGCATCACCACTGTCCACGTCGCCAATGACGACGAGGGACACAAAAAGATGGAGGAGCTGGTGGAATCCGGCGCTGTGGACGGCGCGGTCACCATGCATTTCCCGTTCCCCATCGGCGTTTCTACCGTGGGTCGCGTGGTCACTCCCGCCAAGGGGCGCGAGATGTTCATCGCCAACACCACCGGTACCTCCAGCGCCGACCGCATCGAGGGCATGATTAAAAACGCAGTGGACGGCATCATCGCCGCCAAGGCGTCCGGCATCGCCCAGCCCACCGTGGGCATCCTGAATGTGGACGGCGCACGCCAGACTGAAATGGCGCTGAAGCAGCTGCAAGAGGGCGGCTATGACTTTAAGTTTGCCGAATCCGCTCGGGCGGACGGCGGCGCGGTCATGCGGGGCAACGATGTGTTGCAGGGCACGCCTGACGTGATGGTCACCGACTCCCTCACCGGCAACGTGCTGATCAAAATGCTGTCTGCCTATACCACCGGCGGCAGCTTCGAGGCCACGGGCTTCGGCTATGGCCCCGGCATTGGCAAGGGCTATGAGAAGCTGATTCTCATCATCTCCCGTGCCTCCGGCGCACCGCTGATCGCCAACGCCTTGGAATTTGCGGCACAGCTGGTGCGGGGCAAGGTGTTCAAGGTGGCGGCAGACGAGTTCGCCAAGGCGGAAAAAGCCGGCCTGAACAAGATTTTAGAGGCGCGGAAGGCGGCAAGCAAGCCCGCCGCCGCTGCGGAAGAAGTCAAGGCACCCCCCTCTGAGCCGGTCACCGCCAGCATCCCCGGCATCGAGGTCATGGATCTGGAGGACGCTGCCACAGCCCTGTGGAAAGCGGGCATCTATGCCGAAACCGGCATGGGCTGCACCGGTCCTCTGGTGATGATGAGCCAAGCGAACTATGAAAAGGCGCTTGAAATTTTGAAAAAAGCCGGCTATGTGGGCTAGTCCACGGAGAACCACCGGCGAAAGGGAGCATCACGATGAAAGTCAAGGATATGCACAAGCACGAGGACGTGGATTTGACGGCAGAGGAAATCATCGACTTGGTTGCCAATCACAACCGTCAGGTGGATCTGATTTTCGCGGCGAAGAAAACCGATGAAGACGGCTATCTGAGCTGGGACAGAGAAAACTGGACGTCGGTGGACGGCAAGCGCTTCATCCGCAGCTATACGCTGGAGGGTCGCGTTCTGTCTGAATTCTCCGGGTACAACAAGTACGACTTGAAGGGCTTTTTCCTGCCCGAGAGCGCACAGGAAGTACAGCTTAACTAACAAGGCGCGGGGTGAAAAAGCCCGGCAAAAACGGAACTGTTCACAGATTTAGAAGATCCGAATCCTGTGACGGAAAAGTTTCGCCAGGCCTTTGAGGTGGCCGCGTTCCTTCTGCCAAAACAGCCCCGTCGAAAGAAATTTCGACGGGGCTGTCTGTTATGCTGGGAGCGAGTGCGGCGGATTTATGCAGAGGTTTCCGCATATGCCGTAATGCGTGGCCGCAGGTATGATTGTGCCGGAGCTGTATTTAAAAATCCCAGCAGTCCCGCCGGGTACCTTGGTGAGGTGCATCGCGGTGATGACCGGTGCCACCAGAATAAAGACAGACGAGATCACCGGCGCGAGGATCTCTGGCATCTATTATTCCATAATTTTTAAGACTTGTATATTCTCAAATCTGATGCTTCTTTGATCGTTTTTGCGTTTTTGGCAAGTATAAAGACCCTCTCAATGATTGAGAGGGTCTTCGTATTTGCCAAAGTAAGCACGGGCTTCTCCCACCTGATACAGGGAGCCGAAAATACAGAGGGGGCTGTCTGGTAAGGCGGTGTCCAGCGCGTAGGAAATGCCGCCTTGGACGGTCTTTCCGTCGTATGCCGGCACCTGAAAGCGATCCTGTAAAAGGGCTTGCAGGCTGGCGGAGGGAAGCGCTCGCTCGCTGTCCGGTGTCACTGTGATGAAGCGGCGGGCATAGGGGAGCAGGGTTTTTAGCATGGACGAATAGTCCTTATCCGCCATGACACCCACCACAAAGGTCAGCTTTTTCCCGGGCAGAAGTTGGTCGAGACACTGGGCCAGCTCTGCTGCGCCGCCGGGATTGTGCGCGCCGTCCACAAGCACCGGCGGCTGCTTTTGCAAGAGCTCAAACCGACCCGGCCAAGAGACCCGGGCAAGTCCCGAGCGGATGGCACTCTCTGGCACCGACCAGCCCCGCGCTATCATGGCATCCACGGCATCCAGCACGGGGGCGACATTTTTGAACTGATAGGTGCCCAGCAGCCGCAGACGCAACTGCTTTCGCGCCCGATAGTCCAGCGTCTGTCCCTCTAAGCTACAGTCCAGCAGAGTTTCCAGCTCTGGCGCGGTGCGGCGGAGCACTGCATGGCAGCTTTGACATTTCTGCCGAATGACAGCCTCAGCCTCCTGCGTCTGGGCAAAGAGAACCACAGAGCCGCCCTCCTTGATAATGCCCGCCTTTTCCCCGGCGATCTTCTCCACGGTGTCTCCCAAAATTTCGGTGTGCTCCAAGCTGATGTGGGTGATGACTGCCACCTCGGGCGTGGAGATTGCGTTGGTGGCATCCAACCGGCCGCCCAAGCCAACCTCCAGCACCACCAGCTGACACTGCTGCTTGGAAAAATACAGGAGAGCCATAGCGGTAATCAGCTCAAATTCCGTGGGAGGCTCTGACATGGCGGCGACGGCGGGCTGCAATTCCTGCACCAGCGCGATCAGGTCGGCATCGGAGATCTCCACACCGTCGATTTGCAGCCGCTCATTGAGACGAAACAGATGGGGGGAGGTATACAGCCCGGTGCGATAGCCCGCGTCCGTAAAAATCGCCGCCAGCATGGCGCAGACCGAGCCCTTGCCATTGGTGCCCGCCACATGGACGAAGCGCAGCTTCTCCTGAGGGTCTCCCAAGCGCCGGAGCAGCTCTCGGGTGCGCTCCAATCCCAGTCGGCTGCCCAGCCAGGCGGTGCCGTGGAGAAACGACAGCGCCTCTGTCAGCGTCATGCCGCCACCTTCTTCTGGGTGTAGCGGAGCAGCGTCTTGGTCATCACGTCGATGAGCAGGAATTGAATGGGACACAGCACGGCACACTGCACCAGCCTTGTCACCAGCAGGGGGCCATAGGGGGAGCCGTATAGAACGGAAATCCACAGGGTGTTGAGCAACAGACTCAGCCCCAGTTGATTGATGACCACCGCCGCGGAAATCCGGAGAAGGCTCTGCTTTTTATGGAGCAACGCGCCGAAGACCAGTCCGGTCAAAAAAGCGGTCAGGGTGAAGCCGGGAAAGTAGACACCGATGGGGAACAGCAGTGCGCCGACAAAATCCCCCAGTGCGGCGACAATGCCGGCGGGCAGAGGTCCCAGCAAAAACGCGGCGGCCACCACCGGCACAAAACTGAAGCCAATTTTGATATTCCATGCGGAGAGAGAGCAAAAGCGGGAGAGGATGATTTCGATGGTGATGAGCATACCCATGAGGGTGATTGTCCGAAGGTCGAATTTTTTGGTCGCTTGCATATATTTCCTCCTTGTGTGATGGTTGCCACAGCAAGAAGAACGCTCTTTCTTGTGGCAGCGGATGCGGATACAGCAACGCAAAGCATCTCTGCTTTTTCGTCCGTCGGCAACTTCCCATCCGGCGGCACTTGACGCGCTGACCCTACTCTGATACGAATCACCGATCAAAATCCCTGCTTTTGATTGCCGCCGCAGAGCGCGGCGGTGGCGACACCTGCCGCCGGTGATATGTGTGGACTGCGATGTGTGCGGTTATGCAATGCTTTGAAATAAGACTGGCAGGAATAGGGGGTGATGGCTATTGGCGTGGGCGGTGAGCGCCCCAGATGCAGGCCGCAAAGCCACAGCCGCCAATGAGATTCCCCAAGGTGACCGGCAGCAGATTGCGGAGAAAAAAGGAGCCCCAGGAGAGTGCGGATACATCCAGACCGGCGGAGGCCGCCAGCGAGGCATATTGAGGGACGGTCAGTGCGAACAGACCGGCGGGGATGTAATACATATTGGCAATACAGTGCTCGAAGCCGCAGATGACAAAGAAACAGACCGGCACAAAGGCACCGACAGCACGTCCTGCCACATCCTTGGAGCAGAGGGAGCACATGACCCCGGCGCAGACCAGTATGTTGCATAAAATGCCAAGCACCACGGCATTTCCAAAGGGAAGCGCACATTTGGCGGCGGCCAGCTTGATGGTGGTGACCGCCAGCGCACCCTTGCCAAGTCCCAACTGTCCGCAGTAGGCGCAGGCGGCAGCCAGTGCCAGCGCACCTGCAAAATTGCCCAGATAGACCAAGCTCAGATTCCGCAGCAGTCCGGACAGGCTGGCGCGCTTTTGCAGCACGGAAATGACGATCAGGCAATTGCCCGTAAACAGCTCGGCACCGGTCAACACCACTACGATGAGCCCAAAGGGAAACAGAAGTCCGCAGATCAGCTTGGCGAGGGAGATGTTTTCCACAGAAAAGGAGGCTGTGTTGGTCACCACGCCGCCCAAGCCAATCAGCAAACCCGCCAAAACCCCCAATAGCAGCAGCTTGCGGGCGGGGGCGGCAGCTTTTCCTGCGCCGATGGTGGCATAGCTCTCTACAAATTCGGCGGGGCTCAGCATTGCGCCGCCCCTCTGCTCTTGGTGGCGGCCTCTGCCACATGACGCGCCAGCACCGCTGTGGTCACGGAACCCACACCGCCGGGTACCGGGGTGATTGCCGCCGCAAGGGGGGCTGCCTCGTCAAAGGCGATGTCGCCCACCAGTTTGTTGGCGGTTTCGCTCCAATGGATGCCCACGTCCAACAGGATCTGCCCCGGCGACAGATAGTCCGCCGTCACTGTCTCCGCTTTTCCGGCGGCGGCGACGACGATGTCTGCCTCCCGCACCACGGCGGGGAGATTTTCCGTCTTGGTGTGGCAGATGGTTACGGTGGCGTTGGCTTGGAGCAGCAGCAGGGCGACGGGGCGGCCAATCACCAGACTTCTGCCGATGACCACCGCGCGCTTTCCCGCCGGCACCACGCCGTAAAATTGCAAAAGCTCCATACAGGACTGGGCAGTACAGGGCGCATAGCCCGCTCCGCTGCCCGTGAACACGGCTGCCATGGAGCCGGAGGTGATGCCGTCCACATCCTTTGCGGGGCACAGCGCCTCGCACAGCGCCTTTTCGTCCAGCGTTTTAGGCAGCGGGCGAAACAACAGCACACCGTGTACGGTGGGATCTGCGTTTAGATCCTGAATTTGCCGCAACAGAGTCTCCTGACTGACCTCCTGGGGGAGCAGAAGTTGCTTGACCGCAATGCCGACCTTGGCACAGCGCTTCATAGCACCCCGCTCATAGGAGATGTCGTCCTCTCGCTCGCCCACCCGGAGGATCGCCAGTGTGGGAACGACAGCCCGGCTTTTACAGCTGTCCACCAGTGCCATGGTTTGGATATCCAGCGCCGCGGCAACCGGCGCACCGCTCAAAACTGTTGTCATTTACAATCCCTCCCCCGCAGCTGACAGGTGATTTGATCTGCCGTCCGCCGCGCCAGTGCGCAATAGGAGGCCAGCATCTCGTCCGCCTCGGCCTCCAACTGCTCTGCACGTTCTCGATTTTGCAGGGTCTTGGTGTTTACAAAGACATTTAAGCTGGCGCACTCCAGCGCCGCACAGCAGCACAGCGCGCCACAGCCCACGTCGGAAATCAGCATGGTGCTTCCTTTTTCTGCCATCTCTGCCAGCAGGTCAATTGCCCGGCAACACCAACGCATACTCTCCAGTGGGGGAGCGAGGGCATCCAACGTCGCCTGCTCTAGAAGCGCGGCTCGACCCGGGGTGTCCTTGGGGATTGCATAGGCCCGGGAAAGAGGTGCGAAGGCTGTGGCATCCTCGTCGATGAGACGAAGGAGCATATGGCGCACATCCTCGCCCTGTGCCAGCAGACGGCGGATATCCGGCTCTGCCGCGGCGTATTTCTTGCGTCCCAGCGTCAGATTGCCCGCCATGGAGCCAAGCGCCACGCCCAGAGCACCCACCAGCGCTGCCGCGCCGCCGCCGCCGGGGGTGGCGGCACTGGATGCCAAAGCCGCCGCAAAGTCTGTGCAGCTTTTATCAATCAGTTTTTCCTGTATCATAAAACCTCCCTGCGCCGTGGCGCAATCGTTTGGGCAATACCGCACAAAGACTGTGACCGAATTGCACCAGTCACGCTTTGTGCGGCGTTGCCATACGAAGCCCCGGCCTTGGGTTTGGTTGCCGCCGGGGACATCCGTATGATAAAATAAAAAGATTTGTGGGGAAAAGCTTTGTGCGATGGGGGTTGCAGCGGGATGCGCCCTCGTCCGGAGAGGAGAGGGATACCGCTACAGGGGCTGTTCTTTAAAACAGGCCGGAGATTTTCCCGCTGGGCGAAACGTCGATTTTTTCGGCGGCGGGAACCTTGGGAAGACCGGGCATGGTCATAATGTCGCCAGTCAGCGCCACCAGAAAGCCTGCGCCGGCAGAGACCTTGAGATTGCGCACCGTAATCCGGAAGTTTTTGGGCGCACCCAACAGGGCGGCATCGTCCGAGAAGGAATACTGGGTTTTTGCCATGCAGATGGGCAGTTTGTCATAGCCCAGCTCCTGTAGCTGTGCCACTTGCTTTTTTGCATTGGGGGTTAAATCCACGCCGTCGGCATGATAGATTTTTGTGGCGATGTCGTGGAGCTTGGTCTCAATGGGGTCAGCGGCATCATAGCAATAGCGGAAGCTGCTGGGCTGGTCACAGAGACGGAGAACCTCGTTTGCCAGTGCGGTGCCGCCTGCGCCGCCCTTTGCCCAGACCTCGGACAGTGCCACATTGACACCCAGCGCCCGGCATTTATCCTCTACCAATTGCAGCTCTGCCGCAGTGTCGGTGGGGAAGGCGTTGATGGCAACCACGCAGGGCAGGCCATAGACCGTTGTCATATTTTCCACATGCTGCAACAGATTGGGCAGACCGCGCTCAAGCGCCTCCAAATTCTCGTTGTTCAAATCCGCCTTTTTCACACCGCCGTGGTGCTTCAATGCCCGCACGGTGGCCACAATGACCACTGCGCTGGGGGTGAGATTGCCGGCGCGGCATTTGATATCCAAGAATTTTTCGGCACCCAAGTCAGCGCCGAAGCCGGCCTCTGTCACCACATAGTCCCCCAACTTTAAGCCGGTTTCTGTGGCGGAGATGGAGTTGCAGCCGTGGGCGATATTGGCGAAGGGACCACCGTGAATCAGCGCGGGGGTATGTTCCAAGGTCTGTACCAGATTGGGCTTGATGGCATCCTTGAGCAGGGCGGTCATGGCACCCTCTGCACAGAGATCGTGGGCGGTGACAGGTTGATCTCCGCGGGTATAGGCGACGACCATCCGCGCCAGCCGCGCCTTCAAATCCATCAGGTCGGTGGCGAGGCACAGCACCGCCATGATCTCGGACGCCACGGTGATGTCAAAGCCATCCTCGCGGGGGACACCGTTGACCTTGCCGCCCAGTCCGCAGACAATGTTGCGGAGCTGGCGATCGTTCATATCCATGCAGCGCTTCCAAGTGATTTTCCGCACGTCGATATCCAGCAGATTCCCCTGCTGAATATGATTGTCCAACAGGGCGGCCAGCAGATTGTTTGCCGCGCCGATGGCATGGAAATCGCCGGTGAAGTGCAGATTGATGTCCTCCATGGGAACCACCTGGGCATAGCCGCCGCCTGCCGCGCCACCCTTGACACCGAATACGGGGCCCAGAGAGGGCTCGCGCAGGCACAGCACCGTTTTTTTGCCCAACAGAGTCAATGCGTCGGCAAGACCCACGCTGGTGGTGGTTTTTCCCTCACCTGCCGGGGTGGGGTTGATGGCGGTGACCAGAATCAGCTTGCCCTTTCGGGGCTGATCGCGCAGGGCAAGAATGTCCACCTTTGCCTTGGTGTGGCCATAGGGCTCCAGCGTGTCCGGTGCAATCCCCAATTTTGCCGCGATTTCCGTGATGGGAAGCATGGTTGCCTCCTGTGCAATCTCGATATCACTTTTAATTCCCATGTGCTGTTCCTCCTGTTTTTTTATGGTATAGCCTACTCTGCCGGAAAAAGTTGACGTGAAAAGTACAAGCTCCGTGTTCTGACTCCAGTCTAACCGACAGGCTCTCAAATGTCTATCCCCAGAACTGTGATTTTTTTTATGGAATTTATTCTTTTTGCCGATTTTTCGTGATAAGAGGGAAATTGCCGCGATTGACTTGTGTCGTTTTTTGCTCTATGATAAAGAAAAACAGGGGGATATCTGTTTTTGAGGGCGGGCAGAAGCTGCGGCAAATGGAGGGGAGACAGGCATGGATAGACAATATACGAGCTGGGGCTATATTGACTGGTATTCCCAGCGTGTGGATGAGAACGATCTGGAACTGGACGTGGGAATTGTGACCATCTCTCCCTTTGCCCATATGAGCGCCCATGTGCATTACAACGAGCAGGTGCTGTATATGTTTCACGGCAACGGCTATAGCCTTTTGGACGGACAGCGGGTGGATATGCCCAGCGGCAGCATCTACCACTGGAAGTCCGGTGTGATTCACGAGATGTGGAACACCGGCGATACCCCCTGCCGCCACCTCATGGTGTCCTGTTCAGAGGAAATTCAGATGGATAACCTGAGCTTTTCCCACCCGGATCAAATACAGGAGGCGACGCAAAAGGCGACACAATCGCTCTATCTGGCCGTGGATGGACTGCGCAGCCAGTTTTTGGATACCATGCGCTATACATGGATCATTTTTGACGACAGGGGCAATAAAATTGCCCACAGCCGCTTTTTTCCATCCTTTTGCCGGAGCCGCTGTGCCGATGGCATCCTCAGCGACAAGGCACCCTGTATGCACCCCAGACGGTTTGAAAAATCCTATGCGGAGGAGTGGTTTAAGTGCCCCTATGGGCTGACCTCCTTTCTCGAGCCGATTCTGTTCCGGGGCATGTTTTTGGGCTATGTGCAGGGCGGGTTTATCCACACGGCCTATACTGCGGATGACTATATGGAGGACGTATATGATGTGCCCAAGAGCGCGATTTACGGGGTGCATATGTTGCTGCGGCGTATTGTCCGGGCCATCGTAAACTTCTGCGAGTTTGATGTCTTTAAAAAAGAACTGGTGGAGAAGGACTTGGACTTGGCGGATAAAAAGCAGTATCAGGAGCTGCTGGTGGCGGATTTGAAGACGGCGGAGACCACCATGACGGATCTGAAAATCAACAACCATTTTCTCTTCAATACACTCAATCAAATGGCGTCGATGGCGCTGGACGGCGGCGTGTTTGGGCTGTATCAATCCATTGTGGATCTTTCTAAAATGTTTCACTATACACTGCGTAACCAGAGCAATACGATTTCGCTGGACAAGGAATTTGGCTATCTGGATGCCTATCTCAACCTGCAAAAGCTGCGGTATAAGAGCGGATTGACCATTTGCTATGATATCGATGTGGAGCAGGAGCAATGGATGGTGCCCTTTAATTTTTTGATGCCCATTGCCGAAAACGCCTTTACCCACGGCTTTGTGGATGAGACGGAAAAGCATCTGGATATCCAGTTTCACGCCCATGACGGGGCGCTGGATTTTTCAATCGGCAACAACGGAAACGTGCTGGATCGGGATACCTGCCGCCGTCTGACTGCGGCAATGAGCACAAATTCTGCCCACGGGCTGTCCATGGTATACAGCAAGCTGAAGGCAATCTACAATGAGGAATTCTCGTTTGAAATCCAGTCCGGCGCGGCCTTTGGTACCAGAATCCGGCTATTGCTTCCCGCGAAACGAATGGAGGAGTTTTCACATGATCAGAGCTGTCATCTGTGATGATGAGACCGCCGCCCAGACCATTATCCGCTATTTTATCAAATCTGAGGGGCTGCCCATCGAAATTGTGGGAACCGCATCCAATGGGCAGAGCGCATTGGAGCTGATTCGGCAGGAGCAGCCGGATCTGGCCTTTCTTGATATTCAAATGCCGGCACTCAACGGATTTGAGGTCATAGAGCAGTTGCACAACTGCAACACAAAGATCATTGTGATCACCGTCTATGATACCTTTTCCTATGCACAGAAAGCCCTGCGGCTGGGTGTGCGGGATATCCTCTCAAAGCCCATTGACATCGCACAGCTGCGACAGGCGATTATCCGTGCGATCGGCTGGAACTTTACGCCAAACGACACACTCAATCAAGCGCTGTCCTATATCCATCTCCACTATGCAGAGAAAATTGAAATCGTGGATTTGGCGCAGGATGCCTGCTGCACCACCAGCCACATTGCCCACCTGTTTAAAAAATATCTGGACATTTCGCCGGTGACCTATATCAACAAGGTGCGGATCGATCAGGCGGTACAGATGCTCCACGCGGGAGAGAGCATCAAGGAGACCGCCTATGGGGTGGGATATAAGAGCCTGAATAATTTTTATAAGCATTTCAAGTTTTTTACCGGAAAAACACCTGCCAGCTTTCTGCGATAGCGCGAGAGCCGGATCGGGCGAGGTGACGTGCAAAAGGATTGCCAAGCATTTGCCTGGCAATCCTTTTGCGTGTGCGAGGGGGGGAGGGGAGGAACCGACCGCTTCTTAGTCCTCGAAGGAGCCGGCGGGGTAGAGGGGGAAGTTGGCAATCAAGGCCTCGGCCTTGGCACGGCATTCGGCGAGATTCGCCTCGTCCTCGGGCGCACCGGTGACCTGTGCGATAATCTTGGCGATCTCCACGATCTCGGGCTCTTTCAGACCCCGCTGGGTGACGGAAGTGAGGCCGATGCGGATGCCGCTGGTGATGAAGGGCTTTTCCTCGTCGAAGGGAATCATATTCTTGTTAACGGTGATACCCACCTTGTCCAGAGCAATCTGCATGGTTTTTCCGGTCACATGCTTGTTGCGCAAATCCACCACCAGCAGATGGTTGTCCGTTCCGCCGCTGACCAAATCAAAGCCCAGCTTTTTCAGCTCCTCGGCAAGGCAGCGGGCGTTTTTCAGGAGCTGCACCATGGTGTCGTGAAATTCCGGTGTTGCGGCATACTGGAAGCTCCAGCACTTTGCCGCCATCGTCTGCAAATGGATGGAGCCCAGACTGCCGGGGAAGGTGCCCCGATCCAACACTTTGGCGAACTTTTCCTTGCAGAACACCATGCCGCTTCTGCCAGAGCAGAAGGTCTTGGTGGTGGAGGAGGAGACAAAGTCCATATAGGGGATGGGGCTGGGAATGACCTTGGCGGCAACCAGACCGGCAACATGCGCCATATCGCAGAGGGAATAGGCACCTACGTCTTCCGCAATTTTGCCGATGCGCGCATAGTCGATCAGACGGGGATAAGAGCTGGCACCGCAGATAATCAGCTTGGGCTTTTCTGCGTGAGCCATGGCCTCTAAGGCATCATAGTCGATCTGACCCGTGGTTTTATCGACACCGTAAAATACATGGTTATAGATTTTGCTGACCCAGTTGGCGGGGCTTCCGTGGGTCAGATGTCCGCCCTGATCCAGACGCATGGCCATGATTTTATCGCCGGGATTCAAGATGGAGGCGAACACGGTGTAGTTGGCGGTGGAGCCGGAATAGGCCTGTACGTTTACATGCTCGGCACCATACAGCGCCTTGGCGCGCTCCCAGCACAAGCGCTCCACTTCGTCGGCAATCTCGCTGCCTGCCTGAAAGCGGGAGCCGGGATAGCCCTCTAGCGTTTTGTTGGTGAAAACGCTGCCGCTGAGTTCCATGACCTCCAGAGGAGCGGTGCTCTCCGAGGCGATCATTTCGATGTTGTGCTCCTGACGGGTCAGCTCAGCCTCTACGAGTTTTGCCAATACAGGGTCGGTCTGCTTGGTGTGTTTCAGCATAATTTTTGTCCTTTCTCATCCATTCCCGCCGCATATGCGGGGAAACGTTTTTCTAAAAAGTGCAACCCGTCTGACAAGAGCAAAACAGAGCTTTGTCAAATCGCGGGGGCTAGCGGGAGTGGCAGGAAGCTCCCTGAGTGATTTCTATTCTATCAAGATATGCGGCCGCTGTCTTTTACCAGAAGTGTGGACTTATTGACCGATTCTGCTGAATTATCCGCTTTTGGAAAAGGGATAGGGCTTTGCTCCTGCACAAAAAACGACAGTACAAACCACCGCTGGGTGGTCTGTACTGTCGTTTTGACAATCGAGTGACGGGTAAGCCTGTTTTAGATGATGTGTTGAGCGGCAAGAATCACATGGGCAATCACGGCGGAGCCCACAAAGGTGCCAATCATAACGCAGAGTGTCACCACAATGCCCTTCCAGCCGATTTTCTTAAATTCTGCCCAGTCTTTTCCGATATTTACGCCCGCATAGGCCAGCACCGGCGTCGCCAGCGGAAGCAGACCGATTTTGCCCACGGCCTCTGTCACATAGGCGGCGGTGGGGCTGCCCTCAATCGCCAGCAGAATGCCGATAACAGTGATGTAAATAATGGCGGGGATATTCACAGGGATGAGCTTTGCCAGCGTGGTGCCGACAATTGCAATCGCCAGCAGAATCAGAATGCCGGGGATGGATTCGACCAGAGAAGTGGTGAATTTGCTACTGACCCAGTTGCCGATGACGGCAATGGCGGCAATGATTAACATAATGAGAACGTATTCCAAGAATTCGTCCATGGTAAGTTTCTTTTTC